>CAYIUF010000006.1:0-29377 GCA_964366515.1 uncultured Gammaproteobacteria bacterium
CCTAAATGGAAGGGAACCTCGCGTCATGGCCAAGAGACTGCAATGGGCTTAGTCGGGAAAAACCATATAGTTCGTATAGTGCTTAACAAAGAAAGTGATATAATTGTGATAACGCTTCATATAGCGAAGAGAGGAAGATATGAAAGTACACTACGATAAAGAATCAGACATATTAATGCTCGAGGTAGCTAAAAAGAAGATAGACGACTCTTACGAGACCGATTATGGAGTTATCAATGTCTCAGAAAAGGGTGAGCCTGTGCTCATCGAGATTTTCAGTGCTTCAAAAGTCTTAAAAAACATAACCAAAACTCTTCCAAAAGATGTTCGCAAGCAAATCGCGGCAATTTAACGAAGGCTCCCTACTCGTTTGCACGCCGGGTTTACACGGGATATAGTGGGACAAGATGAAAAAACTACTCGCCCTTTTCCTCTCTCTCTCTCTCTCTCTCTCATTCCGAACGGATTACTAGTTAACCAAGTCCTTGCCGCGGCGAGTTCTCCTTGGACACAAACGGATTGGAGCGGGGGTTCTGGGCAAACAAGTTGGACGGATAGCACAAAATTTTCTTCAAGTTCAACAACAACTACCTCAACTGCTGGGCAAGTAACTCTTTCTACAAACGCTGAAAAGCTTTCTAACACTGGCTTCGAATCTAACCTGACGAGTTGGAACACCGGGTCACAACCAGACTCCACCTCTGGGTTGCAGGTTTGGCTCAAAGCAGACAGTATTACTGGACTTAGCGACGATGAGGCTGTCACAACTTGGACCGATTCTTCAAGCGTCAGCAATAACGTAACGCAATCAACAGCAGATAAGAAGCCTTTATACAAAACAAATATTATTAATAGCCAACCTGTTGTGAGATTTGACGGAACAAACGATACGTTAACTGGAGCGTTTAGCTCTTCTGTAAGTACTCCATACACGCTATTCGCTGTTGCTACCTTCCGTTCATCCTATACATCACAAGAAGCTATTCTGGACGGAGGGGGAGATTTAAATGGATATCTTTTCCGTTCAGTTAATAATAGCAGTGCATACTTTAACAATTCGAACCAAATCGGATCTGTCGCGGCAACCACCAATAACTGGAATATATATTCAGTATTAGTCAACGGTGCGAGTTCTGCACTCCGAGCCAATAATGGTACTGCTGCAACGGGGACGTTGGCTGGTACTGCTCTATTGGGTCTAAGACTTGCAGAGAGAGGTGGTGGTGTGGAGTTTGGCGATGTTGATATTGCAGAAGTTATGGTTTATAACTCTGCTCTGTCAACCAGCGATAGACAAGGGTTAGAGGCGTATTTACAGGGAAAATATGGAATAAATGCAGGATATGCAACTTTAACTCGGGATACAACGACCACATATTCCAGTAGCTCCGGTTCAGCAAAGTTAGTTACAGGAGCTAATGCTACAAGTTTTAATCAATACGTAAACGTTGGGGATACAAACAGCTACAATCTTTCAGCATATGCATATACCTCTGGGTCTGCAGTAACTTCTTCTGATGTTGAGCTTTTCTACAATGGTTCAACTGTCAGTACGACTTACACCTCAGTTGGAGGGGGTTGGTACCAACTATCAGGTACTGTAACCGGAGCTAATGCATCTAGACAATACGGGGTACAGGTGAAAGCAAGTAAGACTGTATATGTTGATAACTTTAGTTTGAATAACTATGCAACTTCGGGGACTGTAACATCTTCAATCTTTGATACTGAGAACTTGAATGATGGAACCCAATGGGGAGCTTTGACATATAACGCTGCTACTCCTTCCAATACGTCAGTTGCTGTGAAAGTAAGAACAAGTAACTCTTCTAGTATGGTTGGAGCTACCGATTTCTCTTCTTGTTTGGCAATAAGTAGTGGAACAGACATCTCTTCAAACTCTTGTGTAACCGATGGGCACAGGTATATTCAGTACCAGTTAACTCTTGCAAATACTGACTTTGTTTCTACTCCAACTTTTCAGGACATATCTCTTGCATATTCTGCATACGACATTACTGGGCCAGTATTGACCCTTGATTCTCCTTCCGGTAATGATTACACAAATAACGAGAGACCAACGTTTCGCTGGAAGGAGGCAACTGATGCTGTGTCTTCCATAGCTGACTACGATTTGATAATAGACAACCCTTCATTGGGTTCCGGCCAGCCCTCAGGGGACTTTACAATTTCTGATATTCCGGTAAGCAGGACTGCTGACTATGAAACAAGCAAGTACAAGGTGGTGTATGAGGGGGGCTACATCTCTGTTTTTACTAAGTCTTCCACCTCTTGGAGTACAGACTCAAACTCAGGAGAGAACGACGGGAAGTTAAGAGAAGGAAAGGTAAGTTGGAAAGTTAAGGTTACTGATTCAGTTGGAAATATTACAGAGAGTTCGAGGACTTTGTTTGTTGATAGGACAAACCCAAGGACAGAGTGGACACAGATAAACGAGATTGCCACGTCGCAAGCTCCTCGCAATGACATCAGTACTACAGACAAAACACCAACTATTTTTGGAAAGATTACTGATCCACTTGCTGGCGGGGACACATCACTTACCCAGGACGAAAATGGGCCAAGAATTGCATCAGGTCCAAAAAGTGTTGAGATAAAGATTGAGAAGAAAGCAGGTTTAACTTACATACTTCACACCACCTACACAATTAACATTGACAAAGCTTGGTATACCTGCGGGGACATAGAGATTACAGACAATACAAAACAAAAGTGTGATAAATATTTGCCCTTTGAATACACACCAAAAGACAGTCTTGGCCTGGGTACCTACAAAGTTACTCTAACTGGGAAAGACAAGGCAGATAATTCTTCGACAACATCTTTCAACCTCAATGTTGGAACTTTTGCTGAGATATCCGAACAATTCACCTCGGGAGAGTCAGAGCCCACTCCCGAGGTGTTGCAACCTGATGAGGAAGGGAACATTACCATTCCTACCCCTGTTGTAGAACCATCTGCTTTAGATAGGGCAGGAGAGAGTATTACCCAAGCAGGAAGAAGTCTTATTCAGGCAATAGGCGATTTTCTCACAACGATATTTACTGGCATTGGTAATGGTATAGCTTTTGTGTTTGACTCCATTGGCTCAGGACTTGCGTTTGTCTGGAATGGGATTGAGATTGCCGCGTCAGCCGTTTCCGACGGCTTCCTCGCAATGACACATTGGGCAGGTCAAGGTTTGGCATTTGTGGGGAATGCAATTGGCAATAGGTATACAAACCTAGCCAACAGCGCTCCAGGAGCTTTAAAGAATGTATTAATTGCAATTGGTAATGGATTTAGTGCAACAGGGAATGTGATTGGTGCTACAGCACACAGCATAGGACAAGGACTAGATAATGCTGCCACCGCAACTAAAAGCGGGGTTGCAAGTGTTGCTTTTGCCGTTGGGGAAAAGACACAGTATGTATCAGACAGGGTTGGTTTGGGGATTATCAAATTTACATATAACTTCGTTTCGGAACCAACCACAATTTCAGACGTAAAAGTAGAAGTATTGTCCTCGACTTCAACTCGAGTTACTTGGCTAACTAATCATCCAGCAACCGGTAAAGTAAATTACGGGCTGGATAGAACATACCCGTTTGATACCCAAACCGATAAAAGAACAACACACCATGAGTTTACGCTTTCAAATTTAACACCAGACACTCTTTACTACTTTGAAGTTATGAGCCAAAACAAGAATTATGTTTATGACGCGAATAGAGAATTCAGAACGCTCCCCAAATAAGAACCTGTGCTTCGCACAGAACCTTGCTGCTGGACACACTCGGACAGCGCAGTAAAAAACTTGACAAACCCATAACAATCCTATAATATAATATAGGAGTGGAGTTACCCCTGCCTCGCAGTGTGATACAATCCTAAATAACATGCCCAGACGCCGAAAGTCCTTCCTAAAGAGTTCGTTCAACTTAAATTTAAAACCTCATACGGTCGTTTCAATCGCTCAAATCCTTTGTTTTGCCCTAGCAGGCCTAATTATAGTCTCCTTCTCCCGCCAAGGTTTAATCCTTTTTTCAATCAATAAATTCTTCACAGATTACTTTTCTTGGACCTCGCTTTTTATTCCATTTTTCTTGATTGTCTCAGGGCTCATGATGTCCAAGCTAAAAACTCCCCTTGCCCAGCCAACGGTTTTATTGGGCGGGGTGATTTTTGCGCTCTGCGCGGCAGGTCTAACACACGCAGGAAAACTAGGGACAGAAATCTGGGGCGGGGTTGCAAGCCTTGTTACCTCATTTGGTGCGGCAGTAGTTTTCTTGGGCGGCGCAATAATTGGGGCTTTAATCCTATTTAATACTTCTTTAGATCGCATCGTTGCCATTGTTGTCTCAATGCTTGTTTCTCTGCGCCATAGAATTCTTGGTACAAATGCCCCCAGGCCATTCAATTTAAATGCTGGCAAAGATATAAAAGTAACGGGCGGAAATCAAACCCAACAAAAACCGGCAGTTGCCGAAAAAGACTCAATTGCCCCAGCAGTCAACATCCCCGGCCAACCAGGAATCTGGGATTACCCCCCACTTTCCCTGCTTTCTGATACCCACAGTGGAAAGGCCGACAGGGGAGATATCAAAGCAAACGCGGACATTATCGAAAGAACACTTGATTCCTTCGGAATCAAATCGAAAGTGGTTGAAGTAAATCTCGGCCCGGCAGTAACCCAATATGCAATTGAAGTAGCCCTCGGAACAAAGTTATCAAGAATTACCAATCTTACAAACGACATGGCACTTGCTTTGGCTGCTCCCTCAGGTCAAATTAGAATTGAAGCCCCGATCCCAGGCCGATCTCTTGTTGGCATTGAGCTTCCAAACAGGTCCCCAGAATTTGTAACTCTAAGAGGCATTTTGGAATCAGACATAATGCGAGATGCCAAATCAAAACTTGCAGTTGCCCTGGGGCTTGATGTGTCGGGCAAGCCTATGATTACAGACCTTGCGAGAATGCCCCATTCCCTGATTGCAGGACAAACTGGTTCCGGAAAATCTATCGCTTTGAACGCATTTTTGGCATCAATTCTATTCCGCGCTTCCCCCGCTGAGGTGAAATTCATACTTGTCGATCCGAAGCGTGTTGAATTTACCCAATACAATGGAATCCCGCACTTGCTGGCGCCCGTCATAACAGAGGGAGACAAGGTTTTGTCTGCTCTTAAATACTTAACGGCCGAAATGGATAACCGCTACAAAATGTTTGCAGAAGTTGGAGCAAGAAATATCCAAAGCTACAACGAAATGTCAGGCTTCCAGGCTCTGCCATACATTGTCCTAATGATAGATGAGCTGGCAGACATAATGCTCCTTTCTCCCGCAGAAGTTGAAGATTCAATTACACGCCTTGCTCAAATGTCTAGGGCAACTGGAATCCACATGTTGATTGCAACCCAAAGGCCCTCAGTTGATGTCCTGACAGGTCTTATTAAGGCAAACATCCCTGCCCGTATCGCCTTTGCCGTTTCTTCTCTTGTGGATTCCAGAGTTATTCTCGACTCCCCAGGCGCAGAAAAGCTTCTTGGAAGGGGAGATATGTTGTATCTTCCCCCAGATGAAGCAAGACCTCGCCGAGTGCAAGGGGCGTACGTTGCAGACTCAGACCTTGCACGCCTAATTGAATTCTTAAGAAAGAACGGAGTTTCGCCTCAGTACACAGAAGAAGTAACAAACATGCCCGTAAAAACTGGAAAAGGCTATACCGGCAATGCGGCAGATGAGAGGGATGATCTTTTCGCAGAGGCCGTAAGAATTGTTTGCGGCTCAGACAAAGCCTCAGCCTCCTTGATGCAAAGAAGACTATCAATTGGGTATGCCCGCGCCGCAAGACTTCTTGACCAGCTTGAGGCGGCAGGCGTAGTGGGCCAAGCGGATGGTTCAAAGCCAAGAGAAGTGTTAATATCGAATCCTGAGGAATTTCTGGCGCAAAGCGCAAGTCAATAAAACGAAATGGGAAGTGTGATGTGGGAAGTTAGAATTTGATGTGGGAGGTTAGATTCCTATCCCACTTCTCACTTCACTGTCCAGCTTCTAACCTCTAATTTCCAACTTCTATTATGAATATATGAATATATGAATATATGAATACCGTAGGACAAATCTTAAAAGAAGCCCGCGAGTCCCGCGGCTGGACAATTTCAAAAATAGCAAGAGAAACAAAAATTAAAGAGAAATTTTTGCTTGCCCTTGAAGAATCAGACTGGGACTCTCTCCCAAATCCAACAGTCGCCTCAGGCTTTGTCAGAAACTATGCCCAAACTGTTGGAGTAGACCCGCAAAGAGTGAGCGCTTTAACAAGGCGCGAGTTCCCCCACGGCCCGTTTGCAAAAAGAGAAAAAGAACTCTCAATTGGGAACCATTCAATCTGGACCCCTCAAAATACTATTGTCGCAGCAGTTATTCTTGTCGTCGGAGTGGTTGCCATCTATCTTGGAAGGCAATACTTTCTCTTCGTCGCCCCACCACCCCTAAAGGTAGAAGTCAACGCTCGTGGAATGGAAGTTGTTGTTTACGGCAAGACTTCACCCTCGGCAACCTTAGAAATAAACAGAAGAAGCGTTTTATTAGAAAAAGACGGATCTTTTGATATTCGGTTTGAGAGATCAGAACTTGGAGAAAAAGTGGAAGTAAAATCCACAGCACGCTCTGGCAAAAGCACAACCAAGTCATTGGAAATTGGAAATTGATAATTGGAATTTGTTCGTAATTTGTATATTTGAAATTGTTATTTCCACATGTTAATGTGGGTGAATGGATCCTGTCCAAATCCTCCTATTCGCAACAGTAACGATTCTAACTGTGCTCCTAGTTGCAGTTGGCGTTCAAGTCTTCTTAATCCTCAGAAACGCTCAAAAAACGATTGATAAAATGAACAACCTTCTCGACGACGCACATGTTCTAACAAATTCTGTGGCGAGGCCAATTGAAGGCTTAAGACATTTTGTAGACGGAGTAAAAGATATCAAAAGCATCTCAGGCTTAGTTTCTCAATTTGTCAAAACCGACTCTCCAAAAATTGGGACAACCATAGAAGAAATTTCATTAGTTGAAAGCATTCAAGAAGAAGTTCCCTCAGTTGAAGAAAGGGCAAGAATTCTTGTCGCAGAAGGCAAAAAACACCCAATCCATAGAGTCCAAGAACAAGGCCGCCGTTTCTTCCACCGCTCCGGCAAACCCCTGACTTCCTGAAGGGGGTCGTGTTATAATTAACACATGAAGGTTATCGACTGGACAGAAATTTTCAAGCAATATGCAGGTATGTGGGTAGCTCTTGCTCAGGACGAGAAGACAGTCGTTGCCGCTTCCAAAAACGCCAAAAAGGCTTATGATGAAGCGAGAAAAACTGGCGTGGATGTGCCGATCATGTTAAAAGTTCCTCAAGAATCGCTCCCATATATTGGCACTGGTTTCTAATGAAGTTTTCTTACAGAGAGTTAGAAGTAATCTCTTCCCCTGCTTCTCCAAAAAGAAGAACTGTATTTCGACCCATCATCCCGATTTTCCTAGTTTCATCACCAAGAATAGTTGGATACGAAGCACTTATCGATTCGGGTGCTGACTACAACGTATTCGATGCTGGTGTGGCCAGTATCTTGGGTATTCCATTAACAAAAGGAAATAAAAGGCAGATAATCGGGCTCGGCGGACAAAAGGTAAAAGGGTATGAGCATGCTGTGACCCTAAAAGTAGGACCACATAAATACAAGACGAAAGTGCTATTTTCAAAAGAGATTCCGCCGAATTCTTTTGGAGTCTTGGGAACCGTGGGCTTCTTTGATCACTTCTCTGTTTTACTAAGTTACAAACGGAAAATAATTGAAGTTAAACATACAACGCCCGACTAATTCCTTGTAACCACACCCCGTGCTTGCTAGAATTACCCACAATGACCTCAAAAGAAATCCGCGAGAAATATTTAAAGTTTTTTGAAGACCGCGGTCACAAAATCATTCCTCCTGCACCCTTAATTCCAAAAGACGACCCAACAACTTTGTTTACAACCGCAGGAATGCAGCCCCTCGTTCCATATCTTTTAGGAGAACCGCATCCTGAAGGCAAAAGACTTGTTGATATCCAACCTTGTCTAAGAACCGACGATATTGACGAAGTCGGCGACAATACCCACAACACATTTTTAGAAATGATGGGCAACTGGTCGCTTGGCGATTACTGGAAAAAAGAGTCGCTCGAGTGGAGTCTGGAGTTTTTAACACAAGAGCTAGAGCTTCCAAAAGAAAAGCTCGCCGTAACTGTGTTTGCAGGTGACTCAGATGCTCCTCGAGATGACGAATCTATAGAAATTTGGAAATCGCTTGGAATTGCAGAAGATAGAATTTTTCCCCTTGGAAAGAAAGACAATTGGTGGGGTCCAGTTGGGGATTCCGGCCCAT
The DNA here is from genome assembly GCA_964366515.1 of uncultured Gammaproteobacteria bacterium. Lineage (GTDB taxonomy): Bacteria > Patescibacteriota > Microgenomatia > UBA8517 > UBA10165 > 2-12-FULL-44-25. The sequence continues at coordinate 8,414 of CAYIUF010000006.1, forward strand.
GCGGCCCAGACTCTGAAATATTTTTCTGGACTGGAGAAGGTGAGCCGAAAGATTCTCCCGACACAAACCCCCTTTGGGTCGAAGTTTGGAACAACGTCTTCATGGAATATAACAAAACTCCCGAAGGCAACTTTGAGGCACTTAAACAGCGCAATGTTGACACTGGCACAGGTGTGGAACGAACAACAACAGTCGTGCAAGGAAAAACCAACGTATACGAAACGGATATATTTGCCTCGCTTTACGCCGCCATTGAAGAAAAAACTACCGTTTCAGAAATTCGCTATAACCGTGTGTTAGCAGACGGGGTAAGATCAAGCGTGTTCCTAATCGCAAATGGAGTTGAACCAGCAAACACAGACCAAGGATATGTGTTAAGACGTCTTATTAGAAGATCTGTCAGCGCTGCATACCAGGGCGGAATTCAAAAAGGATTTTTTAGAGACCTCGCAAAAATAGTGATTGACCAGTATTCTCCCTACTATCCCGAATTAAAAGAAAACGAAGAAACTATTTACGAAACGTTAGACACAGAAGAAGAACGATTCCAAAAACCCATAAACTGGATAGAAGTTTATAAAAACGATTTAAAAGCAGCAAAAGACAAGGCGCTTATAAAAACAATTGGTCAAACCCCGATCATAACAGCAGCTGGAAAAGCATCAGGAGAATATGTTTTCGAAAACTTTCAAACATATGGCGTTCCACCAGATCTTGCCCAAGATGCAGCCAAAGAACTAGGAATCGAATACGACAAAGAAGGGTTCCAAAAAGCAATGAAAGAACACCAAGAAAAATCACGAAGTGGTGCTGGGGCAAAATTCTCAGGGGGTCTTTCCGACTCATCTGAAAAAACCGTAAGAGGGCACACTGCAACTCACCTTTTGCACCAATCATTGCGTGACCTGCTTGGAAATGATGTCCACCAAACAGGATCAAACATTAATCCAGAACGAGTACGGTTTGATTTCTCATTTGGCAGAAAACTAACCGATGAAGAAATAGAAAAAATAGAGAAAGTTGTGAATGAGAAAATTGAAGAAAATCTGCCTGTTAAGTCAGAGATAATGCTAGTTGAAAAAGCGAGAGAATCCGGAGCAATAGGCTTGTTTGCTGAAAAATATCCAGAATATGTAAAGGTCTATTCAATAGGAGATTTCTCAAAGGAATTCTGCGGCGGCCCGCATGTTGAGAGTACCGGCAAGATCGGGCATGTTAGAATTACAAAAGAAGAATCAGCTGGTAGCGGTGTTCGTAGAATCTACGCAGAGATTGTGTAGCTTTTACTACCTTTACTACTTTCACTACTTTTGTCTACCCTTGCCCTAATGGATCTGCCTTTTTTAAAAAACGAAAGTGAACAACCTGAAAATTTTTGGAGCCTCGTCCTTGGGAAAAACTGGGTTGATTCTGCAATTTGGAGAGTAGTCGGGGAGAAGGCTGAAATTGTCTCCCATGGAGGCGCGTTTCCCTATCAAGAGGGTGACAAAACGTCATTAGTCGAAGCAGCAGACGGCTCCCTATCAAACGCTTTTGCAAAACTCCCTCAAGGCTCCGTTGAACCAAAAAAAGTCGTCTTTGGCCTTCCTCCTGGTTATTTAGAAGACGGAGAAATCAAAAAAGAATTCGTTGAAATATTGCGTGTTCTGTCAAAAGAATTAGAACTAACTCCCGCAGGATTTGTTGTAATTCCTGAGGCAATAATCCATCTCTTAAAATCCCAAGAGGGGGCCCCGCCAAACGTTATCTTGGTAGGTTCGGGAGAAGACACCCTCGAAGTAACTTTGGTTCAAAACGGAAAAGCCTTAGGTACAACAGAGGTTGCAAGAAGCATGTCAACAGGGACCGATTTGCAGGAAGCAATAAACCGCCTCCCGGAAGTCCTCCAATATCCAACAAGAATTTTAGTTTACAACCACAAAAATGCTGACATTGAAGCAACAAAAGATAACCTGCTCGCCTCAGACTGGGAAAAAATTGGACTAAGCTTTCTTCATACCCCAAAAGTTGAAGTTCTGCCAGAAGACGTAGTTGCAACTGCAATATCTTTAGCAGGCGGCGCAGAGGTCGGGAACGCAACTGAGCTTGCAGTGGCCGCCCCAACCGGGGGTTCTGACGCCGAAGGTCTCGTACTCGATACGGGATCTATACAAACAGAACGGGCCTCTGGCATTGACGAGGACGAGGTTACCGAAATAAACGAGTTTGTTTCTGGCGAAATAACAAACGAAGCAGCAAACGTCAAAACCGTTTCTCCTGAAGAACTTGGATTCAAAGAAGATGAAGATGCACAAGAAAAAGAATTTGCCGTTCCTCCCGTGTATTCACCCCGTGCTATCCAACCCCCGCCAACGCATGCGCTGAGTTCACTTTCTGCCAAAAAGAATCCACTAGCTGGCCTACTTTCAAGCATTCCAAGTGTCAGTCTCCCAAGATTCCGAGTCCCAGGAGGCAAGCCCGCTTTCTATGTTGCGGCAGCAGTGTTGGCAGCAGTCGCAATCGGCCTTTTCTATTGGTTTATGCCATCTGCCCAAGTTTCAGTTTTCGTCTCCCCAAAAACATATGAAAAAGAACTTACATTAAAAGTTAACTCAAAAGAACTTCCAGCAAGAGTTTTAGAAGTAGAAAAAACTGTAAACAAAGAGGCTGACACAACTGGCACAGCAAGCATTGGAGATAGAGCAACTGGAGAAGTAACAATCTACAGAGTTGGCCCTCAAACAACATTAGCAAAAGGAACAATCCTGAGCTCAGGAAGTTTAAAATTTACTCTAGACCGCGACGTAAAAGTTGCCTCAGGCTCTGCAGGCCCCGATTCCTTGGGAAAAAACACTGAGATAGCCCCGGTTACTGCATCTACAATCGGCCCCGATTCGAATCTCCCCTCTGGAAGCTCTTTCAAAATTGGAACTTTCTCAACCGATTCAACAACTGCAAAAAATGACAAAGCATTCACAGGAGGCAGTGCCAGAGAAGTCCAGGCCGTGTCCCTTGCCGATCTTGATAACCTTGAGGAGAGTGCAAAAAAAGAGCTCGAGGAAAAGGCAAATGAGGATCTACAGGGAAGATTGAAAGAGAGTGAAATATTAATTGCACAAGTTGAGGGGATTGTAATATCTTCAAAAGACTTCACTCAAAAAGAAGGAGATGAGGCGCAGCGTGTTTCAGTAAAAATAACCGGAAAAGCAAAGTTTTTTGCAGTCTCAAAATCCGACATTAAAAAACTTTTGGAGCAAGCAGGCGGCCTGCCCGAAGGATTCTCCTTAAAAGAAGACCAGATCAAAATGACTACAGAGCCGAAAGGTAAAAACGAGTTTAAAGCAAAAATTACAGCAAACCTTCTGCCACAAGTCCAGCCAGAAAGCTTGAGGGATAGGATTGCAGGAAAATCGCTAACAGATGCAAGAAATATATTATCAGGAACCCCGGGTTTTCAGAGAGCTGAGATTATAATTAAGTTCAAACTCCCGGGACCTCTTGCTACCCTCCCCAGAAGGTCCCAAAAAATCGGAATTGAGATAGTAGCTGATTAATCCATATGATCCAGGCAAACAGACCGGCAATCAGATTCGTTTCTTTCATTCTTATATCTTTAGGTTTGATCTTAACGCTTTCTGCCCTAATGCCAATTATTCAATATGAACTTTTCGTAAGCCCCCACATAACAAGAAAAGAATTTTTGTCTCCCGTATCAAAAACAACAAATGTTCAGAATTCGCCAAAAGACTACAAAAAGGCCTCAAGTTGGTTTGAAGGAGACACCAACCTATCAGGCGTAGACTACCAGGTAAAACATTACAAACTTTCAATCCCCAAACTAAAAATCAAAGATGCGGTTGTTGAAGTAGGGGGCGATGATCTGTCAAAAAGTCTGATCCACTTTGGAGGGACAGCACTTCCAGGAAAACCAGGCAATGCTGTAATTTTTGGACATTCAACAATCCTCTCCATTTACAACCCAAGAAACTACGTGACGGTCTTTAGCTACCTGCCCACGCTTAAAAAAGGGGATGAGATTTTCGTCGACTACGACGGAATAACCTACAAATTCAAAACCGAGGAAATGTTTGAAGTAAAACCAGACGCAGTCCAGATTTTAGAACAAAAAGAAGACAGCTCATATGTAACGTTAGTAACATGCGTCCCGCCTGGAACTTACGCAAGGCGCTTGATTGTCCGCGCAAAGCTTGTACCATACAACTGACGACGAAATTATGAAAATCCTAGGAATAGACTACGGAAGAGCCAAGATTGGCCTTGCAACAGCAGACGGCCCACTGGCAGAGCCGCACAGCGTGGTGCGTGTAAACTCTATGGAAGATGCTGTGGAGAAAGTATCACAGGTAGCACATGTGTCACAAGTATCACAGGTAGTCGTTGGAGTTTCTGAAGGACTTATGGGTAAAGAGCAGGAAAAATTTGCCAAACTTCTAAAAGAAAAAACCGGAATCAACGTGGTTGTCTGGGACGAAACACTCAGTACCCAAGACGCACAAATGCTTTCAATCCAAAGCGGCCAGGGGCAAAAGAAGAGGGCTGATATGGAAGATGCATTCGCGGCAGCCCTTGTGCTACAATCCTACATAGACTCACAGCTTTGACAACAATTGTGGTGAGCGCAGTCAAACCATGGCGCAACAACCTAGAGCACCAAGAGTTTTCAAAAACATAATTGCCCCAGTCCAAGCCTGGCTTATGTCCCAAGGCCGATGCGTAGGCTGTGGCCGCGAGCTTACAGAAGCCAAAAAGGCAAAAAGAAAAGACGGCTCAGAAGCTGTAACCTGCGAATGTGGGCGTCTGTTCATCAAGGAGAAAAACGGAAAATACAGACGCGCACTCCTTAACGAAGTCTGATTGTCATTGCGAGGAGCGAAGCGACGTGGCAATCTCATATGAAGCGTATCCTCTTACTCTTTCCACTTGTCTTAATAATTGCAGTTGTTGGTGGAATTTGGTGGAAATCAGTCTCAGGGCCACTCAATCCCAAAGATACTGCCCCACAAGACTTCCTAGTAAGCAGGGGTCAATCTCTAACTCGAGTTGCCCAAAATCTTGAAAAACAAAAACTCGTAAAAAGTGCAACTGCCTTTAGGTTTTATACTCAACTCTCAGGCCAAGCTGGAAAAATCCAACCTGGGGAGTATTCAATTTCCCCAAGCTTCTCCATGGACAAAATAATGATGACCTTGATTTCTGGCCCCAAAGAACTTTGGGTAACATATCCTGAGGGTTTGCGGCTTGAGGAAATGGCCGCAAAAACTATAAAGACCCTTGGAATGACGGGAGAAAAAGCACAAACCTTTTGGACAGAATTTATGGGGGCAGCATATGGAAAAGAAGGATATCTATTCCCAGAAACATACCTGTTCCCAAAAGATGTTAAGGGAACAACCGTCGCAAACAAACTATTAAACACGTTCGAAACAAAGGTTACAAAAGAGATGCGGGCAGACTCTGAAAAGTCCGCCCTCACATTCGTACAGCTGATAACTTTGGCATCAATTGTGGAACGCGAAACATTAACAGACAAAGAGCGCCCAATTGTGGCCGGGATATTGATGAAGCGCCTTGATGCCGGCTGGCCCTTGCAGGCAGACGCAACCCTTCAATATGCAACAGGTACAAACCGCTGTGGAAAAGATCTGACTAAACCAGTTTTAGATTGTGATTGGTGGGTAATTCCTGAAGTTGAGGATCGCCAAGTTAAATCTTCCTACAATTCCTATACAAACAAAACTCTTCCGCCCGGCCCAATTGCCAATCCTTCTCTTTCCTCAATCAGGGCAGTCATTTATCCGGAAGACTCAGACTACTGGTTCTATATCCATGACACAGATGGAAAAATTAGATACGCAAAAGACGCCGACGAACACGCAAACAACGTCAACAAATATCTGCGCTAAATTTTAACTTCTTTTCTCGCTCGTTTTCTGCCTAGAATTTGACACGTGGTTACAAGACCTGTAGAACTGGAATTGGTGAAAAAATCCCGCCTCAATTTTCTATTCGTTTCTATTGAAGGATTAATAGGAGATTTGGCATGGCGTATAAGCGAGGAAGGACACAACGTTAAATACTACATCAAAGAAAGTTTTGAGAAAAATGTTTGCGATGGATTTGTAAAAAAAGTCTCAACCTGGAGAGATTATGTTGACTGGGCAGACGTTATAATTTTTGATGATATAGGCAATGGAAATATCCCTCAAATCCTAAGAAGAAAAGGCAAGCTTGTGATTGGAGGAACCTTATATACAGACAGTCTCGAGATAGATCGAGAGTTTGGACAAAAAGAGCTGGCAGAAGTTGGAGTCAATATCCTCCCTCATTACAACTTCAAAGATTTCGATGAGGCAGCAGCATTTGTCAAAAAAAACCCAGGCAGATACGTAATAAAACCCTCAGGCAACGCCCTATCAGACGGTAAAGAACTACTTTTTGTAGGACAAGAAGAAGACGGCAGGGATATTGTGCAGGTATTGAAGCATTACAAAAAGAATTGGGCAAAAAAGATAAAGCGTTTTCAAATACAAAAATATGCAGCGGGCGTTGAGATCGCAGTAGGGGCATTTTTCAACGGAAAAGAATTTATCTACCCAGTCAACATCAACTTCGAACACAAAAAACTTTTCAATGGCGAGATTGGACCTTCAACCGGCGAGATGGGAACCCTGATGTATTGGTCTGCACCAAACAGAATTTTTGAAGAAACCCTAAAAAGAATGAGTACAAAGTTAGCAAAGTCAGGATATGTTGGTTATGTTGACATAAATTGCATAGCCAACGGGAAAGGGATATACCCTTTGGAGTTTACTTGCTTTAGTGAGGACACAGAAATTTTGACTGAGGGCGGATGGAAATTTATTAAAGACATTGAACGTCAAGAGAAAGTAGCCACTCTTAATCCAAAGTCACACAATCTAGAGTATCAAAATATTACGGGTTTTATATCAAAGAAATACAATGGTGAGTTGATTCACATTGGCGGTAACGGTCAAGCGCACCAAGCGTTGGATTGTTTAGTAACTCCTGACCACCAAATGTATATAGAAAAAAGAAATGGGAAATTTGGTTTTGTAAACGCCGATTCGATTCCTCAAGGTTCAAAAATAAAACGTGCAGCAATTTGGAAAGGAAAAAAGATCAAGACGTACTCTATACCCCAATACACAGAAAATCATTATCTTGGGAGACATAAAAAAATCCATCTAATAAAACACGCAGAGGTTAAGATGCCAATGGACGTGTGGCTTAAATTTTTAGGAATTTATTTGGCCGAAGGAAGTATTGGGGGCAAGAACCACATTATAAATATATCTCAATTTAACCACAAACGAGAGGTACGAGAACTCTTAAAAGATTTTCCACTAAAAGTTGTTGAAAACAAGGTGGGATTCCAAATTTCTTCAACTCAACTAGTTAAACACCTGGCAACTTATGGTTTTGGTAAAAGTGGCACCAAATATGTTCCCGAATACATAAAGTCATTACCCCCCGAACAAATAAGAATTTTTCTTGACGCATTCCGTATAGGTGATGGACATATTCATAAACGAAATGGTCAAGTATCTTATTTTTCAACATCAAAAAAGCTAATCGACGACATCCAGGAATTACTACTTAAATGCGGCACTCTCGGTAACATTCGCTCTGTAAAAAGTAAGGGGACAAAATCAATAGGCGGGTACACTAGAAATAGTGATATTTATTTCATAGCCGAGAGGGTAAAAAAGATTGACTATTACGTTGACAAGAGAAATGTAACCAAAGTTCCTTATAAAGGAAAAGTTTATTGTGTTGAGGTTCCAAACCATATAATTTATGTAAGGCGAAATGGCAAAGCATTCTGGTGTGGAAATTGCAGATTCGGCTACCCAACAGTAAGCATAATGATGGAAGGGGTAACAAGCGAGTGGGGAGATTTTATGTATAAGTTGGCAAAAGGAGTGAAGTTCAATATTAAAGTCAAACGTGGATTTCAAGTGGGAGTTGTGATTGCTGTCCCCCCGTTCCCATTTTGGGACACAGATGCATTTACAAGATATTCAGAAGACGCAGTTATACTTTTCAAAAATGGAGACAGAAAAGGCATCCATCTTGGAGAGGTAAAACTCGAAGACGGAGACTGGAAACTTGCAGGAAAAACAGGTTATGCTCTAATTGTGACAGGATCCGGCCAAACAGTTGAAACGGCAAGAAAGCAGGCATATTTGCGGGTAGAAAATATAATGATCCCAAACATGTTTTACAGAACCGATATTGGCCTAAGGTGGCACGAAGATTCAGACAAACTTCAAACCTCAGGGTATTTATATTAAATGGCGTAAACAACAACTACTCCCACTTGTCAGAAAAAAGATCGTAGTCAACCAGCAGTTCTTCTCCTTTTTTAATCTTCTTTTTTGCAAAAAATGTCTCCCCATCGCGAGTTCCAATGTTGGCATTTTTGGAAGTGTTCATAAAAAACGAAATGTTAATCGCGTTCAAGGAGGAATCTGGGAAGTAAATCTTGTTATCCCGTATTGAATAGAAGTCCTTTGCCATTCTAACAACCCCTGGGTGTATTTTGGGGTTTCTTAAGACCTTATCAGCATCAATCGTGATGTACTTATTTTTAGGAACCCCGCCAAAAGGATTTTCGCCCTTTGGAATATCGCGTATCGCCAAAACTCCAACCCCCGAGATCTTCGAGCGCGAAATCCTACAGTAGATATTTTTTTGAAGATCCAGGAGAATTTTCTTGTCAGGGGCATTCCTACGCATGATTCGAGTCTACCACAACACAGCGTGAAAACCAGGACTTGACAAGGACCAACTTCCGTGTTACAACTAATCTCAAGCGTAAATCTTTACGCAGGTTTTTGATACCCCGCCATGCGGGGCGTTTTGCGGTCTCTAGGGTCTAAAAATCAAAATATGGATTCCCCCAAACTTAAGTACCGATATTTAACCAATAAAGAAACAACGCTAAATGAACTTGATCTATTAAAAATCCAAAAAGAGTCCTGGGAAGAATTTCTAAAAAACGGAATTGGCGAGGCGTTAAAAGTAATAAACCCGATATCAGACTTTACAGGTAAAAACTGGGAACTTTCTTTGGGCGAATACAGACTTGGAGATCCGCAGACAACCCCATCTCGTGCAAGGCAAAAAGGTCTAACATACTCCGCTCCTCTTTACATCCAAGCAACCCTGCTAAATAAAAAATCAGGCCAGGCAACTTCTCAGGAGGTTTTTCTTGGTGATATTCCCCAAATGACTGCGCAAAGCACATTTATTGTAAACGGAGTAGAACGCGCAGTTGTCAGCCAAATTGTAAGGTCTCCTGGAGTTTATTTTTTTGGAGAACAGGACCCAGGCTCAGGACGCATGTTGTACCGTGGAGAAGTCAGACCAGCAAACGGATCATGGCTTGAGTTTGAAGTATCAAAGCAAGATGTAATTATTGCAAGAATTGACAGACGAAGAAAACTCCCTGCAACAATGCTTCTTCGAGCATTGGGGCTTGATAATCCGGAGGCAATCAAAGAAAAGTTCCAGGACGTAGACACAAACGAAAGCCACAAATATATAGATGCAACTCTTAGTAAAGATTCAAGCAAAACAAAAGAAGAAGCACTCCTTGAAATTTATAGAAGAATGCGCCCCGGGGAGCCTGCGGTTTTGGAAAATGCCCAAAATCTTTTCCATACATTGTTTTTTGATCCCAGGCGCTACAACTTAGAAAAAGTCGGCCGCTACAAACTAAACAAAAGACTTGGCACTACCTCCTCAGGATCCGAAGCAGTTTTGGCCCCAAACGATTTTGTCGCAGTTTTGCGTTATTTAATAGGACTTCAAAATGGAATTGGGCGAGTTGATGATATCGATCATCTTGCAAACCGAAGAATTCGTCGAGCGGGTGAATTGGTTGGAGCCTCAGCATTCCGTCCGGGTCTCTTGAGGCTTGAGCGCGCAATAAAGGAAAAAATGTCGCTAACTCCAACCGACGAAATGGTCAACCCATCTTTTTTGGTTAACGCTCGTCCCGTAATTGCGGCCCTAAACGAGTTTTTCCGATCAAACCAGCTCTCGGTTATCCTTGACCAAACAAATCCTTTGGCAGAAATTGACAATCTGAGGCGTGTCTCCGTCATGGGTCCTGGCGGAATAACTCGAGACCGCGCATCTTTCTCAATCCGCGATATAAATGCCTCTCAATACGGAAGAATTGATCCCGTAAGGTCTCCTGAGGGGCCAAACATCGGGCTTGTTACATATCTTGCCCTGTATACTCGTGTTAACGAATTTGGGTTCCTGGAAAGTCCTTATATAAAGGTCGAAAAGGTCCAAGTTAAGGGGAAAACCCAAGTTCGTCTGACAGACGAGGTAGTCTATCTCCCAGCAGACGACGAAGAAAATTTCCACATCACCCACGCCGCAGTAAAAACAAACAAACAAAACACAATTCTTGATGAATGGGTGCCCATGCGTTTCCAAGGAGAGTTTACAGAGGGCCCCTCTGACCTGATCGACTTTGTTGATTATTCACCTCGCCAGGTTGTGGGAACTTCAGCCTCTTTGATTCCATTTTTACAACATGATGAGGCAAATCGCGCGCTTATGGGTACCCACATGCAATGCCAAGCAGTGCCCTTAGTCCGCCCGGGCTCGCCATTGATGATGACCGGAATGGAGGGGGCAGTTGCAAGCGCAATGGGAAGAGTTGTCAGAGCACAAAGCGCGGGGACCGTCACATATGTAGATTCTGAATGCATAGAACTAACGATTGCCGGTACCCCAAAAGGTGGAGTCGACGGAGACAGAGTAAAAAGACAAGGCGGAAAGGAAATATATTCTCTTGAGAAGTTTATGCGAACCTCCCAATCCACATGTTTTAACCAAAGGCCGATGGTTTCTGTTGGAGATAAAGTCAAGCCAGGCGACCTCCTGGTTGATGGCCCCGGATCAGATCAAGGCAACCTATCTCTTGGACAAAACATGCTGGTTGCATATTGCTCCTTTGAAGGACTTGGATTCGAAGATGCAATTGCAATCTCAGACCGTGTGGTTCGAGAAGACCTTCTTACCTCAATCCATATTGAAGAATATGTAAGCCAAGTCGTGGACACAAAGCTTGGCCCAGAAGAGTTAACCCGCGATATTCCAAATGTCGCAGAAGGCGACCTTTCAAATTTAGCAGAAGACGGAATGGTGGTAATCGGCGCAGAAGTTGGACCAAATGACATTTTGGTTGGAAAAATTGCCCCAAAGGGTGAGACTGAACTGACTGCAGAAGAAAGGCTTTTGCGCGCAATCTTCGGTGAAAAGGCTCGAGAGGTTCGAGACACATCGCTTCGAGTCCCGCACGGCGAGCACGGAATTGTTGTTGACGTTCAAATTCTCGATAGAGAAAAAGGCGACGAGCTTGACCCCGGAACTTTAAAGGAAGTAATTGTCAGAGTTGCCCAAATGAGAAAACTTTCAGTTGGGGACAAAATTGCGGGCCGCCACGGGAACAAAGGAGTTATCTCAAAAATCGTCTCCTGCGCAGACATGCCGCATTTAGAAGACGGAACCCCAATAGACGTTGTTATTTCTCCCCTTTCGGTTCTTGCGCGTATGAATTTGGGTCAGCTTCTTGAAGCACAGCTTGGAATGGCAGCAGAAATTGTTGGGGAAAAGTTTATCCTTCCTGTTTTTGACAAACTTGGGCAAGGTGAAATCCAAAAAATAATGGAAGAAGCAAAACTCCCAATTTCCGGAAAATTTCAGCTTTACGACGGTCGAACAGGCGATCCATTCAAAGAACCAACATTCGTAGGACGTGGCTACATTATGAAGCTAATCCACATGGTTGAGGATAAAACTCACGCCCGCTCAACAGGACCATATTCGCTTGTTACTCAACAGCCCCTTGGAGGGAAGGCACAAATGGGAGGCCAACGACTTGGAGAAATGGAAGTTTGGGCTTTGGAGGCCCATCGTGCGGCCCATACTTTGCAGGAAATGTTGACCATCAAGTCCGACGACGTTGTGGGACGTGCAAGAGCTTTTGAGGCAATTGTTAAAGGAACCGAAATCCCAGAAGCAACAATCCCAGAATCATTTAAAGTTTTGGTAAGGGAACTTAACTCACTTGGCTTTGTTATCTCGCCTGAGGGAGCAACACTCCAGCCAAAAGAACAAGACGAGCCAAAACCTGCAGAAACTGAAAAAGTAGAAACACCCGTTGAGGCTTTAACACTGGAAGGAGGCATGAGTCAGGTTTCCTCATAACCTGATTACCCGATAACCTAACCCATGGATCTAGGACGACTTGCTGATTTTTCAAGCCTTAAGATAAAACTAGCCTCTCCCGAGGATATTCTGTCATGGTCCCACGGAGAAGTTACAAAACCAGAAACTATAAACTACAGAACCCTCAGGCCTGAAAAAGACGGACTTTTTGACGAGAGAATCTTTGGTCCTACAAAAGATTGGGAATGCTACTGCGGAAAATACAAAAGAATTCGCTATCGCGGCATAATCTGTGATAAATGTGGAGTTGAGGTAACTTTGTCTCGCGTTCGAAGGGAGAGAATGGGCCATCTTAACCTGGTTGTTCCAGTTGCCCATATTTGGTTTTTCAAAGGCGCTCCATCAAAACTTTCTTTGGTTCTTGATCTTCCACCAAAGGCTCTTGAGCAAGTAATTTACTTTGCAAGATATCTGGTTACCAAGGTTGAGGAATCAGAGCGTGCAAAAGCAATTGAGGCATTAGAAGCCCAAGCGAAAACACAACTTGACCAGATTCGCGAAGACGAAAAAGAAAGAGAAGACCAAATTGCAAAAGAAATTGCTTCAAAAATTGATGGTGTAAAAAATAAAGTCAAAGACGCAGAGGCACAGGCTTTAGCAAATGAAGAAGTCCAACTTGAAGGAAGAAAGAGACTAACTGCGCTAAAAGAAGAAGTCGAAAACAATGCAAAAAATCTTGAAGAGCTTTTCGGAAAATTAGTAGCAATTGTCAAAAGCATTAAATTCTTAAGCCTTTTGTCAGAAGAAGAATATATAGAACTGGTAAATTATGGTGCAGCTGACTTTTTCACCTCAGAAATGGGAGCAGAGGCGATCCTAAAGGTTCTTGAAGGCGTAAAACTAGACGAACTTGGAGCCCAGATTCGCGAAGAGTTTGAAACTTCAACCGGAGCAAGAAGGATAAAACTTTCAAAAAGACTAAGACTTGTAGACGGAATGAAGAGAGCAAACATAAACTCCCGATGGATGATTATCAAAGTTCTGCCAGTGCTTCCCCCAGACCTAAGACCCATGGTCCAATTGTCAGGCGGACGTTTTGCAACATCTGATTTAAACGATCTTTACAGAAGAGTAATAAATAGAAACAACCGGCTAAAACATCTTTTAGAGCTCGGTGCGCCCGAGATCATTTTAAGAAACGAAAAAAGAATGCTCCAAGAGGCAGTTGACTCTCTAATCGATGCTTCCCAAAGGCAAGCAACCAGAAGAGGTCGAGGACGCCAGGTACTGCGCTCCCTGTCAGACCTTCTTAAAGGAAAACAAGGTCGATTTAGACAAAATCTTCTTGGAAAAAGGGTTGATTATTCAGGCCGTTCCGTAATCGTAGTAGGGCCTGAACTGCGGCTTGACCAATGCGGTCTTCCAAAAGAAATGGCGCTTGAGATTTTCAAACCCTTCGTTTTGCGAGAAATGATTGGGAGGGGTATTGCGCCAAACGTTAAAAGTGCCAAAAACATGCTTGATAGAAGACCACCAGAAGTTTTTGATATTTTGGAAGAAATAACAAAAGATCATCCAGTTTTGTTAAATCGTGCTCCAACTCTCCACAAGCTCGGAATCCAAGCTTTCTATCCAGTGCTTGTCGAAGGAAAAGCAATAAGACTTCATCCTTGCGTATGTTCAGGGTACAACGCTGACTTTGACGGAGACCAAATGGCAGTCCATCTTCCTCTTGGAAAATACGCAAGAGAAGAAGCAGCAAAATTAATGACTCCAGCCTCAAACTTATTGCGCCCCGGTGACGGAAGCCCAATTGCAATCCCATCTTCTAAAGAAATGGCCCTAGGTATCTATTACTTAACTTCTGATGATTTGACACCCAAAGGAACTGAAAGTGAGGCACGAAAAAAAGCGGATGATACCCAAAAGCTCTTTGGGGATGAACAAGAAGCAGTGTCAGCCTACCAAAAAGGCGGAATAGGTTTAAGGGAAAAAATCCTAGTAAGACTCAGCTCAGGTGAAATTGTTGAAACAACCGTAGGTCGCGTATTCTTCAATGAGACAGTAATGCCTGAACTTAGGTTTGTAAACGTTCCAGTAACCGCAAGCGTCATCAAGGGCCTTTTTGCAAAAATATTAAGTACACCCGATGCGGACAATGCCCTAGTTGTTCAAATGATCGACAACATAAAAGACCTTGGGTTTGAAGCAGGAACTGATTCAGGTTTGTCTTTCGGAATAACAGATCCAAAGATTTTAGAAGACAAAGAAGTCGTAATTGGAGAAGCAAACGAAGAAGTTGCAAGAATTGAAGACAACTTTAGAGCAGGACTAGTAACTTCTGAAGAAAGAAAGCGCCTAACTCAAGAACTTTGGATCGAAGTAACCGAAGAACTTGCAGATAGGACTTGGGATGGTTTGGAAGCATGGAATCCAATAAAGATGATAATAGATGCAGGAGTTGGAAGATCCTCAAGAGATCAGGTAAAACAACTTGCAGCAATGCGCGGACTCGTTGTTGACCCTCTTGGAAAAATCGTCGACCTTCCAACAAAGTCAAACTTTAGAGAAGGGCTAACAATTTTTGAATACGTAACATCGGCTCGCGGTTCAAGGAAAGGACTAACAGACACAGCCTTGAAAACTGCAGACGCAGGATACTTGACTCGAAGATTGGTAGACGTATCCCACGATTTGATAGTAAGAACAAGAGACTGCGGCTCGCAAGAGTATATAACAATCCTAAAAAGCATCAGAACAAAGTCTTTTGCAAATAGGCTAACTGGGAGAACCTTGGCACAAGACGTAAAAACCAAAGGAACCAAGCTTGAAAAGGGAACAATAATTAGCTCAGAATTAGCAGTCAAACTAGACCAAGAAGGGGCAACTGAGGCAAACGTAAGGTCCCCTCTTACCTGCAAAGCAAGATACGGTATGTGCGCAGCCTGCTATGGTCTTGATTTATCAATCAAAAAGCCGGTTGAGCTCGGAACCCCAGTTGGAGTCGTTGCGGCCCAATCCATTGGAGAACCTGGAACCCAGCTTACAATGAGAACAAAGCACGCAGGAGGTATCGTTGGGCTAGACGTTACCCAAGGACTCCCCAGAGTTGACGAGCTTTTTGAAGCAAGAACACCAAAAGCACTGTCTCCAATTTCTGAAATTTCAGGAAAAGTTGACGTAACAGAACAAGAAGACGGATGGCTAGTTCGAGTTAGAAATACTCAAATAAAGCCAGTAGAAGAGCGAGAATACCTAATTCCTTTGACCTCAACTCTCCAAGTAAAAGACGGAGATCTTGTTGAATCCGGAAAGCAATTGGCATCAGGATTCTTGGACATAAAAGACGTACTTGGAGTAAAAGGATTAAGATCAGCACAAGAATACTTGATAAACGAAGTCCAAGCAGTTTACGAGTCCCAAGGGATTTCTATAAATGATAAACATTTTGAAACTATCGTTCGCAAAATGTCAGACAAAGTTCATGTAACAAGCTCAGGTGATACAACAATGCTGCCTGGTGAAATTGTTGAAAAAGCAGTATTTGAAGAGGAAAACGAGAAGATTTTGGCAGAAGGCGGCGAGCCGTCAACTGCACAAGTTATCATTCTTGGAGTAACTCGCTCAAGCTTGTTTACAAATTCATGGCTATCTGCAGCTTCATTCCAAAATACAACTTCAGTGCTTACTGAGTGCGCCCTTCTTGGAAAAGAAGACAGACTATTGGGCTTGAAAGAAAACGTCATAATCGGCCGTCTAATCCCCACAACTGCTGGGCGTGCCAGCATGATTTCCAACTAACCCTGTTTCGTGGTACAATATGACTTCAAAATCCGAAGCACGAAATCCGAAACAATACCTAATTTTTGAATTTCAAAAATTTACTTGCCGCAAGGCAACGTGTTCACATTTGGATTTGTTTAGTATTTCGGTATTCGAATTTAGAATTTCTTTTTCAAAGAAAAAGCTATGCCGACAATATCACAGTTAACAAAAAGAGGACGCAAGAAATCCTCAAGAAAATCAAAGTCTCAAGCTCTAACTCGTTGGTGGAACAACAAAGACCGCGTGTTTAAGTCGCTTTCCGCTCCATTTAAACGTGGAGTTGTTCTACAGGTCCGAACAATGACACCTAAAAAACCCAATTCAGCGCTAAGAAAAGTTGCAAGAATAAGACTTTCAAACAAACAAGAAGTAACAGCCTACATCCCAGGCGAAGGGCATAATTTAGCAGAACACGGAATAGTATTGATTCGTGGTGGCAGAGTCAAAGACCTTCCAGGAGTAAAATACCACGTTGTCCGAGGCAAATTTGATACAGGTGGAGTAGAAGCAAGACAGTCATCTCGTTCAAAATACGGAGCAAAGGCGCAGCTTGGTGGAGCAAAGCCCGCTCCTGCCGCAGCTTCCTAACAACCCATGAGACGCGCAAGAAACTACAAAAGAGATATCCCAGAAGACCCAATTTACAAACATAAACTGGTTACTAAATTGATAAACCGTGCCATGCGTGATGGGAAAAGATCAACTGCGCAAAGAGAAGTCTACGGTGCATTTGAAGCTATTTCAAAAGAAGGCGAGCCATTACAGCTTTTTTTGAAAGCGGTCGAAAACATAAAGCCTTCTATGGAAGTTCGCCCCCGAAGAATCGGAGGAGCAGCCTACCAAGTTCCAAGCCCAGTCCGAGGAATCAGAAAAGAAGCCTTAGCAATCCGTTGGTTGATCCTTGCAGCAAACACTCGTCCAAATAGCCAATACAAAACGTTTGCAAGCAAGTTAGCAGCCGAAATAAAAGATGCAGCCACAAATTCTGGTGGAGCAATAGCCAAAAAGGTTGAAATTGAACGTGTTGCAGAAGCCAATCGTGCGTTTGCTCATTTTAAATGGTAACCCCATTTTGATCCCCATTTCCTTCGTGATACAATACCCGGCAGCAAGTTAAAAACAGAAAATAAAGGAGCGCTAAATGCCCATTATTGACGGACAGGCATGGCTGTGGATCTTGGGAGGATTTGCCATAGTCGCAAGTCTGGTGGCCTATGGCCTGGTTCTTGCACGAACCGCAAGCCACGGACAAGATCGACAGTCGGAACTTTTGGAAAAACAATACGGAGACAGGAAATGAGCGAGCACTTTGGGCTGGAGCACGTCCTAGCCACCGCGGCTGTATTCAATCAATCATCGATTGTCTCCAGCCGCTTTCCTTTTTGCCCTCACTTTGCTACAATCTCCACAAGGAAGCGCATGCTTCCTTCTTTTTCGTTTACTCCACGAGCCGCAGGCGAGGTCCTGAGCGATCCCGAGTGAGTAAAACGAATCGAAGGAGAGTCGAAGGATGGCAGCAAAAAAGGGAGCATTAATCTCAACTACAACTGAAAACCGAGAAGTGCAGATGGATCGCATCCGCAATATCGGAATTATCGCGCATATTGATGCCGGAAAAACCACAACAACCGAGCGTATTCTTTTTGAGTCCGGAAAAACCTACAAGTACGGCTCAGTAGACGAAGGAAATACAGTTACCGACTGGATGGAGCAAGAACGCGAGCGGGGAATTACAATTGTTTCTGCAGCAATCACAACCTTCTGGACTACAAAAGTCAAAGGCGATATCGCGCAAGTTCCCCACAGAGTAAACATCATAGATACCCCCGGACACATAGACTTTACAGTTGAAGTTGAACGCTCGTTACGTGTCCTGGACGGCGCTTGCATGATTTTTGACGGTCGAACCGGAGTTGAACCCCAATCCGAAACTGTCTGGCACCAAGCCGACAAGTACGGAGTTCCCCGAATTTGTGCATTCAACAAACTAAATTTGATTGGTGCTGATTGGGAAGGCTCGATTGCCTCAGTTCGCGAGAGGCTTAACCCAAACGCAGCCCCGATAGATATGCCAATCGGAAATGAACATGAACTCCGCGGAGTTGTTGATCTTATTGAAATGAAGGCGTTTACCTATACAGGCGCAGAAGACAATAAGCTAACAGAAGAAGAGGTGCCCGCAGACCTTCTAGAGAGAGCGAAACATTTTCGTGCTGAGCTTGTCGAACGCATTGCAGAATTTGACGACGAAGTATTAGCAAAATATCTAGAAGGGGGAGAACTAACTTCTGCAGAAATAAAAAGAGCAATAAGAAAAGGTGTTGTCAGCGGACGCTTCTTCCCAATTTTAGGAGGAGACAACAGAATGCCAACAGTTCAGCGAATTTTGGACGCAATTGTTGAGTACCTTCCATCCCCTCTGGACGTTCCCGCAATGAAAGGGATAAACCCGCAAACCGGAGAAGAAGAAGAAAGAAAGCCAGGAAACGACGAACCAATGTCGGCTCTTGCCTTCAAAATCAATGTCGATCCCCACATCGGCCGCCTTGTTTGGGTCCGCGTTTACTCAGGAACTGTAAAAGCAGGAACCCCAATTTACAATCCAACAAAAAGAATTACTGAAAGAGTAGGACGTCTAGTTCTTCTTCATGCAGATCAAAGGGAATTGATTGAAGTTGCATACTCCGGAGAAATCGTTGCAGTAGTTGGACTTAAAGAAACTTCAACAGGAGATACAGTTTGCGAACAAAACAAACCAATAGTTCTAGAATCCATAAACTTCCCAGAACCTGTCATCTCGCTTGCCATAGAGCCAAAAACCCGCCAAGACCAAGAAAAATTAGGGCATGCAATGAGCCGACTTGGCGAAGAAGATCCAACTTTCAGGGTTAAAACAAACCACGAAACAGGACAAACAATTATCTCAGGAATGGGAGAACTTCAGCTAGAAGTTTTAGTTGACCGAATGAAAAGGGAATTTGGAGTTGAAGCAACAACCGGAGCTCCACAAGTTGCGTACAGAGAGACAATCAAAAAAGTTGCAACTGGAGAAGGAAAATACATAAGACAAACCGGAGGTCGCGGGCAATACGGTCATTGTCTAATACGCCTTGAGCCAAAAGGAAGGGGAGAAGGATTTGAGTTCGTATCCGAAATTAAAGGAGGCGCAATTCCGCAAGAATATATTGCTCCGATTGAAAAGGGAATAATAGAGACCATGGAAAATGGAATTTTGGCAGGCTACCCAATGGTAGATTTTAAAGCCGTTGTATATGACGGTTCCTTCCATGACGTCGACTCCTCAGAAATTGCCTTCAAAATCGCAGGCTCCATGGCACTCCAAGAAGCAACAAAAAGAGCGGATCTTGTTCTTCTTGAACCAATTATGAAAGTTGCAGTCTCAACTCCTGATAATTTCTTGGGAGACGTAATCGGAGATCTTTCTTCTCGTCGTGCACAAATCGCAGGTACTGAAACAAGAGGCCTATTCCAAGTTGTAAATGCGCTAGTTCCTTTGGCAGAAATGACAGGATACGCAACAACCCTAAGATCAATTACT
Organism: uncultured Gammaproteobacteria bacterium; assembly: GCA_964366515.1. Classification (GTDB taxonomy): domain Bacteria; phylum Patescibacteriota; class Microgenomatia; order UBA8517; family UBA10165; genus 2-12-FULL-44-25. Next base: position 28,014 of record CAYIUF010000006.1, read on the forward strand.
CAAGGTCGTGCAAGCTCATACATGGAACCAAGCCATTATCAAGAAGTCCCTCAAAATATCGCAAGCCAAATTATTTCCAAGAATGCCTCAACCGGCCCAATCCGCCAAGGTTCAAATGCATAATTTGACAAACCTCCAATAAACTGCAATGGTAGTTTAGTGGCTACATCAAAAAAGTCCGGACTCTCCCACGACGCAAAAACGATAATAACCGTAATTCTTCTCCTGCTTGCTTATCCTATCGGTGTCATTTTGATGTTTGTATGGATGAAGTGGTCTAAATGGATCAAAGTACTAGTCTTACTTCCGGCAATAATTTTCATATTGGGAATTCTCGCATCCGTAGTGTTAGTTGCGACAAACCCACTCGGAAAAATACATACAGCTCAGTGTGCCCAATTGTGTGAGACTAAAGAGAAAAATGCCTGCGTACTAAGTTGCTTGGAGGAAAAAAGATACTCTACTTTCTCCGCAACTCCTGCAAAATAGACCAAGAAAAAGCAGGGTTCCACACTCTCTTCTTCAAACTCAAAGTTTACATTATTGATGCGGTCGTCCAACTAATGTTAATATTTACAAGGTATATAAAATGAAGGTTCGAAAAGGGAGTTCTACAGAATTTATTCTTATTGCGTTGGAAAAATCTATTGATGGTGCTTGCCAACTTATTGACTTTGCATATAATCCTCACGGCTATTCATTTGGCTCAAGGAGCGATTATCAACTAAGCAAAACCTTACTCTCCATATCTCTTAAGAGAATGAGAGAAAAGGGACTAATTGAATTTGAAGACGCAAAAACAGATCATATAGTCATTAAACTTACAAATTTAGGAAAAGATGCTTTGGGCGAACTGTCAGCGACTGATGAGGAGTGGGATGGGGTGTGGCGGTTAGTGATATTTGATGTGCCCGAATCAAAAAGAGTTGTGAGGAATCTATTCAGAAGAAGGCTCAAAGATTGGGGTTTTAAAATTTGGCAAAAAAGTGTTTGGTATGGAAAAAGAAATACAACTAAAAAGCTTAGAGATTTAATAAAAAGACTCGAGATTGACGAATGGGTGGCTGTTATCGAGACTTCAGATCCCTCGCTTATTACATTACTTGAACGATCGTCCAACTAATGTAATTATTCTAGCAATGAAAAAGGCGAGCTTAAAATCGTATTTCTACAATTTCAACTCGCCGTTTGGGCTAGACAGTTACCGAATGCGAATCATCGAGCCTTGGTGATCTAAGGGTTTTCCGGTTCTCCTCATGGTCTCTTGCAAGGTCTTGTTCGGTCTCCCACACCAGATCCCGCAAGCCGTCGTCAGGTGGATCATCTTGGGAAAGCGTGACCTTGATACCGTGGCGGTCCAGAAT
>CAYIUF010000007.1:0-1230 GCA_964366515.1 uncultured Gammaproteobacteria bacterium
AAACCGCGTGCTCGCCAAGCGGCAATCTTGATCCGCTCCTCTCCTTCTGCAACAAGTGCCTGTGGTACCACTGCACACTCGCCAGCAAAACCATACAGGCCAAGATGACTGGGAGCCAGTATGACCAAGAAGCCCCTGAAACAAGGCTAATCCAGGAACATAAAAAAACGGCTGTCCACGCAACAATGTAGCCAACAAGGACAAATGTCCTATGCCATACGTTACGCGGATATTCAAGGCTCGTCATCAAGAAAATGACCGAAACGAGCAGGGATAACAAAGTTAATGACGCGCGAAACATGCGCCTGTTTTGATCATCTGTCGGGTCAACCCCAAAATAGATCAGTCCCTCAATCAAGCCGAAGACCAAGAGCAATGACGAAGCAACAAGGGTTCCCGTCGAATTTTTTATGAACATTTCCTCTCCTTTGTCAAAGACCAAATTTTCTTGTGGTAAGTGTACTCCTGCACCTTCCCACTTTCCACTAAAATCCAAAGTGACAAGTTTCCATGCACGTGCATAACTTCTTGTCATTTATACTTTGGGCATGAAAAAGGCCCTGGCTCATCTTGTGTTTACACACAAATTAAAACCAAGGCCAATGCCAGTCAGTGAGCTGCTATTTGTCTTGCATGCCGTTGCACAAAAAAGTCAACCAACCAAGAGAAGGCAAAAATTCCCAGAAGCGCAATTCCTGTTGGGAACCAGAAAGCCTCCCAATCGTAGTTTGCCAACCAAACAAAGAGCACGAAGCACACGAAAAAAGCACTGATGACAGGCATATAAAACCACCGTCTTTTCGTTTTTCCCCAACGTTCCCGGTGGTTGTATCCTGGAGGATAGATCGTCCCCGTTATGTGCCCAACCCAAAATGACAGAAAAGCAAACGCCAAAACGAAAGCGATCACCGCCCAAACAGACGCCATGCGATTTTGTGCTAACAAAAGCAAAGCAAGAAGCGATAACGCACTAGTCGCACACAGCCTGTAAACCGTTCTTCGGCTTTTTGCCAGCCAGTTTTCAAATCTATCAAGAACCATTTTCAAACTCCTTTGTCAAAGACCAGATTTACTTTACGTGTATTCTACTCCCATCTACCCCCACAAACAAATTTCATTACTACCACACTACAGTGTGTGAAAGTAGCATATACAACCACCCATGGGGTATGGTTTTGACCACAAAAAAAGGGCCCTGATTCATTGTGTTTCCACAAAAAACCAAGGCCA
>CAYIUF010000007.1:1330-3655 GCA_964366515.1 uncultured Gammaproteobacteria bacterium
TCTCCTTCGACAAACTCAAAAACTTCGCTTTTTAATCTGCAAGTTGCGTTGCCATATTGTACTACCGCTTGTGGGTATTGACAAAGGTTTGAGAAAACTCAATACTCATCCTGCGAACAAGTCATGTCCCAACTTGCCCAACAAGCAGTCCAGGCCGCCCTCAGAGGCGACTGGGCAGAAGCAAAATCCCTAAACGAGACGATTCTCCAAACAGAATCCGAAGATCGCGATGCATTATGCCGTCTAGCCCGCGCATATTCCGAGCTTGGAAAAGTAAAAAAGGCCCTATCCTCATATAAAAAAGTCCTAACCCTTGACCCATACAATACTATCGCCCAAAAAGCAGTCGAACGCCTTGAAAAGCTGGCAAAATCGGGTGGAACAACCTCAAACCACACAAATGGCCACTCTCTAATCCATTCAGCCGAGGCATTTTTGGAAGAACCCGGGAAAACAAAAACAGCAAGCCTTATCCATCTTGGAGCATCAGAGGTCTTAACAAGCATAGACACCGGAGACCAAATAAAGCTTGTTCCGCATGCACATAGAGTTTCTGTGGAAACAGAGGGTGGAGATTTTATAGGAAGACTGCCTGACGATTTATCAGCAAGAATAATAAAGCTATCCAAAGCCGGCAATACTTATAATTCCATAATCCGCTCCTCCACCCCAACTCAGGTAAAAATATTTATTCGTGAGGTGACTCGAGGCAAAAACATAAAAGACATTCCCTCTTTCCCGGTATCCGACAAATCAAACTACGTTGCGTTCACCCCCCCTGATCTTATTCATGAAGAACGTCCTGAAATGGAGAGTCTTGAAGATACGTTTGAATAGTAACTCAGTAACTCAATAAACCAGTAACCCAGAACTATTTTTTGTCTTTAAATTTCGAGATTATAGAGGCAAAAATAAGAACATACTCGTTGGCCTCATCACGCAACTCTTGCAATTCACTCTTGTAAGAAAGATTTTCTGAAGGCGACTGAAGTAACCTCAACCAATATTTAGTTTCTCGGGCTTCCTTTTTAGCAATACCCATTTTATGTACAAAATCACGAGCACTTTCTGCTTCGCAAGCTTCGTTGTAATTTGCTCCCATTGAAGTTCCTGATGGAATCACCTGTTGAATGAGTGGCCTATTAACAATCGTCTTCGGCAATTTTTGACAGAGAATAATTAATTTTTCCGAAAATTTAGTTAGCCTTTCAAGAAGAATTTCATTTCTATCTTTATTTTCTTTGGTTAACATATGCTGTTACTGAGTCACTGGGTTACTGTGTTACTGGGTCACTCTCTCAAAAATCCTTAGCGAATTTGTCCCCAATCACAAACTCCAAATTTGCAGCCCCACCAAGCTTCTTAATTGACTTCTCGCACTTGTAAATCTGTGCAATCCTTTTCGCAGCAAGACTCTTTAAGTGCTCCCCCTCCCCCGTGACCAAGCATGTCCCACGATATATATCCTCGGTAGAACCAGTATCCAAAACTCTTACTCCCAAAACTGATGCGACTCTTGATACTTCTGAGGCCAAGCCCGACCTTGAGGAGGCATTTGAAACTTTCAATGTTTTCATCTCAACAAATACCCGATCGTCCCGCAATAAATCCAACCCAACTGTAGTTCTATCCGTAACAATCTCATATCCATCCAATCCGTCAGACAATTTTGCTTTCCAAATAACCCCCCTTTTGCCCAAATCAATATCAGTCCTTGAAAATCTACCCACGCTTCCCAAAGAAAGAAGAAGATTTACTTTGTCAAAAAATGTCAAATCAGTCCGTATACTTCTCATCTTAAAAACTTGAGAAATTGCCCCCAAAAGTCCAAATTTACCCCCCGAAAGCAAAACTTCCCCATTTGCGTCCGTCCATGCATCAACCGGAATCCCCAAAGATTTTTGAATAGAATTTTTCATAATCTTCCCCCCAAGCCCTTCTTGTTCTCCCAAACCCCAAAGACTTCCAGCAAGCCAAACTCCATACCCTCCCGAGGCCTCTGTTTGAGTATTTTGTGGAATCGAAATTTTATATATCGATTGATTTTGAGGATTGTATGAATACAAAGTGGGGTTTTCCGTTGCAACGGCGATAGTTATTCGAGCATTGTCACGCCAAACGCGAGAATTCCAAGAAGAAAAAGCGTAATAGGAAAAAAGTAAAACGAAAAAGGTTAAAACAACATAAAAAACTGGGCGTGTAACGTTTTTGAGCCGAACGCGCCTGGGCTTCTCGCGATCAGCCTTTTGAGCGCGTTCGCGCACGCGATAGGCAAATTTAGACCGCCCGCCAGAGGCGGGTCGTCCTATGGACGAGGCAGGCATA
>CAYIUF010000007.1:3755-18583 GCA_964366515.1 uncultured Gammaproteobacteria bacterium
CCAACCCTCATCAATAATTCCGCTAGTTCTTGGAACTCTTACAGTTTCTCCTATCTTTATCCAATCCGGATTATCAACACTGCCAGCAGTGTTTTCTGGAGGTCGTTGCTGACTTGCAACTGTGGCTGCTCCTGCAGAAACTTCGACCACAATAGCAGAAGTATCATCAGCCTTAGATCGTAAAGATCCCCCGCGAGACATCATTTGTGCACCCTCAACAAGTACATCAGCAACTCTGTGTGCCGGAGTTATTTTTACGACACGATCAATTTCTCCTCGAGTTAAGTTATCATGGATGCCGTCCGAAGTGAGTAATATCTTATCTCCTGGTTTTAGTACAATAAGGTAAATGTGCGGCTGAATATCACCACTTCCGAGAGCCGACAAAATTTGATTTCTTGTAAGAAAGAGGTTGCGTTCCTGTTCAGATAACGCATTAAGGTCAGATTGGGTTACCACATCATCAAGCTTTGCGTTAGCTTGCTTTCTTAAGACAGGATCCGAAATTTGTTTTAAGGCCAAATTGTCATCTTCTGTAATTTGTTTTAACTGACCACCCCTCAAGATATATGCCCGCGAATCACCCACAGATCCAATCACAACTTTTCTGTTCCCATCAAAAAACTTTACAACAACCGCTGTTGTACCCCCCCACGTGCTTCTCTTCCCACTGCAGAAGAAGCCTCTATTAAAATACCCCTGACCTGATCCTTTACTATTTCCGGTGCAGAGCTATTTATTGCCTTTAGCCTTTCAACAACAAATCCTCTTGCAGTTTTGGCTGCCAGTTCTCCATTTGCAACTCCACCCATACCATCAAAAAGAGCTGCTACGCCGCTTGCTGAGTTATGAGCAATCGCGTCTTCATTGCGCTCTGGGTGTTTTATACTTGGAAGTGACCGTCCATGGGATTCAATTTTTAATTCCGTAGTATTTCGCAGTTCTGCACCTTGGGCAGCTCTACTGTCAGCGCTTTCCATAATCTATTATTCACACCCCTTGACCTTAAAGTCAATAAAGTCCTATATGACTCAAACTTGACAAAATTCAGAATTTCTGATATTCTGAATTTCATAAAATATGAACCAATTGATCAGCACAATCAGACAAAGAGGTCAACTTACAATTCCTGACCGTGCAAGAGAAAAATATAAATGGGCTGCACCCGGATTGCCCGTGTACATAGATACATCCGACCCCAACAAAATTGTGATCGAGCCTTATTCTGCAAGTAAAAGGGTCGATTGGGACGAATTTTGGGAAGATATAAAACGTGTTCGCTCGCACAAAGGTAAATACAAAGGTAGTCTCTCCAAATTTGTTGCATGGGATAGACAAACTCGCAGATGAAACCAACCAAGCTCGTCGTCGATACTTCTGTGATGGTTAAGTGGTACATCACAAATAAAGAGCTTTATGTAAAAAAAGCCGAACGAATACTAAAAAAGGCAATTGATAATGAAGTAATCTTATTTACCCCCTCACTTGCAAGGTATGAACTCGGCAATACCCTAATAAAACGAAAGACAGATTTACTTTCCGGGTTTGATTATTTAGAAACATCTTATAAATCCCCAGTTAACATTGTAAGTGAAACCGAAGAGTTGGCACTTCTTACCTATCGCATAGCGCATGAGTATAATATTACTTACTATGATGCAAGCTTTGCCGCGCTAGCGAAACTTGAGGGTGCCACTCTGGTCACAGATAACCCCAAACACCAAGCCAAAGTCACAGACATAAAAGTTATAGCTTTAAAAGACTACTAAACCAACACAAACTTGTTTCTGAAGATTCGGTTAAGCTCGACTTCCGCCCTAGACTTGAAATACTCCTTATCCCCCCAATGGTTTGCGAGTAGCTGAACCAAATATTCTCCCGAAATCATCTCCGGCAAAACTACAAAATTTGCGCCCCGTTTATACAAAAGTTTTGCCTCCCTTGCAGTCGCAGCCCGTACAATTACCAAACAATTGTGCTTCCTTCTTCTTATTTCCCCTACCAAAATTAAATTATCTTCCAAATTCGGAGCCGTTGAAACTACAAACTTCGCACTCTCCAAATTCAAAAACTCCAAAATCTCAGGATCCCCTATATCCCCATAAATTGCCTCAATTTTCTCATTTACCAAATTTTGTATAACACGGGGATTAAAATCCAAAACCAAAAAGGGGATTTTCTCCCGCTTCAAATATCGCACAACCTCTCCCCCCATTCTATGCGCCCCAATTACAACAACATGATCTTTCAAAGTATTTTCTCGCTTGTTTATCTCGATTCTATGTATGTACTTTGAATGTTCAAAAAATCCAGCCAACCCCGAAAAACTTTTATAAACTCTTCTTGAAAAAGCAATCAAAATTGACGAAAACATAACAGAAATTACAACCGTTAAAGCAACCGCAGTTAGAGCAATCTGAGAAACAAATCCCGCCTGGAATCCCAAAACCATAACAATCAAAGAAAACTCAGAAACCTGGGACAAATTTATTGCAGTATGAAACATGGTATGTTTCCTAAAGCCAAAAAGCCCCAAAGACGCAAGAAAAACTATTGGCTTAACAACTAGAGCATATGCAACAAATGCCAAAACCAATGGCGATGCGCGGCCGACTTCGCCAAGTACAACCTGAGACCCAAGATAAACAAAAAACAACATGACAAAAAAGTCTCGAAGAGGGCGAACTTTTCCTTGGATTTCATAATAAAATGGAGAATTAGCCAGCGCAATCCCCGCCAAAAACGCCCCGATTACAACCGAAAACCCCAAGGCGAGTGAAACCGAAACAAAAACAAAACACCAAGAAAGTACTGTCAAAAACAAAAGCTCAGTTGAGGATGAAACCGCATTAAAAACTCTCTTCAAAACATATTTTGACAAGATAAATATCGAAGCCAAAAGAATTACTGCCTTCAGCATTAAGGTCGCAATTGGCAGTGTGTTTTGCACACCCAAGTTTAAATATGAAGACCCAACAGTCATCCCCATCAAAATTATGATTGCAACCAAGTCTTCAAGCAGTAAAATTCCAATAGAGAGCTTGCCGTATAGTGAAAAAATATCTCGTTTTTCCAACAAAAGCTTTACAACAACAATTGTTGAAGAAAAAGACAAAGCTATTCCAAGATAAACACTCTCCAGGGGTGCAAAACCCAAAAACAGCCCAATCCCCCAACCCGCAAAAGTCGACAAAAGAATTTGAATTATTGAAGTTATCAAAATCGGCTTTCCCAGACTTTTTAATTCTCGAACATCCATCTCCATTCCGATAAAAAACAAAACAATTGCAATTCCAATTTCAGAAAAAGTCAAAAGCATCTCCGAGCGAGCTATACCAAAGAGGCCTGAGACAGAAAATGCAACACCCACAAGAAGATACGCAACAATCAAAGGGAGCTTGAATTTATGAACAATCCATCCAAATAATGACCCTGCTCCCAAAATCCCTGCAAGCTGGAGGAAAAGTTGGTTTGTTTGCACGTATTAAAAGTAGCATATTATCTCCAAACCCACAAACTAGATATTACAGGCTAAACGTGATACAATATCTATTAAGTACCTTAATTAAAAGGAGATTGAAATGCCCTCACCCATCATGCCGCCCCAACGCGTGCGTGTTCCTCAAAAATACGCAAAAGTTCGTATAGATAGCGTCGGACTTAGTACATACATCGAAAACGTACTAAGAATCAACCACGTAGAAACACTTGGTCAGTTGGGCAATTACACCTGGGACGATATCTCTCATTTCAAGCGTAAGTTTAGTGGGCTGGGGACAAAGTACCGGAGCGAGCTTGAAGATAAGCTAGTCTCCTGGGGAGTTGAGCTTTATCCCACTCCTGGGCCCGAGGATGAGCCAAAAGAGCCAACTCAAGTCGTCCAGCTTGAACTGCCTCCGGACACAGACCCGATAGAGTTTACTGCGGGCACGTTCCTAAGACTCTTGCATGAGGCCGGCAAACCCCTTTCTCTGGTTGTCGAAAAGACACAAAACGGTGTAAGTGCAACCATCGGCTTTCACAAGCCCTAGCCCACCCGCCTTTTAGGCGAGGCTCGCCTCTGGCGGCAAGCCCCGATTTTTCAATGCAAATTGCAAAGAAACCTCGGGGTTTTTTCTTGCCAAAAAATTCGAACCTCCAAACCTGGTTTAGAAAGCTAAAAATTTGTAGTAGCAGATTTTAATCTGCGCGCGAACTTAAGTTCGCCAATACATCCTTCAAATCATGTGGCATCGGCGCCTCAACAGTCATTCTCTCTCCACTTTTCGGATGCTTGAAACTCAATTTCTCAGCATGCAAAAACAATCTCGGACACCATTTTCTGTCTCCCCTCGTCGTCTTTCTCCCGGCATACTGATAATCAGAAACAATCGGATGCCCAATATGTTTTGCATGAACTCTAATTTGATGAGTTCTCCCCGTCTTTGGATAAAACTCCACAAGTGTGTATTCATCTTGTGTATTGAAACCTACTTTCGTAGTAGCAGATTTCAATCTGCGTTCCTCTGAGCGCGCACTAAAGTGCGCTATTACACGGTACCCAGTTTGCGCATCTCGCCCACCCTCAACTGTGGAAAACTTCATCCTATTCTTGGGGTTCCTCCCAATAGCAGCCTCAACCACACCGCTTTGTGGTTCCACATGGCCATGAACTAGCCCGATGTACACCTTCTCCACTTCCCTATCTTTAAATTGCCGCTGAAGCTCGCCAAAAGCCTCTGGAGTCTTAGCAATGAGTAAGACGCCACTCGTCTCCTTGTCCAATCTATGAACAACACCATTACGCTTGTGGAAATCATCACCCGTGCTACCCGTGGTACTTGTGCTACCGGTGATACCCTTGCCTTCGGCCCACTCCTGCACAGTCTCCCCAGCTCCGAATCCTCTGTTAACAACCATCCCATTAGGCTTATTTATTGCCAACAAATATTCATCCTCAAACAAAATTTCCGGTTTCATGTTGCCCTAAGTATACTTTGAAGCCATTGAAAAACCCACTCCTCGTGGGCTCCATCTGTCTAAGTAACTAAGTAACTATTTTCTCTTACTCTCTAGTTTCCTCTCACAATCAATACAAAATGTCGACTCAGGAGATATAACCAAGCGGTCTGTATCAATCATCTTCCCGCAACTTTCACAAATCCCGTAGACTCCAATTTTAATTCTTGAAAGAGCTTTCCTCACTTGAACAATTTTTCGATCAAGCTCAGCCTTCAAAGCCTCGGCTCTTGCATGCCCAAATTGCTCAGCAGCCGTCGTATCAGGAGACGCAAAGTTATCAGACCTTCCGGAAACAAATGGATCATCCTTGTCCAAAGCACTCTTTCTAAATTCCAAACGCTTAAGTTGAGTTGTTAAAAAATCCCCAATCGGAGATAGAAGTCTTTGAGGGATAGCAAATACAGAAGTGTTTGCCCCATTCTTTTGAACTATTTTTTTCTTTGTAGTCTTTGCCATATGCTATGATATCCTTAGTTCTACTTTTTCTTCCCAAAACTAACTCGTCTCCCAGACCTTGAAAATACAATAACCAAAAAACCAATGCAAGACAATGTGGAGATTCCAGCAGTCCAAATCAAGCTTGAAAATGATAACACCCAAAATTGGTAAATTGCAACTAGCGCCAGTGTGACAAAATACAGGCAAGCAACGCTTCCCCCAATAAACCCTATTTTGCCGGAAGGATACCAGGAAAACCTTCTGTAGTTTTTCAAATACACATAAAATAAAACAATTGCCACAATTGCCGGCAGGACCTCCAAAGCCCGAGAAAACTTTTCACCAAAGCCGTTTTTTAGAAGAAGCCCAAGATGAAAAAACAAAGAAAGCCAAGATAGCCCAAGGGCTGCAGCATCCCAAGCTTCATAAAGCTTTAGATTGATTTTGGAAATGGCATACAATCCAAACAAAACAAACCCAACCAAAAATCCCCAAAAGACAAATTGAGGAAGCCAGCGGTCAAAAATAATAAATCCCAAAAGCCCTCCAAGCAAGGCCAATATAGTTGAGGAAAAAATCTGTTCCGGAGAATAATCCTCTTTTAGCCTGCGCCATATGGAAAAAGAAAAAGCAATAACCCCAGCTACAATCAAAAAATAGAAGAGTATCTGCATTGACAAACTCCGCCACAGGATTATATCATGCAAGTTACCTGCTAAAATGATTGAACTTCCACATGCGATAGTTGGCGCGGCAATTGCGGCCAAAGTCGGCAACCCATATCTTGCGCTTCCCCTAGCCCTTGCAAGCCATTTTGTCCTCGACGTCGTCCCCCATTGGAATCCTCATTTAAACAAAGAGATAGCAAAATATGGAAAAATTACCGACAAAACAAAAGTAATTTTAGTTTTTGATGTTTTGGCAAGCCTTGCCGGAGGGTTTTACATAGCCTCGACAGCCCTCCCCGATACAAACAGATTTTTAATAATCGTAATGGGCGCTTTTCTTGGAGTTCTCCCAGATCTTGCAGAAGCCCCATATTTTCTAATGGGAATAAAAAACTCTTGGATTAAACGCCTCGTGGCCTTCCAATCAAGCATTCAGTTCAATGTCCCGGTAATTCCGGGAATCTTGTCTCAAGTTGTAACAATCGCAGCAGCACTCTGGTGGGTACTTGGAGCTTGACAAAGCTCCAAGAGTGATGTATACTAATGATGTATGTTAAGAACGCAAATTTATCTCCCAGAAGAATTAAGAAAAGACATTGACAAGCATCGTGCTTCCAACGAAAGTCTGTCTGAATATATCCGCAAGGCCACAGAAGAAAAACTCGTAAAAGACAAGAAACAAGGGGTAAACCTCAAAAAATTAGCTAATGAACTATTTTCAAAACCAACTATTAGTAAGCAAAGAGCTACAAAGTGGATTAAAGAACTACGGGATGAACGCAAAAGAGAAGACCGAGTCTTAATGAAAAGGCTGGATAGGGCTTGGGAGAAAAGATAATGTATCTTCCCGATACAAACATAATTATAAGAGCTCTTGCTGGAGAGAAAAAGGAGGCTAAATTTTTAAAAATGGCCTTAGGCGAAGCGAACATATCAATCTCCGTAATTGTAATTGCGGAGTTCGTAGTTAAAAGCGATCCAACCTCCTTAAAAATCTTTAATCAACTTGCAGACCATTCTTCTATCGTAGAAGTTGACAGAGAGGTAGCGGAAACTGCGGGATACTATCGAAAAAAGTTCTTACGTAAAATTACTAGATATTTCATGCTTGATTGCTTCCTCGCCGCACAGGCCAAAATCCACAATCTAATTCTAGTAACAAACAATAAGTCTGATTTCCCCATGAAGGACGTTAAAATTATCAAGCCTTAGTTGTCTGCTTACGCCCTCTCAATATACTCCCCAGTCCTTGTATCAACCCTTATCTTCTCCCCCTTGTCAATAAATAAAGGGACCTTGACCATCAATCCATTTTCAAGCTTTGCTTGTTTGTACATATTGCTCGCAGAATTCCCTTTTATTCCAGGATCTGCCTCCACGATAGTCAAAGTAACGCTAGGTGGCAAATCAACAGACAAAGCAACTTGCCCAGAGTCAGCAGTTGGTTCCCAAAATAAAACATCAACCTCAGAACCCTCATTCATAAATGTAGCTTGTTCTCCCAAAACTTTCAAAGGCATTTCAATTTGTTCATAATTTCTAGGATCCATAAAATACGCTAGCCCTGAGCCTGCTTGCCCTGAGTTTACCGAATGGGTCAAAGGGTCTTTATATAAATACTGCAAACGCCTCTTTGTTGTCCTTATATCCTCAACCGTATTGTTTGAAGTAAAACTTTTATCAGTCGTCGACCCATTCAAAAGATTTCTTGCTTTTACTTTAACAGTCGCAGATCCCCTCCCCATTTTTACAAATGTGTATTTTAAGACAATATAAGGCTGGCCGTCTGATAAAAACGTCGTGCCGTTTCTAAGATCGGTACTAGTAATCATAAATTCTAATTTCTAATATCTAAATTCTAAATAAATCCAAATATCCAATTTTGAAATTCAAAAATTAGATATTGTTTAGGATTTGGTGCTTAGGATTTAGGATTTTATCAAAAATCGGTACCGCTTGTGAAAGTCCAATTTTTGATATGAAGTGCAGGCATTCTATTTGTCCCCAACTCTGTTTCAAAAGAACTTAAAGTTTCAAGCTCTTTCCCAACTCCCAAAACATTATTCAATGCCTCTGGAATACTTTGATTAAATCTCAAATTGCGAACAGGTTTTACAATTTTCCCGTTTTCTATAAGAAATGTTCCGTCCCTTGTCATTCCAGTTATCGTCATAGAACGAGGATTTAAAAAGCGTACATACCATAGACGTGTTACAAGCAAACCTCGCTTAACGTCCTTCACAAGCTCTTCCTGGGTCTTTGTCCCAGGCTCCAATTTCAAATGCAAAGGTATCGGCCCATATGTATTTGGTGCTGGTAGTGCATGCCCCGTATTTTCTGCCTCGTGCTTGCCTGCATAATACGAATCGTAACAAAGGTTTTCTAGCTTCCCGCTATCCACTATTACTAACTTCTCTTTAGGATATCCCTCAAAATCAAAAGGCATTGGAAAACCCCGTAAATCCCGCGGCTCATCAGTTAGCGTTATATTCTTTCCAAGCACCTCTTGTCCCAACTTCCCAGAAAAAAAGCTCGCTTTTTCGTGGTACACCCTCGCATTTGGCCCAAGCCAAGCCAAAAACGACATCATTTCATTTACAGCCTGTGGTTCCAAAATTACCTCATACTCTCCTGGCTCCAAGTCTTGTGGATTGGCGCCATCTAACACTTTCTTCAGCGCTTGATCAGCTACCAGATCCGCATCTATCAGCGTAGGTTCTTTCTTAAGAACCGAGGCAAAGCCATTTGAAGTTGGACCCAAAAGAATTGTCATAAGCTCGTGTGCCGCCGCTTTGTGATATGCCCAAACTCCTAAAGAATTACAAACTGCAATTTCTGTAATTGAACTATCATACGCTCCGGATGCTAAAACCCCTTTGTGTTTCTTGACCTTTTCAATAATTATTGAAACTGCCCTTGCCCGCTCTTCTGGAGTTGCTTGAGTTACCTCAACTTCAATCTTTTTGAAATTTTTGGGCGCAGGAAGCGAAACAAAATTCGGATCTGCTTTTTGATGTTTGGCAATTTCCTCGGCTTTTGCGACTGTGCTTTTCAAAGACTCGTCATCAAAGCTATTTGTTCCGGCAACTCCAATACGTTTGTCGACAATTACACGAACAGAGATGCCTAGATCGTTTGAAGCGACGTTTTGATGGATTTGAGAGTTGGCAAAGCGGGTAAGCGCATGATCCGTAACAGTCAATATAACCTCGGCCTGGCCCGCCTTGGTCATACCAAGCACTTTATCGGCTGTCTCTTTTAATTTTTGTTCTCCGTAAATCATTATTTGACCCCTAAAATATCTACCTTTCTAAATCTCGCAGGCGAAGCCCCATGCCCTGTATACATAACCTGAGAAGGCTGACCCTTTCCACAATTTGGTGTTCCCCAGATGTTCCACTCAGATTTTGAGCAAATTGCATCGCATGAATTCCAAAACTTCGGAGTCATCCCAGAATACGCAGGATTTTTCAAAATCTTCCCCTTTTTACCATTCTTAATTTCCCAGGCAATTTCTGTTCCAAATTGAAAATTTAAGCGCTTATCATCAATGCTCCAAGAACGATTAGTGGACATAAATATGCCGTCCTTCGTATCTGATATCAGATCCTCCAAAGACCCAGCGTCACCCGGTTCCAAATTAACATTTGTCATTCGAATCAGTGGGATCTTTGCCCAACTAGAAGCCCGCATGGTTCCGTTTGATCCATGTTTGTAATCTGGATTTGTGCGGCGCAATTCCTCAACGGTTTCTCGGGAAGTTAAATAGTCTAAAAACTTTCCCTCTTTTATCAAAAATACTCGTTGCGCGGCAACTCCCTCATCGTCCCATCCAAATGTCGCCAAACCCCCCGGCAAAGTTGCATCATGAGTTATGTTTACAATCTTCGATCCATAAACCATTTTCCCCAAAGTATCAGGGGTCATAAATGAAGTCCCTGCATATGAGGCTTCGTATCCCAAAGCACGGTCCAATTCAGTTGGATGGCCTGCCGATTCATGGATCTGCAAACCAAGTTGGTTTCCGTCCAAAATCAAATCCATTTCTCCGGTGGGACAAGTATCAGCACTCAAAAGTGCCACAGCCTCCTCACCCACTCTTGGTGCGTTTCCCACAAGATCCATTCCTCGCACCATCTCAAAGCCCAGTGTTGCAAACTGTCCGCCATGAGAATTTGGATAAGATCTGTTTTGAAGCTCAGTTCCATCAATCGCAGTTGCCTCAACTCCAGCCCCGCACCAAATTATTTCCTGATCAATCATTGCTCCCTCAGTTGACGCAAAAACTTTTTTTTCTCGGTGCCCCGAATAATGGGCTTGGGAAATATTGATCTTGGGGCTTACTCTCTGTGCCTTATCAGCCGCCAAAAGGAGTTTTATTTTCTCATCAATCGAAACAGCAAACGGATCCTCGCCAATTGGCGTTTTATACTCGCCTTTTTGCGCCTCTTGTGGTGCAAGTACGGTCTTTACGGTTGTGTGTTTTGCTGTAGATTCTGCAATTTCAAAAGCGCGTTTTACAGTTTCTTCATGTCCCTTTTTTGAAAAATCGTTTGAAGCGGCAAATCCCCAACCGCCGTCTTTGAGAATCCTAACCCCATATCCTTTTGTGTCTGATTGCTCAAGAGCTTCGACAACCCCGTCTTTTGTTGCAATATGCTCCCCCGTTTTCTCAACAACCCGAACATCGGCGTAAATTCCCGAAGGTAAAAGTGAGAGTATTTCCTCTGCCTGCTTTTTCATACCCAAAGATTGTACCACACAGTTTGTGGCTAGAAACCAGAAGTGTTAAAATTGACACCAGTCATCCCGTACTTGATACGGGAACTATACAAATTAAGCCAAGGTGATGAAATTGGTAAACATGCGGGACTCAAAATCCCGTGAGTCTTAAAACTCTTGAGGGTTCGAGTCCCTCCCTTGGCACAATTAGCGAAGTTGAACCTGAAGTGAAGTATCCAAGGCCTTTGCAACTCTTTTTAAAAGGGATATTGAAGGTGTTGAACCTGCACTCTCTAAACGCGAAATAACTGACTGTCCAGTTTTGATCTTTCTGGCCAATTGCTTTTGAGTCAATTTGCGCTTAATCCTTGCAGCGATCACAGCACGAGCAATCTCGAATTCAACACGTGACTCATCGATGAGCCTTTTAAACTCGGGATCTTTTAGCAATTCTCGTTTGTGTTTTCCCCAATCGTCCATATTTAATATTATCACAAATTTGTGATATTGCAAGTGTTAGTCTTGGGTTCTTAAGTTGTAATCAACGAGCCTTTTTAAGACAATATCTATCTCTTTCTTATCAGTTTTTTGTTTCTTCTTCTGAAAACCGTGTTGTGTGCAATGTATACTCCCCATTCCATATGCACTGGACACTGACTATCACTTGATCCTAACCCCAACCCGTATTGTGTATTAGCGAAATTCATTTCGCGCTACACCCTGCGGGCTTTTTCTTGCCTCCCGTGATATACTTTGACCCAGTACATTAACTTTTTAAGGAGAGTCGCATGGTTACCCAAGTCCCCGTTATGCCTCAAGCAGTACTGGAAATCGTGGAAAAGGTCCTCATCGCTGTTGCTGAACACGGAGATGGAGCGTACACCCTAACCTGGCAGCGTCGAGGTTGCACCATTTACAAACTTGGCACAGAGGGCGCAAAACCCTGCGGCGAGCCGTTCCCCGCAAACCTTAGCAAGTTTATGCTTACAGCCCACAAGCTTGGTCTAACTGACCGTCTGTCCACACTGAGCGCAGAGGCGCGTTCGGGAGATCTGTACCTCGCTGCAGTGGATGTTATTGCTTCCGGTATGGGCCTAAAGCCAGATGAAATCCTGCAAAAGGTTACGCTAGCGCCAAGGCCAACAACGGTCGACCTTTTTCCATTCGTCTTTGGAGAGGGTTTCTTAGAAGTCTGGGGGATGGTCGAAAGTGAAGCGAAACTAGGTTGGAGTCCAAATGGCGGTATGGCCTTACACATAAATCTCACAGGCAAATTCGTCACTTTTCTCCACAACCCTCTCTCAACAGTGGAAGATACCCATCAACTCGCAGCCTTCCTCGGCCTCGAGAAAGAAGAAACCGGAGACAGTTCTCTTCGCTGGATCAGGGTCAATAAAGATCCCGGCTTTCCAGGTTGACCCCCGCCCCCTTAATTTGTGCAAAACACAAGTGAAAGGGGGTTCTTTTTTTGCATTTCTCTTCATTACTCGTGCAAAAAAACATTACAACTGTGTAGCTTCTTAGCGAAACTGTTGCAAGGTTCATGAGTCCTCGAATGGTTCTTATCGTGCTCTACTTGCACTACCGCGTAGCGGCAAGGTTCTCGAGTCCACGAGAGGTTCTTACGGGGTAGGGGTAGCAGTTATATCAGGGCAAATTATATTAAAGTTTGTAGACAAAAGAGTTGTTCCTTCTGAAGGATAGTCGCTATCCGCTGCTTCAAACATTCTAATTCTATAAATTCTTCCGTCACTCTCAAGCTTCAAATCATCATACTGACCCAAGGCAGACTTGATGTAAGCATGGTATTTATAATCATTTGATCCTACATAATTAGGAGTTATCTTGGAAAAGACCACTTTTTTACTTGTTTTCTCATCAGTCACAGTTCCCCAAAGCGGCGCCGAAGTTCTTTCTTTTAGATTGTAGGAGAAATTAACGTCGACATGATATCCCTCGAAACTATCATCAAAACCGCAAGAAACTGAGCTAGAAATTGTTCCTTTACTGTCCGTTACAACAACAGGAACACTCGTTGGCATTGTGTTCGTGGGAGTTTCTGTTGGTGCTGCAGATTCAGATGCAGCCGGAGCTGTTTCCTTATTTTTGTTAAAATATTTTCTAGCCAAAAACAATCCCCCAATTAACAAAATGACAAGGAGAATTATAGCAAGAGGAGCAAAACCTTTGGTGGAGTTTATACGGGGCATTAATTACCATAATTCCACTTATTGCAAACGTTTGTCAAGAGGTATTCTCGTCAAATGCATCAATCTGGAGCTCCCAAAACTTACGGTATAGCCCGCCCTTTTTAGAAATCAACGCGCGATGCGATCCCATCTCCACAATCTTCCCCTTCTCCATAACAACTATTTTGTCAGCCCGAACAACTGTTGAAAGTCTATGCGCAATAATAATCGTTGTCTTGTTTTCTCTTGCTTTCCAAAAGGCATCTTGAATCGCTTTTTCAGATTCTGAATCAAGCTGGCTCGTCGCCTCATCAAAAACAACAATATCCGGGTCTGCCAAAATCATGCGAGCAATTGCCAGTCTTTGCTTTTGCCCTCCAGATAATTTAACTCCCCGCTCCCCAACCATGGTCTCGTATTTTTTAGGAAGGTGGGCAATAAACTCATCCAAATGCGCCATTCGCGCTGCAGCGTCGATCGTCTTTTGATTAGCGCGTCCTGAGCGACCAGCGGGAATCGAAGGATCTATGTCACGGCTTCCATACGCAATATTGAAGCGAATCGTATCATTAAACAAAACCGTCTCCTGGGGAACAACCCCAATAAACCGCCTCAATTGCGATTTTGTAAAATCACGAATATCTATGTTGTCAATTGTGATTTCCCCTCGCTGAACGTCGTAGAAACGCATCAAAAGCTTGACGAGTGTCGTTTTCCCAACACCCGACCTTCCAACAAACGCAACTGATTCTCCTTGTCGAACACTCAAACTAAAATTCTTCAAAGCCGGTGCTTTTGTCCCAGGATACAAAAAAGTTATGTTCTTAAAATCAATCTCTCCGCGAACTTTATTTTTCAAAACAGGCTTTTCAGGATCTTTCACTTGCGGCTCCAAATCAAAAACAGAAAAGTAAATCTCAATATCAGCATATTGCTTTGCAACATTTCGAAACTCATAAATCATTTCAAAAAACCGAGGATAAAAAGAAGTTACAAACCCCAAAACTAAAACATAATCCTCCAAACTTAAGTTTATGTGAGAAACCTGAACTAGAGAAAATAGCAAAACCGCAAAAAGTGAAATATTCCCGATCGTCCCGATTGTAAAATCAATCTTTCGAAATGAATTTCCGTATCCCCAGAACGCGCCAACCCAAGGCTTAAACGCACTATTTAATCGTGCCTGTTCCCTTTCCTCTTTTCCAAAAAGTTTGACCGTTTCGTAGTTAATCATATTGTCAACAATAATCCCAGAAACAACATCTTCCGCATCGTTAAATGCAAGTCTCTTTTTTATGTTGTTGGCTATCAACAATTTTGCTGTGGCAAGAGCCACAGTAAAAGAAATAACCATAATTCCTGCAATTTCCAAACGAAGATTTGCAAAAAACGAAACCATAATCAAAAACTGCAAAACCACCCCTGCAAGCTGAATATTGATTGCATGCGACATCCCGAAAAATGCCCCGTCCCCTCTTTTTATTGCAGAAATCAAACTTCCTGTTGATTTTGTTAAATGATATGCAAAATCAAGTTCCTGGATTTTTTTAACAACAGCAAAACGGGCGTCTCGCGCCGCATAAATTGCACAATTATCCATAAAATAATACATTCCCATTGAGAAAAAAAGGTCCAAGGCCCGAACTCCAAAATATATAGCCATAAGCTTCAAGAGATATTCAAATGAAGAACCAGACTTTATTGACGCTACAAAAAGCTTGTAAAAATAAGGCTGGGAACCATAGGCGAGGTTTGCCAAAAGTAGGCACAGCAAAAATAGACCAAAACGCCATTTGTACTTGAACAGAAA
>CAYIUF010000007.1:18683-21601 GCA_964366515.1 uncultured Gammaproteobacteria bacterium
TCTCGATAACCAATATCAGTTCTATAGTGCAAATTATTTCCTTCAATAGATATCATTGCCATTGCTTGGTAAGCACTTTCCCGTGCCTCAGACACACTCTTCCCCTCTCCCATTACGAAAAACAACCTGCCTTGATCTGCATAATATTTCCCACCCTTTTTATTTACCCTCTTTCCAAATATTTTAACTCCAGGCGCATTCCTTGCTCTTTCCAAACCAAAAACTCTCAAACCCCTTGTGTTTACGCCTGGTCTTGATGCCCCGCAAACAGCAACTCTAACAAGTTTGTCTTGTTTTACTTTTAGCTTCGCGACCCCGCCTAAAGCAATCGCCCTTCCAACATCATAAAAATCAGTTCGAATCGACGGAATCAAAACCTCAGCCTCCGGATCTCCCCATCTTGCATTAAATTCAATTACAAAAACTTTCCCTTTTACAATAATTCCCCCAAGATACAAAACTCCTTTGTATTGCCTGCCCTCTCTTGCCAAGCCATCAAATGTGGTCTTAAATATTTTTGATATTTGAGGTCTAATTTTTGCATTTACCACGGAAACCGGTGAGGAAGATCCCATACCACCAGTATTCTCACCTTCGTCAAAATTAAACATCCTCTTGTAATCTTGAGCCGATCCGACAATCTTAAAGTCTTTGCCATCACAAATCGCAAATGCTGAAAACTCCTCCCCAACCAGCCACTCTTCCAATAAATATGTCTCCCCCGCTCTCCCAAATTTCTCTAATTCGCTAATTCTCTGTTTTGCTTCTTTACTGTCCCTTGCCGGTAGTGCCCCTTTTCCCCCAAGAAGCCCATTTGCTTTAACAAACCAGGCCCGATTTTTCGTATTCTTCAAAAACTTTACCCCCTCCTTCTGGTTGTGGAAAACAAAAAACTTAGGAATAGGCAGTTTGTACTTCCGCATAAATCCCCGGGCCCATGCTTTATCCCATTCAATTTGGGAAGAAATACGTGTTGGCCCAACAACTGCAAATCCCACCTTCTCCAAATGATCTACAACCCCAGCCTCTATCGCCTCCTCCGGCCCAACGTCAATAAGATCAACCTTATACTTCTTGCATATTTTGAGAATCCCAAGAATGTCTGTTACCCCAACGCGAGGTATGGTCTTAACCTTTTTGGAGTTAAACTGCATGAGGTCATTTCCTGGAATCGCCAAGACCTTGCCAACTTTCAAACTTTGGGAGTATTTATAAACCAGAGCATCACCCCGCCCACCACTGTCTACAACTAAAACTGTCGCCCTACTCACAACCTTTTATACTCTATTCTTATACTATATTCTCTACCGCGCAGCGGCAAGCTTCGCTTATACTCCATACTTCATACTATTCTTTACTTCTCTTTGTCTCTCTTTCAAAAAATCTGATCCTGTCTCCCTTAAAGAATAATTTAATCTGCCTCAAAGGCCCGTTTCTATGTTTTGCAATATCAAGATAAAAATTCTCGTTATTTTCTGCATCTTCTCGAGATAAAAACATAACAACGTCTGCGTCCTGCTCAATCGCCCCTGACTCACGAAGATCTGATAGTTGAGGTCGTCCAGACCCCCTGGACTCAACAGCGCGTGAAAGCTGTGACAATGCAATAACCGGAATCTTAAGCTCGCGCGCAAGATTTTTTAATCCTTGAGAAATCTCCGATACCTCCTGGACACGATTTTCCAAATTGCGGCCACGGACAAGCTGTAGGTAATCAACAACGATCAAGTCCAAACCGTGCTCAACCTGCAAACGCCTGGCTTTGGTTCTCATCTCAAGAATTGTCGAAGCAGGAGTATCGTCAATATATATTGGTGCATCGGCCAACTCTCCCATAGCGTCTGAAAGTTTTGTAAAATCAGTCTCTGATAATTTTCCAGTTTTAAGTCTCCAAGCGTCAATGTCTGCCTGGGATACCAAAAGCCTGTCAACCAATTCCTCCCTGCTCATTTCCAAAGAAAAAATACCCACAGGCCGTCTTCCTTGGGTCGCAACAAACTGCGCAATATTTAAGGCCAAAGCTGTTTTTCCTACTCCCGGCCTTGCTGCGAGAATTATAAGATTAGACTTCTGAAAGCCTGCAAGCGCATCGTCAAGTGAGGAATAACCCGAGGGTACTCCCCGAAGCCCCCCTGACTGTTTATGAAGCTCGTCCAATCTATCGAAAGATTCGGCAAGTGCCGCCCTTACCGGAGTAAAAACATTCGGCAAATGGGCTTGCGTCAAGGAAAAAATGCTTTGCTCGGCGCGATCTAAAAGTTCATCCGCGTCCATCCCCTCATCAAAAGAATTTTCCACCAATTTTGCAGCAGCCGTCATCAAAGCCCGCTTTGTTGATGCGTTAAAAACAATCCGCGCATAATGTTCAACGTGGGCAGCAGTCGGAACACGGTTTACCAAATCAGACAAATATGTTGCTCCGCCTACAATATCCAATCGTTTTTTATGGCGCAATCGGTCAGAAACCGTCAAAACGTCAATCGGGTTCCTTGATTCATAAAGCTCAATCATCGCCTCATAAATCGCACTGTGGCGATCATCATAAAAATGCGAGGGGCTCAGGAATTCTGCGACATTTACAATCGCGTTTTTATCCAATAAGAGGGCGCCAAGAACTGAAACCTCAGCATCAGTTGAATGGGGAGGTATTCGGAGGCTCTTGCTGCCATTCTCTTTGGTAATGGTTGGACGTGTAATCGTTGGCATTTCAGTAGAAGCAGGGGCAATTTGAAATTTTCAATTTTAAATTTTTATTGAATGTTTAAAACATTTCAAATTCATTTCAAATTTTAAATTACAAATTAAAAATTAGTTTTTAAGTTCTAAAATGACTAGTTGTCTTTCTTCCGGCAATTTGTCTGAATTCACATTATATTTTTCCACCTTGGTCGGTTCCATCCCAATTTCTTTGACAAACG
>CAYIUF010000008.1:0-20408 GCA_964366515.1 uncultured Gammaproteobacteria bacterium
TATTGCTTCACCAATTGTTATGACACTTATTACTGCAGATATTATTCCCCAGCCTGCTGGGCCAAGTCCACGCGCTGCGATAATTGTAAATAGTACGGCCAAAATAGCCCCAAAAATGTTGCCTAAAAAAAGAACAGAGGTATTTTTTGCCGTACTAGAAAATACTAACTTTAAAATCTTGTTCATTTAAATCTTCTCCATGCAAGAGGGATCAAAACAATTAGTAGTGCAGCAAGAGACATGTACAGACCTTCCCGGACGACCTTTTGGCCCTCGAAAACTATTTCTCCACTTTGCTCGGAGTTAACCACAAATCCGTTGATGCTTGAATATATTGGGAACGGTTTTCCGATTTTTTCACCTGATCTAAATTTCCACATTGGATTATACGTGTCTGAAAATATTATCCATTTTACATCTTGGGGTATTGAGGTTAAATCATATTCAACTGGTGATTCATTTGTGTATTTCAAATTCACTGGTTTCTGGGTATCTATATTTTCTAATCCCTGAACATTTTGTCCGTTAATACGATTCACCGAAAATTTGCTTATAGGAAACTTGCGTATAACAGTCTTTGTTTGTTCAACTGCCTCGTCCCACTCTACTTGTGGGACAACCGCCATGACGTTTGCGACTATAGTTTCATCATTGTTAGCTATGCAGTGAGTGTCTTTACCTACTTTAAGATTTTGGTCCGTTTGGATATTCCACACAAACTTTCCGGTCTGGTTATCCATTATTCTTTGGGCAACTGTATATTTTCCCGAGGCCTTTATGTCAATGTTGAAACAAAGTTTCTCATCAGGTTGGGTTGAGAATGCAACTCCTTTTCCAAAATCAAACTCTTTCGAGTCGATATTTTTTGTGAGTAATTCATATTTCCACCTTAAGTATTCCTCAGTTGTGCGAATTGCCCAATTTGACGTTTTTGAGTCGGGGCTTATGAAGTATTTTTGTAAAAAAGTAAAGGTTAAATCTTCATCTTTGGTGTTGTTAAAAACTATTTCGGCAGAGTCTGAAGAAATTTCCAAAAGTCTATTCGGATCAGACTTGCCATCCTCAAGATATATAATGGCCTGATTTCCTGGTGAAAACTCTGAGTTTCTTGCCGCAATTTTCTCGTATATGTCATCGGAGCCGACTACAAAAAATGCTTTTTTCACTCCGTAGATGCGCGGGAGCGGGTCTGAAACTTCGTAAACTGGAATTTCTATGTCTTGAACTTTTGAGAGATTTTTATTTGAGTCTACGAGGTTTATCAGCCTGTCCCATTCTAGTTTTTCTTCAACGCTTTGCGTTTTCCTTGTATCTCCGGAGAAAATCAGGTGTTTTATGTTAAATATTCGAAGCCACTCTGCAGCATTTTGGTTGTTTAAGAAATTGAAACTGTCAAACGTTCCGATATTCATTGATGCAAAGGGTCTGGCTTTTACAAAAGTTCTTGCATCTAAGCCGGGTTTTTTAAATGTGCTAAACGCTAGGGGGTGATCTTCTATAAACCATGCACTCCGAAAGTCGCCTGACCCACTTAGCAGATTGTTTATTTTTGCAAACTCGGGGCTTGAAACTTCACCTGACAGCACGTTTCTCATTTGTCCTGTCAATCCCTGAGAAACGAGAAATAGCAAATAAGAAGCGAGTAGAAACAGGACTACCTTGCCTAAAACCTTTCTTCTTGTTGAAATGTAGTTATACACTGAATCTGCAGTTATACCAATTAATATTGACCCGAACAGGATTGTGGGCATCAGAAACTTGCTTGAATCACGAAACGCGGCACCAAGAGGTATCTTTTCTATAAAGGCGCTATATATCCCACCCAACGGAGGCGTTGTACCTTTAGAAAGGAAGGCAAACACTAGGAACAATAATGCATATATGAAGACGTTTTTTCGCTTTACTGCCAGACTGCCGAAAGCCAATATCGGGATGCCTATAAAGTAGAAAGGCACAGGCGAGACTTTACCGAATTCATTTGCCGGCCAGTGGGGTTGGAAGAGGGTTAATGAGTTGAGAAGCGAAAGAAGTTCCAATGGTCTCTCTCCAAGCGTGTATTCCCCAGGCAAGAGTTTTAGGGCTGGGTATAACCAATAAGCTGATAGCCCAACTATACTGAGGCAAAATAACGCGAATATTTGAATATGTTTTTTTGACGCAGACTCAGCTTTTGTTAAAACTTCAACAAACCACCAGAGCATCGCTGTGACAAGCGCTATAATTGCAATCCTTGCATCGGCTATCACAAGAAGCATGAATATTCCTAATGATTTGTAGAACTGTGCCAGATTTGGAAAGTCTTTTAGTTTTCTCAAAAACAGAATCGCGAGCGGGAAGATCCCGTAAGCCAGGGCAACACCAACTTGTCCCCCATCCACAATTAAAATAAAGGATGTATTGAATGTGTATACAAGACTTGCAAAGAATTGAACTGTCTTGGAGTGCCCGGCGTGGCGAGCGAGTAATATGGGAGAGATAATACTGCCCACCAAGGCTGGGTAATAAAACAACAACCTAATTAGAACGTCGGTTGAAAGTCCGAATAACTTGTGGAGCAATCCGAAGGAAAACGATATGGGGTGTATCCAGTAAAGATTGTTAACGGTCCCAAACCCCGCAACTGACTGATTCGCCCAAGAATAGGGCTCGGAAAATAGGTTTGTGAGCATCTCGGACGTATAGTAGGGAGCATCTGCTTGGGCAAGTGGTCCGGGCATGAAGAACGCTCGGAAGACTAAAAAGGCTGGCACCACGAGCAGTGGAAAAAAAAATAAGTTGTTTTTAAGCTTCATTTTTTCACAAGGCCAAAAATTACAATTCCTAATAGAGGCCAGTAGAGATAGTTAGTTGCCATAATTGCGGTCCCAAGATGATTTGTAGCCAGCAAAATCCCCACAGCGGTAAATCCAAGAAAGGTCAAGACCAGTAAGGGCTTAAGAAGCATGCTTAATTCTAACTTTTTCACGAAGGAGGCACAATACGCGGGGGATCATTAGAACTATTTCAGTTCGGAGATGTATATGTCTAAATAATCAAGATCGTGTTTAACAAATCTCCATTCAGCAGTTGTGTAGTCGTAAGTATCCATGAGTTTTTGCAAAATAGGCTTATGACTGCTTAAGGTTTCGACTGCTAATTGCTTTTGGTCGTTTAAATTTTTCTTGTTAATATACTCAACCCATTGCCCAACAGTTGTTGAGTACCTTATTGTGGCCTTCTCGAAGTTTGAAGGATCTGGCTTTTCAACTACGTATTTCAACTCTGCCAATCTTACTTGTACCAAATCCTCATAGACACTTTCTTTTTGCTTTGGAAACGGTGCGACAATAAAAAGTTTTATCTTCTCTTTTATTCTCTTCCCCAAGAATCTAAAACCATCTGCTGGGTTAGTTTTTTCGCTTTTTATCTCTGTAGAATCTTGCTGACTCATGACAGGAGAAGCTCCTGCAAATAGGAAAAGTATAATCAGTATAGTGGCAACGTTTTTAATCATTAGATATGATTAGACTAACATGAACCTTTTTAGGCGTCAAGGCAACCTCAAAATTTTAGTTATTCTTTTTGCCGCTACTCTCCTATTGTATTTTCCAATTCTGAAAAATCCGTCGATTCTTCTCAATCGAGGTAACGACCTTCAAGAATACTACTGGCCAGTTGCATACTTTACTAAAACCCATATTTTAACAGACCATAAGCTTCCTTTTTGGAATAACATGTTTTTCTCGGGAACTCCTTTTTTATCAGACCCGCAATCGATGCTATTTTACCCGCCAAACATTATTTTTATCATTCTACCCACTAATTTTGCTTTCATTTTCTGGTTTATATTCCATAGTTTGCTTGGAGGTATTGGTGCTTATATTGCAGCAAGAAAGGGGTTTGATTTTTCAAGAATTGCAAGCGTCTTTACTGCGCTTTTTTATATTACCTTTCCAAGGACTTTAGGATTTGCAGAAGCAGGCCACATAACACTTTCTGCATCAATTGCTTGGCTGCCTTTTATACTGCTTGCAAGCATTTGGCTTGCTAGAAAGCCAAATTTTTATTGGTTGGTACTTTGGGCATTTTGTTTGACCATGCTTTTCTTTTTATTCCCTACAATATTTGCGCCAGCTTTTGTATTATCGATTCTTTTTATTGCAATTTTATGGCTTTTCACAAAGACTCGTTCGTTGAAAACTCTCAACAACCTTTTTTTGGCAATTATAATAACTCTTGGGCTAATCTCAATAACATTATTGCCTCAACTTGAATGGCTTCCTCAAACAACTCGAGTTATTCTACTTCAAGACCGTGATGTTTATCCTATATGGCAAGGTGCAAGTGAATTTATAAAGGCCATTTATCCGCATATTTTTGGTGGCAGAGAATTGGTCTATTCTTTAGATTCCGAAAAATGGATTGCAACGGGTGTCTTGATAACCTTTCTTGCACTTTTTGGTTTTTTAAAACTCGACAGAAAATCAAAGATACCATTAATTTTACTCACTCTCGCAATTCTCCTTTTGTGTCTTAATAATATTTCCCCAATACATTCTCTTCTTATGTCTTCAGATTGGTATGTTTTGAGCCGCGTAACAACAAGAAATTGGTTTGTCATATCTTTAATAATTGTGTTCTTGGCGGGTTTCGGCCTTGACAAAATAGCCAAGGCAAAAGGGTACGGGTTGGTCGTAATTTTAGGCAGTATTACACTCTTTGAACTTTTTGTTCTCTCATGGTTGAGGATCGAAAAACCTATTGCAAAAAGGGAGGAAGTTCCACAAGGGCTTTATGAGTTTCTAAAAAGCGACACCGAGCTTTTTCGCGTCTTTTGTACAACAAGATGTTTGTCTCAGAAGAGTGTTGCGCAATACGGCCTTCAGACTATTGAGGGGTACGCGACTATTTATCAGCAGAATTATTATGATAATTTTATTTCGCTTTCGCAAGTTTATTGGGAACGTTATACTTCGACGCTTCCTCCGCCTTCAGTTTATAAGTTCCGAGAGATTCAGCCTATCGCAACGATACTTGGGGAAGCAAATGTTAAATATATTGTAAGTCCCCATGTACTCCGCGATGAGCATTTTGTGGAAGTTGCAAAATTTGACAAGTATTTAGTTTTAGAAAACACAAAATTTAGGACAAGGGCCTACTTTTATGTTGCTGGAACAACTCAGGAAATTGAAGCTCCGATAGTTAAATATAGGCCAGGAGCAGCTACTATCGACGCGACAAAGCATAAAGCGGGAGAAATTGTTTTTGCAGAAACATGGAGCTCGGGATGGAAAGCAAAGACTGACAGTGGCAAGCAAGTTGAGATCATTGAGACAGCAAGTAGGTTAATGAAATTTAAAGTTGATAGTGAGACAAACTATGTTGAAATGTACTATTACCCAGACAGCTATCGGTTGGGCAGGGCAATCAGTATATTTACCTCTTTAGGAATAGCATTATACTTTTTACGTTTCATTCGTCGACTAAAAAGGCCTTAAGGGTTCCGGAAATTAAGACTATGAAAACGTATTCGCCCAAGGTCTCAGCCTCGTCTATTTGACCCATGAACCATAGCAGGGCAGCTAGTAAAAAGCCCATTGTTCCAATAATAAAAAGGGGCTTAGGGTCGATATCTAAGATTAGCGGACACAAAACTACTGCGATAAGCACTATTAGGTAGGGATTGACTATCAAGTTCACATATGGAACTGTGTCTGATGCGCGAAGTACGGCTAGAACTAGAATAAAAAGTATTAGTCTGTATTTTCTTGATAAGATCCAGTTTGAAAAATTTTTTCCTAACTTTTCTGTGCTTAATTTTATAAGTTTAATTTTTAACATTTCTTTTCTTTCTCTTAAGTAAAACCAATAAAACTGCTGCTCCCAACAAGGAACTCAGCGAGACAACTCTGGACCAGCTAAAAACTAACTGAGGTGAGTAAATTATCTTAAAGTTCTTCATACTATCCTCAGTTACGAGCCAACCATTTGCGTATCCATCAACCTTAATATGTTTATCAATTTTACTGAAAGAACCATCCTCACTTTTTGCCATTAAAGTCCAAGAGGGATTAAATCTTTGATTTAAGACGAGCAGATATGGCGCTGCGTAACTGTTTTTGATCTCCGCTTCGTAGAGCGTGGGGTTTATGCGATTGTATTTGAGGCTTGGGATAAGTTTTTCTTCCATACTGTTAGATCGGGCATGCCTTTGTATTCCCAAAACAGATGGAGAGAAATATTCTCTCACCTCAACTTTGTCGATTTTAGGAAGTTCAGAATTATTGCTACAGATGAATAGCGTTATGTCGTTGGCAGATACAGATGGGAAAAATACGTATCTTGCAAATTCTCCCTCCTTAACAGCAGGGACCTCAAAAACATCCTCACCTAATAAGAATTTGTGTTTTTCGGAATATGTAAAAGACTTGTCGCTAAACACAATTCTTACATCACTTAATCTATCTGTTCTAGACACCCTTACTTCATAGCCCTTTTCCCTAGTAAAGTTTGTTACTCTGCCTTGAAAACAAGCTACGTCACCATGAGAAAGCCTTTCTAGGCTAGAGCCTTCGGTTATAAATAAGTTCGGCAGTTCTTCAAAGTTTGCAATTAATCGAGCTTGCCCGTCTATGTCCGCAGGAACACTTGCACTCAACCATTTTTCATCTTGCTGTGTTTCCAGTAAAACTGCCTGGTCGCCTTTTTCGAGAATTATACTCTTGGGCAAAATTGTTTCTCC
Organism: uncultured Gammaproteobacteria bacterium; assembly: GCA_964366515.1. Taxonomy (GTDB): domain Bacteria; phylum Patescibacteriota; class Microgenomatia; order UBA8517; family UBA10165; genus 2-12-FULL-44-25. The sequence goes on from CAYIUF010000008.1 coordinate 6,722, forward strand.
TTTTGTGTCTTGAGGAAAGGATCCAACCGGGAAAAATAGAGCGTAATCCTCTTTTGAGGGAATATCGACTTTGTATATTTTCTTATTTGACCAAATCTCGGGATGGGCAAGAAGCGGACTGAAAAATTCCTTAATCTTTTTTATTCGCCAAATAACTCCTAATGTTTCGTCCACGAGATTATAACTTCCAGACTTAAATTCTTGAGTCGTTGAATAATCGTTTAATACCCGTTCGGGAGTGCCCAGATAATTTAAAAACTGAATTGCTGTTTCGAAGTCTTGGGCAAGCGCTGGTGAAAATGAGAGACTTGTATATATTTTATCTAAATATTCGCTTATTACTTTTGCATTTCGTATTAGGTATTTCTCATTAACGCCCATGTCAATCATTCTTTTTTGCTCTGCAACTCTCTTAAGAATTAGTCCTAGATAATCACCTGTTTTGCTCTTAGGATCTTTAGGCTGAGCTAGCAAAGCTTTTTCATCTTTTTCCTTAAAATAATAGAGCATAGAGTCTGGCGTAATATTTACTTCAGGCAAACTTAGCATTACGGCCTTCTTTTCTAGGGGACAAGATATGCAGTCATATACATCAATTTGCCTAAAATTTAACTTAGTAATGTCTTTGTATAAATTTACTGCGGATAATCCTACTGTGTGTCCATCTTCGAAGAAGTCAGTGGAAAGTGATATGTAATTATCAGGAGCTGTGTTAATTTCCCGGGCAATGTATACACCCGATGATGGCCCATACTCGGTTTCATAAATATCCCATTCACCAAAACTTTTTATTTTTTTAATGCTTTTGAAAGCAGAGATTGCTTTTTCATAACTCTCGGGCTTTTCTATTGACGACCAACTTGCGTCGGTTAGCACATCCTTCCGCATTAATAGATATCGAACATTTAATGTCTGGGCAAGTGATAAAAATTCTGACTCGTTTTTATCGGTTATTGATTTATACAAGCTGTTAACTAGATGCGTTTCTTCTTTAGTAAGTCCATGCCAATTTGATAAAACGCTTGCTGAGCTTAGGGCATAAGGAAGGGGTGAAAGGCTCCAATAGCCCCAAGCATAAACGTCGGCTTGCCAGTCTTTGTTGACAGGTGGAAGCAGGAGAACTCTCTTTTCCTGTAGATTGTTTTGCTGGGCCCACTTTGCAAAATCAAAGATATATCCTGGTGGCCGGATCCTTGTTGTTTTTTCGGAATTCCATGCAAAAACTTTTGTTTCATCAAATAGAACCCAGTGATATGCAGACCAAAGTCCTAAGAAAACGAGAGAACCAACTACAAGCAATGCGCTGCCCCATTTTTGTGTTAAATGTTTTGCACCTCTTTCAAGCAACGTGCTTATTGTAAAAGCTAAAAGACACAACATACCTAAAAGATAGAAAATTCCAAACTTATAAAACGCCGAGCGGAATAAGACAAAACCGGGTAGTTTTTCCATCATAAACTCGTAAATAAAACCCAGCGGTTTATGGGAGCCTGCGGCCAAAAAAAGTCCAATAAGGGCAATCATTCCAAAAAGAGCTAGACTTCGTCTTTGCGCGCCCTTTTTTGCCAAAATCAAACCGGAAAACGCGAAGATTGGGAAAAGAAAACTAACAAAAAGAAGGTTGTTGTTTTTAAGATAATAAAAAGCATAAGCATGCGATTCACTCGGTTGGTCTAGCATCGCCCATCCTCCATACCAATCTGGGACTCCATAAAATCGAAAAAGATTTAAAAAAGACGTAGATCGACTTACATACTCAAGCCATGCAAGGTTTCCTTTAACAATGGACTCTTTGAAAAGTGCGTTTGGGTCGTCAGTCAAAAACTGACTAACAAACGGAATGATTGAGTAGGCATTAAAGGCCAAGAAGAAGATAGCAACAAGAGTCAGATACGATAAAGTCTTTTTGAATTCTGTAAAATGTCCGCCACCTTTTGCCCCTTTTACAAAGGAAGATACTAACAAAAGCATAACGATGAGCAATATCCCTCCATACAACGTAATCCCAAACAGGCCTCCGCCGTTAAAGATAGAAAGGACAAGAGCAGAAATTATTGCACCTGTGATTACTCCAAGTTTGTTGCCTAAAACTCTTAATAGAATTGCAAGCATAATAAGCGTTGCCGAAAACGCTCCAAATTTCCCTCTTTCGAGCATGAATACTGATTGAAAAATGTAAAAGTTAAACGTTACTAAAAACGGGAGTATAAACACAAATGGTCGACCAAAGATTTCTTTAAACTGATAGGCAAGGATAAGTCCCGAGACAAAGATTAAACCCAACCAAAAAAAGGGAGAGACGAAACTTCCACCATATGGCACTTGGGAAGCTACTGAAGAGGCCCAATCAAAAAAATGAATCGTTAAACTTCCAAAATTAACAGAGTTATCAAGACCGAAGTTTAGCCTATCGTCCCAAGCATAAGTACGAGTTTCCAGGAAAAGTTTTGCATCCAACGGCAGTCCAGAGTCATGCCCGACAATTGCGAAGCCTGGCGGTAGCCAGTGATACGCAATCGCAAGTATTCCGAACAGGGCTAAAAGAGCATAGACTACAACTAACGACAAGAACTTATCTTTTGACACCATCTCTTTTATGAACTTGTTCTCTTTTGTCTTGAATAGCATTAGGGCTTAGTCGTATACTCGAGCGTTGGCTTAACTTTAGTATATGGAGTTTAAATGAGTAGACTAATAAATTCAATCCTCTTTGCGACTTTTTCGGTTCGAAAGGGGGGTTTGCGCACTGCAACAAACGGAATGATTGAGCCGATGACGGCATATTTCTGTACTAAAGCTAAGCGCTTTGCGCTAATTGAACAACCCCATCCCGGCAGCGACTCCGTTGTTCCATATGTGGAGGAATACAGGGGTAAAAAGAAGAGACTTTCAAGATTTTTTTTCACTTCGTTTTTGATGTATCCCCTGTTGAAGCTTGTAAACCATCAGCGCACCTCGCCCGTTTTTAAGGTCCGTGATTTTTTATCAGTCTTGGAGTTTGTTCTACTTGGCGGAAAGCAATACGATTTGTTCATTGGTTTGGAGGCTGTTAATGCGATTGCAGGGATATTTTTGAAACGCTTGGGCATGGTTGGCATTGTTGTTTATTATGTTTCAGACTATTCTCCCAATAGATACAAGCCCAAATGGGTCAATGATTTGTATCTATTCCTGGATCGATTTGCGGCAATACACTCTGATTTTACGTGGGATGTTTCGCTTGCAATGATGCCCGCAAGAATAAAAGCCGGTCTTGATCCAACTGCCGCCGCTCCAGTTATACATGTGCCGAATGCACTTTTCCCAAAACAGATACATTACTTGCCTGTTTCAGAAGTCCAACCTAACAGTTTGGTTTTTGTTGGAACGTTAGGAAAAATAAACGGGCCGGATTTGGCAATAAAAGCATTAAAGATCGTTCGAAGATCGATTCCGGGTGCTTCACTTCATGTTTATGGAGACGGGGAGCCAGATTTAACGAGACTTAAGAATCTTACACAAAAGCTGAAACTCGGGGATAAAGTTGTTTTCCATGGATTTGTATCAGATCAAGTTCAGCTGTCTGCTGAGACTGCCAAATATATGATCGGGGTTGCACCATACACTGCAACACCCGGTTCGCCCAGGTGGTGGGCAGATGCAACAAAAACCCGGCTCTACTTGGCTGCTGGTCTGCCTGTTATTACAACTCAAGTTCCTCCATTGGGTCGAGAGATTGTTCAAGATGGGGCCGGGATAATTGCTGATGATACGCCGATTGCACAAGCTGAGGCGATCACAAAACTTTTTAAAAATAATCCTCTTTATAAAAGGATGCGAGCAAATGCTATAAAACGCGCCAAGAACAATACCTGGGAAAATACTTATTCTCAAGCCTTGAAAAAAATGGGGATGTAGTGTAGTTTCTTTTTGTGGCACAAAAAACACTAGTTGTTACCGGTGGGTGCGGATTCATAGGCACAAATATCTCACTCCACGCACGCGAAAAAGGGTATCGAGTAATAGCCTTTGATTCATTAATCCGACCTCTCTCTGAGGAAAATCTTCCAATTTTAGAAAAAGCTGGGGTAGAGATTCTCCGCGGAGATGTGAGAAACTCTCAAGACCTTGAACGTCTGCCTAAATCAATTGACGGTTTAATCCACCTTGGAGCAAACCCTGGAATTCCTTGGTCAATCGCATGGCCTGTTTTTGACTTCACTACAAACGCCCTTGGCAGCTTAAACGTTCTTGAATATTCAAGGCTTAATGGGAAGTTTCCTGTAATTTTGGCATCAACAAATAAAATATATTCAGAGGAAATAAATCTAGTTCCGGTAAAAAGTATGGGCAAAAGATACGTTTGGGATTTTTCTAAAGTCAACAAAAAGAAAGTGCGTGCAACTGTGCTTTCCGGGTTAACAAAACAGGGTGTAAATGAGGATTTTCCGATGGATTCTTCGGGTCGGTTTCCACACAGCCCATATGGGACTTCAAAGGCAACGGCTGATTTGTATGCTCAGGAGTATTTTCATATCTATGGAGTGCCGACTGTGATAAACCGCATGTCTTGCATATATGGCCTTTACCAAAAAGGAGTTGAAGACCAAGGTTGGACAGATTGGTTTGTACGAGCGAAAATTAATAATTCCCCCCTAAATATTTATGGTGATGGAAAACAAGTTCGGGATGCACTTTTTGGATCGGATGTGGCTGAGTTATACATAAAAGAATTACAAAATATAGACAAAGCTCGCGGGCAAGTATTTAATGTTGGCGGCGGGGTAAAAAATACAATTAGCCTTTTGGAGGCAATCGAGCATCTTAATAAAAAAGGCGGAAAACCATTAAGGCTTACTTTTAAGCCATGGCGCGTGGCGGATCAAAAAATCTATATAAGTGATATCTCAAAAGCCCAAAAAATGTTGGGGTGGAAGCCTAAAGTAGGGGTAACTGAAGGAATTGACAGAATTTGGGACGCCTACACCAAGCTTAGCTAGTTTTTCCCCTGAGTTTTGTTCTAAAATTCACTTGTTAATTTCTGCCTAATTTCTTCAGTTTTGTTCTGCAAACCTGTTTTGTCAAAGTAAAATCCAAATACTCGATCGACGTATGACGGGTCTTTTTCTACAAGGTTTTCGACTTCAACAAAGTTAGTTAGAACCAAAAGCTCTTCTTTTTTGATTTCTGGATAGAAAGCAGCAATACTTGATGCATTCCCATACGGATTTCCCCCGTAAATCCTGCTTAATTGATATCTTATATGGACATCTCTCGGCGTATCAATGTATATAATCGAATTTTTTGGTAGTGTCGGATACCAACTCTTTAAATTTTTGAAAAAGTTTTTTGCAGGTATACCTTGGAAAACTATTTGTTTATTAAAGTTGTAATGAGATGCCAGCATATTTATTCCTGTAAAGGCCACCAATAAAAATAAGAAGGCACGGTTGAAAAACTTTCCTGACTTCCACTTTTTTTGTTTGAAAAAGGTATACAGTGAAAATCCTGAAATTGTAAAAAAGAGTGCATATCCGGGTGCGGCTATGGAAAGAGTCCTGTGTACGGTGTCTGAGACACCTGGAGAGCTGAAGATGTAAAACCCCATGACATTTGAGTACACCCAGCCAAGGGCAAATAAGTTTAAAAACCCCCATTCACGCTTAACTTTGAAAGAAAGTACTATTAAACCTAATGCAACGGCTGTTGTAAAAATAGCGAGCGAATGCATGTGTTCTGGATTGAATATGTCAACGTATCCATTCAGACTGGGTGCAATAAGAATCCATGGCCCACCAAGCAACACATTAGTTAAACTAACAAAGGGCTTTATGTGTGTCAGTGCCTGAATTCCAAAGTCAAGTTTGGCATCTCCACCAAGCGTTGAATGAGCGACAGATATCTGTCCTTTTGTAACAATCTCTGTAATAGTTACGTCGTAGTTGTAATAAGCAATAAAAATTCCAAGGAAAACAGCTTGCCTTACAAAAAATCCGGCAGAAGGAATGAATTTTTTGGCACTGACCGACCAATCAAGCAAAAACAGTATTGGAACGAATAAGAACACGCGCCTTGGTTCCAGATCCAAGAAGTATGCAAACCCCAAAGCAGATAAAGCGAAGTAGATAAGTTTCCTCTCTCTTAGGTATTTTAGTAGCGAATATAAACATAAGAGAAGCATTATCCCCATCGGGTACCCGCCCTCGGCAACGTATGTCCAAATCATTGTTGCAGTATTTGTTCCAACGGGTGTTGTTGCATATAATAATCCAGCCACAAGGCCCATTAGTTTATTCTTAAAAAGATATCTTGCGAAAAAATAGAAAAGAACCACAGATAAGGCATAAATCAAAATGCCTGCTGAGTAATAACCTGCGGCGTTAAGGCCAAATAATTTGTAAAGGAGATAGTAGTTATTTGTTGTAAAGAGGCCAAATTGATAAGGCTTATGAGTAAATTCATAAAGAGCCCCCCACTCGTCTAGATAAAAGAAGAATTTTGAAGTTGGAAAGAAAGTAATAACTGCCGAGAAAAATACAATTAAGACATGTAGTCGAGTATTTTCAGAAAATTTTTTTATTATCTTGTTTAGCATAACTACTTAAAATCTGTCTCAAGTTTTCCCATAATATCCCAGGAGTCACTTATTTACAACAGTATACAAATTTATTTTCCAAGCTGTAAATGGTATTCGTTTTAACAATAGCACGTCTAGTGTTATTACCAAGCGGCTTAAAATTGTCCCTATAAACAGCCATGTTTCTCTTATGACGTCCAATATATCTGTCTTTCTGTCATTCTTAACTACTTTCTCAACGATTCCGCGGTCATAATACTTAGTAGCATTCTGTTTTAAGATAAACTCTAAGATTTCTTTTGGAAGAAAGTAGGTAAAGAAATTTAGAAGTTGATGAAAAATGTGTTCACTGTATGTTTTCCCCAGCACTGAAAAGCCATGCGTCTCAAGAAGTTTTGTCACGCTTTTGTGGGTGAATTCAGGATGTATATGCCCCCAATTTTTAAATGTTAGTTTGTCACCCATTTTTAATTTCTGAAAGAACCAGGTGTACGTGAAGGGCTGTCCTTCGCAAGGAATAACTAAAAAGAATTTACCGTTATTTTTAAGTATCCTTTTTACCTCTTTTAGAAAATAATCTACATCGGGTATGTGTTCCAATACGTCCAGACATATACATACATCAAAGGAATTATCTTTATACGGAAGTTTCTTGTTCTTTATTAGATCATAATTTACTTTGCCGCTTCCGAACTTTTTGGCATAAGAAATTGCGGTTCTACTAACGTCACATCCAAATACTTTTACTTTAGGATAATAATAAGCTAGGCTCTCTGTAAGTAGTCCCCCTCCACAACCCAAATCTACTAATTTGCCGCTTTTAGCTTTGACTGCATCGGTTAAATGTTTAAGCCGGTAATCTTCTTCAAAAGATATAAAGTAATTGCCCTTTTTTCCATGAGTAACTCCCATGAAAACTTCGTTGTAGTCAAAGACTTCATCTTTGCCGAGGACTTTTTGGTCATAGTCAAAAGTCTCGTTCATTTTAATGGGCTATTACGAGACGGTAAAGCTTAGTGCGCACAAACCAGAGTACAAAAGGTGCAAGTATTGTTCGTAGAGTACGGTTCATAAAAAGAATTTTATTGAGAGTTCGCAAAACTCTCCTCAGAAGCATATCTTTTGGAATCAATCCTTCTGACAGGTAATATTTTGAAGGTAAGTCCCCGAATCTCCAAGATAGTGCTTCAACTGATGAATACTCGTTAAACCTCGGAAGGAATCCTGCGTCTCTTTGCCTGAAAGTTAACTCAACATCTTCTTCACCCCAATAAAGTGTTTCGTTCCATGGGCATTCTATGGCAATACTTTTCTTTAACGTAGTAAGCATACCGCCAACATAAATTTGCTCATCCCAATCTTCGTAATCTAATTTCGCAATACCATAAGGCAGATCTAAGTCATTCTCTCCGAAGGTAATCCAATCTCCCGTCCTAAGGTTTGGATTTCCACGAAGAGTTTGTTTGACACACAAAAGCTCAAAGCAGTTTCCATATTTTTTAATACCCTCAAACCAGCCGTCTCCCAAAACTATTCTGTCGTGAATGATACACAAATTCTCATATTGTGCATCTTTCACAATTAGATTTTTCTTTTTTGTGATCCAACCCTTATCATCTCTTTCTTTAAAAGGAATATATCTAAAATTCTTTTCTTTTCTGTCATGGTATGTTCCACAAACAATAATTTCGTAGTTTGGAATATTTTGTTTGTGTATTGCCTGAATGATTTCCTCAATCCAGTCGTTTCTTTCTCCTTTTGTAATCATCCCAAATGTCCATTTATCAATTGAATCTCCCGGGATTTTTGTCGACTCGATTTTCTTGCAAACAAACCTTAGGTGCGTACCATCTTCCTTTGCCATTACGGTTTGACTTGGAGTAGCTTTGACAAAATCAGCAAGTTTTTTGGAAGTTTGATTTTGTGGTGACTGTTTTACAGGGCCATGGTAAAGAATGTCGTACTTGCCCAACCAAAGCCACCACATGTGCTTTTCTAATTTTTTAAAATCACATGCCTCATCTGGAACATAGTCGATTACAAGGTAGCCCCCTTCTTTCAGAAGGTAAAACCATTCTTTAAGAACAATCGGGACAAACTTTGTTGTATTTAGATTGCCGTGTGAATAAACAATATCTTGAGAATCCTGACCAAACTTTCCGGTCGGATGGTAAAGCTGGTTGATTTCGGCAGACCAGTGTTTTGCACCTTTTATAAGAGGCTTAGAAGACAGATCTAGTATTTGCATTAAGTGAAAGCATATAATTTTGTACTCATGTCGTCAACACAGACAATCGGGAAACAGCGAATAATAACTCATAGGGGTTTAGAGCCGAGCAATCCTAACTTTTTCTCTGAAAGCAGTTTTGAAGCGTTTCAACAGCAACTAACACGAGGCTTTGGGGGAATTGAGCTTGACCCGAACCCAACAAAAGATGGGATTATTGTTATGCATGATGCGACGCTCAAGAGGCTCACTGATGGTCGCGACGAACGGCCGGTAGCAGGACTAACTACGGAGGAAATTACACAGATTCCTCTTAAAAATGGAAGAATTCCAACTTTTGATGAAGTTATGGAATTAATAGGAAATAGTGATGGGGCAGTTAGTGCTTTACATTTAAAGTCTAGATTTCAAACTCCAGAAACTTTGGAGAGAATAATGGACGCTTTGGAAAAACACAGAGGTGTTTTTGATAAATTTTTTATCTTCGACGTAAAAGCAGATACAGCAAGAACACTTAAAGGCAGGTTCCCTACGATTCGACTGGCTCCATCTGTTTCTCACCCTTATGATATAAAGCGATTTAATGAAGTTGTCGGAGGGACGTTATTGTCACTCGAGGAAGCCCTGGCACTTCGGGCAGATGGAATTATTGAGGGTGTCTGGGGAGATGAATGGGATTTGGAAGACGAGGGTGGGAGCACAAAAAGGCTTTATACACCTGAGTTTTTTGATGCTATTCATAAAGCCGGTATGTTTGCGGCTCTAGTAACACCGGAACTACATGGGACTTCTCCTGGTTTGTACGGCGGAGAATCACACCCAGATTCAAAAGATGTCAAAACACTACTTGAGAGAATAAAAGAGATCAAAATTGCCGGTAACGATTATTTCTGCACGGATTATCCTGAAGAAGTATCAAAACTTTAAGTTTTGGTATTTGTCCCCTTTGACTGAAGGAATTTTTACAACCACATTTGCCATATCTTCGAGTGCATCAAACTTTGCAACCTCACCAGGCTCGTTCCAAATGATATCGCCTTTCCCAAAGATTTTTCCGTTAATACTGCATTTACCGTATAACACGACAGTTATTTCATCGGCTACTTTGTGGTAGTGTGCTTCTTCAGAGTCCCCTTTTTTGTATTCTTTGACTGCAACCTCAAAATCTTTTGTGTTTACTAGGGTTGGCGAAAAATCTCCTATAAACCATCCCCTTGTGAAGTCTTTTAATTTAGAAGTTTTCATTCAACAAAATTCTTTTCGAAATACTCAACGTCAGCGGGGGTGCCTAATCCCCAGACTTGCGGAATTTTGGCTACTTTTACTTTCATTCCTTTTTTTATTAACCTATCATAGGTCGGGGCCATATAGAATTCTTTCTTTCCTTCTGCTCCATACATGTCCCCTGCTTCAATCATTTTTTCTGCTTCTTCTACATATGTTTTCCCATGGGAAAAGTAATACCCGCCAATGTTTGCCCAGGCGCCTTTTGCTGCTAATTCTGCGTCTTTTTCCCCAACAGCTGATGCAACATTGTTCTCATCAAACAATGTATAGCTCCATTTAGGTTCTTTATCTGGGGGTTGAAACACTGGGATAATACCTGCAACATCTACTTCTTTATTTTTTACGGCTTCAAAAAGTGGCGTTCCATTAAAATAATGGTCAGAGTCAGAAACAATTATATCCTCATCAGTGTTTATAAAATCTTTGGCAATAAGAACTGTTTCAGCAGCACCACGCGTAATCTGCTCCACAAATAATACGTTTATGTCTTGTGCAAATATTTCTTTTAAGCTTTTTGAAATCTGAAATTCATCTTCATGGTCACGCCTGCATATAAAGACAAGCTTGCTTGTGGGGATATTAAAGGCAGACAAGGAGTCAAGGGCCCACCTAACCATAGGTTTATCTTTTATGTTAATTAACGGCTTGGGTCTTGCGTATTCTGGATTTTGGTCTGCAGCATCCAAAAATCTTGATCCTCTTCCAGCCATTGGTACAACAACTATCACTTTTTCTTTTTTCCTTTCTTTCTCGTATCTAAATATTCTCTCAAGTCTTCGGGTGTTCCAAGGCTGTGCATTTTTGTTTTATCAATCTTATATACCATAATCTTTTTGCCGGAGAGAATCAATTCATTATAAACGGGGCTTACGTAAAATTCATTGTTAACCGTAACATCCTTCTCGATCATCTTGGTTGCCCCTTCGACAAACGTCTTGCCAGTTTTGAAATAATATATACCAACGGTAGCATTGTCTGAGATTACTCTTTTCTCGGCAACTTGTAATACATTTTTGTCTTTGTCAGTTAACGCATAACTCCAACGAGGGTGGTTTGACTCAAAAGTCATAATTGCCCCATCGAGTTTATTTTTCCTTGCAAAGTCTACAAATTCATCAATTACAGAATCTAATAGCTGGTCTGCGTTTGCAATTATTAATTCCTCGTCGTTGTTTATAAAATCCACTGCAGTAAGGACAGTACATGCTGCACCCTTCGTGGGGGATGTAAGCCTGACACATTCATAATTATCTTTTGTTGCGTTGGAAAAGATCTGATAAAGGGAAAATTTCTCGTAATGTGATTCTTGGCATATAAGGATGAACTTATGAGGGTTTTTGGGGATTAAATTCTCAATTACTGCCTGGATCATAGGCTTGCCGTTTATGTCAATTAATGGCTTTGGGAAACTGTATCCAGCCCTAACAAAACTTGATCCTGCGCCTGCAAGAGGGATCAGAATATTTATTGGCTTAGTTTTCATATTACTTTCTCCCCAACAAACAACGAGAGATCAACGTCATGATACCCTTTTACTGCTATTACTTTTGCCCCACTTTTTTTTGCTGCCTCAATACCGTGTGGTGCATCTTCCACAATTATAGCCTCAGATGATTTTATTCCAAGTTTTTTAAAAGCTGCAAGATAGATATCCGGTGCCGGTTTTGGAGCAAAGCCTTCGTCGTTGCCTATCACGAGTTCAAAAAAATCTAAGATTCCCGAGAATGTTAGCATGTTAACTACAGAATATTTTTGCGCATTCGAACAGCAAGCTAATTTATAACCCTTTGCTTTTAGCTGGGTTAACATAATCTGCTTTTCGTAAGCCGGCCTGCACAGCTGAGCAACACGCTCGTCTGTATACTTTCTCTTTAATGATTTAATGACCTCATGCAATCCCGTTGGCAATCCCTTCTTGTCTGACAACACTTTTAATTTTTCAACGGTCGGAAGTCCGTTGTAAAATCCCATATGTTCCTCTTTGGTTATTTCAAAACCAAAAAGTTTTAATGCATCATTCAGAGCTTCATAATGCCATTCTGTCGCATCTACGAGTACGCCGTCGAGATCGAAAATTACTGCTTTAGTCATTTTTCTCTGGATAAACTCCTCTTTTCAGAATTGTAGTATAACTCAATAACACTGCCTTGGGGAAGATTGTTGGCTTTTAGAGCTTCCTTAAGCGCTTCCCTGTCCCAGAAGTGTCCAAATCCAACCCCCTCTGATTCTCTGTACCCTTGACTACCGATTTCGAACAAGTATCCATCTTTAAGAAGTTCTTTTGGAATTTTTCCTGAATCGTAATAAAGAACCATAAGCGTGTATCCAGAGCCTTGTTGAAACGGAATTTTATTACTATCTGTCCAGTAAGTTTGATTACTTGTTATGTAAAACACATTCTTATTGTTATTAAGCGTGGGTACTTGATTTTTTAATTGGGCAATAAAACTTGTCCTCCAATCGCTTAAAACAATCTGGGCTTTTATCGCAGTACGTACGCTTTGCGCATGGAAAAAAATAAAAACAAGGTATAGCGGCAAAATTGTGAATAAAAACGGTTTATTTCCAAGTATTTGTCTCATTCTTGCAAGAAGCCAAGAGAGTATTACTGCACCACCAACAACCGGGAGATAATAGTATCTCGATTCAAGGTAGGCAAAATCTTTATCGAGCAATACATACGGGGAGAAACTTAAGAGGGTGAAGGCGAGCCAAAATATGACCTTTTTTTTGTTTTCAGTTTTTTCTTTAAGCAGAAAGACGAAAATAGTTAGTAGTATGAAACATGTAAGAACTACAGCCAAAAGATCTAAAATTACCGACTGTGCAATTAGTAAATTATTTGTAGCACTCCACAAATATGAGTAGTTAACTCTCATAATATCTCTTGCAAAGTTAATGAAAGGCCCTCCGGGAACGAACATCAATGAAAGTGAGGTAAGCGGGTATAAAATCATTCGAATGAGTATTGTCAAAAAGAAGTTTTCATTTGCGCCGGTCAAGTAAAGGTTTGAATCTGTAGTTCTCAATCTCAGTTCTAGAACTCTGTATCCTGCAATCAACAAAAACGGCACAATAAACAACCAAAATTGTGAAATATAAGACTTAAAGTTGTACTTTTTGAAAAGAAGGGCTGCTACCGGGAAGAAGATGAAAAGGTAAAGTCCGGTTTCTTTAAACCACAATGACAGGTAGAGAGTAATCCCGCTCAGAATCAACCACATAGATTTGTTCGCTTCTATAAAGTTTAAAAAGAAAAACGTCGAGACGAGAACTAAGATAGTTGATCCCACAGTACTTATAGAGACAACAGCCCAAGTCACACCGCCATGGGAAACAGAATTTACGGCAAAAAACACAGCCCCTAATAAGGATATGCCGATATTACCAATAAGTCTTTTTATTAATAAAAATGTCAGAAAGGCAGCAGTAATATGAAGACTTATTGCAAGGTATGCCATTTGAGTATTTTGAAAAGGGAAAAAGGTTGCGAATAAGTAGAAGATTGCATTTGACAGAAGTCTCCCTTTTACAAAAAGAATGTCGATGGGCCTGGATGTCCCCGACAACACAGAATTTATACCGTCCGAAAAAACTAAACCCAAACCGTGCCATTC
>CAYIUF010000009.1:0-19929 GCA_964366515.1 uncultured Gammaproteobacteria bacterium
CACCTCGTCCGCCATTGCCAAATAATCCGCCCATTCTTCCGGCAATTTGTCTGAAGTCGCATTATATTTTTCCACCTTGGTCGGTTCCATCCCAATTTCTTTGACAAACGCCTCAACGGTCTCAAGATCGTATGCCAAGCCAGGAACTTTGTAGTGCATTGGGATGATAATCTTAGGCTCAATTGCGCTAACTGCCCCAACTGCTGCTTCAGCATCAATGGTATAGACTCCGCCTACCGGCGTAAACAAAATATCAACCTGCCCAATTTCCCCCAACTGATCCTGGGTCAACTTATGTCCCAAGTCCCCCAAATGGCAAAGGTGAAGCCCATCCATTGTTATTGAATAAACCGTATTGCGTCCGCGCTCTTTTCCCAAGGAGTCATCATGAAATGTTTGAATTCCAAAAATCGAAACCTCTTTGATCTCGTATTCACCAGGCCCAGAAACCACCTTTGGCTCGCCACCGATTTTTGAAAGATCATTGTGATCTTGGTGGCCATGAGAAATTGTAACTATATCGCAATCAGTCTTGGGGAATTTCAAGCCAGTGGACGCAGCATACGGATCGGTAACCAAAGTCGCATATTTGCCCTTTATGCGGAAGCTCGAATGCCCCAACCAAGAAATATCCATAATTTTCTTTTGTCACCACGAAGTGGCAAGGTCCCGCTTCGGGTTCTTATTGCGAGGAGCCAACGGCGACGCGGCAATCTCGTTTCGTCATCTTACCACCGGGTTGTAACATTGACAACAGTATATCGTCATGTTAACTTTTCCAGATGCGAAAAGAAGTTCTCTTTGCCATCCTCTTGGGGGGCATAATTGGGGCAGTCGTCGCCTTTGGTTTGTGGCGAGCAAATAAGGCGCTCACAAACAACAATCCCAAAGACTTCATACAAACTGCTCCAAAAACAGAAAAAAATGAAATGAGCTCCGGGGCCTTGGTAGTAGACTCCCCCGAGACCAATTCAGTAGTATCCTTAGATTCAGTAAAAGTGATCGGAAAAACAACTCCCGAGTCGACCGTAATCTTATCAACCAAGGAAGAAGAGGTACTCCTTGAAGCAGACAAAGACGGTAAATTTGAGGGCACAATTAAGCTTGCAGGCGGGGCAAATTTGATAAAAGTAACCTCAATTGACAAAGATGGAGAAAAAGAAGAAATCGAACTGGCCGTAGTATACTCAACGGAACTCGAGTAAATATCAAAGATGAAACATCAAAAATCAAAAATGCATATCAAAATTGAAAAATTTTGCATTTTGAATTGTATATTTGCATTTTGCATTTTGATATTTGCATTTACCTCTGTGCCGGCTAGGGCACAAGAGGAATCTACTCCTTCAGTAAGAGACCTTGTCCGCGAAAAAGTAAAAGAAAAACTAAATACACTTATTCACAAACCCCAAGCAGTAATTGGCGTCGTTTCCCAAGTTACAGACCATACAATTGAGATAAAAACTGAAAAAGACTCAAAAACACTAAGCCTTGTTTCAACAAACGAGGAAACAAAATATTTCCAGATTACAAAAGGTAAAAGAAAAGAGGTTAAGCCAGAAGACATAGCAATCGGCCAAAACATTCTAGCCCTCGGCTACAAAAATGAAAAAGACGTTTTAGAGGCAAAAAGGATAATAACCTCAGACGTTCCAGCCCTAGAAAACAAAAAGCAGGTTGCGCACGGAAATGTAATTGTTGTCGGCAAAACAACCTTTACTCTGAAAAGCAAAAAGAACGAAGAAAGAACTGTAAAGGTAAGCCAAACAACAAAAATAACAGGAAAAGAAGATGATGGAAGTGTAAGCACAATTGTCCTCCCAGATATAAAGCTTGAAGACAAGGCAATAGCAATAGGAGAACCAGACGAATCCGGAATGCTGATAGCAACAAGAGTCCATGTAATTCCCGGTCCAAAGAAAGAAGTTACACCGATTGTTAAGCCCACCGCTGTGCCAACAAAAAAGCCTACACCAACCATTTCCCCCGCACTGTAGTAGCGCAATTCATTGCGCGCTCTTGACAATATAGGCCTAAAGTGGTATAATAGCCTCACAAGTTAACCAAATGCGTTTGATCGGAGTCACGACCCGAAAGCAGCGAGCCAAATACTCGCCAGAAGCCAAACTGTTATCAGCCAAAGGCTGACCGTCCTCTGGACGGAATCAGGCAGTCAGTGTCGCCCGAGCGGAGCTGATCCAAGAGTCCAGATTTAGCAATAATTCTGGAAATAAGGATGGGACCGCGGGAAGCGGTCTTTTCTCGTTCTAACGGGGTAAAGACGCCTCTCGTTCCTTAAATCTCATGTCATTCTGGCTTGTCCAGAATCTAAAAAACATGGGGCTTAACGAACGGGAGGTCTTTTTGTTGATAGAAGCATTTTGCAAATATGGTGACTGTAGCTCAATTGGCAGAGCACTGGTGTGTGGCACCAGGGGTTGGGGGTTCAAGTCCCCTCAGTCACCCCCAGGCATTTTGCTTGGAGAAAGGGAGGTGCCTTATGGGCGGCGGCAGCCACGGCTAATCCTTAACTCAGGGCGGAAAGTATGATTGGAACATTTCTTGTTTCACTCTGCTTTCCGCCCAATACTCTCATGCTGTATGATATCTAAAATGGACAAACCACAAACATTAAAAGGCTTCAGGGATTTTCTACCCGAAGAGGCCAGAAAAAGAGAATATGCAACCAACATTCTGAAAGGGGTGTTTAAGCTCTATGGTTTCGAGCCTTTGGAAACCCCAGCTTTAGAATACGAAGAAATCCTGATGGGCAAATATGGGGAGGAAGGCAATAAGCTCATGTATCAATTTACCGACAATGGCGGCAGAAGGGTTGCCCTAAGATACGACCAAACAGTACCTCTTGCGCGCGCAATTGCGCAATATGCAGATATGCTCCCCTCCCCGTTTAGACGATATCAAATCCAACCCGTCTGGCGCGCAGAAAATACCCAAAAAGGCAGATACCGAGAATTCATGCAATGCGACATCGATATAACGGGTGCAGATTCAGCATTGGCTGACGCTGAAATTGTTGCGTGCACTCTTGATGCGGCCAAAAAACTTGGCTTCACAACCCTAGCAATGAACATAAACGACCGAACGCTTTTTGAGGGAATTGATCCAAAATATTTAATCGTTGTCGACAAAATTCCAAAAATTGGCCGCGGGGCTGCTGAAAAAGAATTAATAGAAAAAGGAATGCCAAATTCTGAAGTTGAAAGTTTCATGGAAAAAATAACATCTCTTAAACCTTCAGAAAATCTGCTCAAACTTTTCTCATACCTTGAGCAAATGGGGTTTGAAAAAAACAAAGACTTTATATTTAACCCCCTGATCGTCCGTGGCCTTGATTACTATACAAGCACAATATTCGAACTAGTCGACAAAGACACTCCCTCTCTTTCACTTGCTGGCGGAGGAAGATACGACAACTTGATTGGCATTTTTGCAAACCAAACAATTCCTGCAACCGGCATTGCGTTTGGGTTTGACAGATTGCTTGAAACAATGGAAAGTCGCGGATTGTTCCCAGGCGAGCTTGCCTCCGCAACACCAAAAGTCTTAGTCACAATATTTTCCCCAGAATTGGCCGAAAAATCCGTGGAAATCACCTCCGTGCTCCGTCAAGCTGGCATAAACACAGAGATCTACCCTAATGAATCCGCCAAAATTGAGTCCCAGCTTAAATACGCCGACAAACGGGCAATCCCCTACGTTGTAATCCTCGGCCCAGAAGAGGCAGAAAAAGGAACAGTTGTATTAAAAAACATGCAATCAAACTCCCAAGAAACCCTCAAGGTCTCCGACCTCCCAACCGCCCTAGCCTCGCCAGGCCACGCCTTGCAAGGCTAATCGCCTGGTGATACCATGAAATATGCCTCCCCGAAATCGCCAAAAAGAATACTCTGAAAATAGCTATTATCACCTTTACAATCGGGGTGTAAACAAACAACTTATATTTCTAGAGCCTCAAGACTGTGGTGTTTTTCTCTCATACATTAAGGAATATCTCATGCCCAAGGACGAGAAAGCGCTGATGGAAAAGCTGTCTGACCCCACAATCGATTACCACGAAAGAGACAAGATATTAAAAGCTCTCCGACTGAACAACTTTTATGGCGAGATCACCCTACTCGCCTATTGCTTGGCCTCCAACCACTTCCACTTCTTCCTCAAACAGAAAAGCGCATATTCAATAGATAAATTTATGAACTCGCTTTGCACTCGTTATACGATGTACATCAACCGTAAATACAAAAGAATCGGGCCGTTATATCAAGACACTTACAAAGGTGTGGCTGTTGTAACAGACCCACAATTTGTATACCTATCTAAGTACATCCATCGCCACAGTTTAGCCTCGCCAGGCCACGCCTTGCAAGGCTGGGAGGCACAGCCAAGTTCTTACGAAGATTATTTGGGCAAAAGGAAAACCGAATGGGTGCATCCTGAGGAGGTACTTGCCTACTTTAGAAAATCGGCGCAAGCAAAAGATTACCAAGCCTTTGTTCAAGATTCTGAACTCGGTCCAATTGAAAATATACTTCTTGAAGAGTAATTTTTTGCTTCTCTCCCCTAACGGGAGTACAATAACCAGTGCACATTAAGGCAAGAAAGAGGTTTTGCATGGCCAAGCAAGTCATTATGTACGACGGCGAGGAAGAACTCCCAGCAAACGCAAAGGAACTGCACGTCCCCTTTTGGCAAGTGTTCGGCGGAGCCGCAGCAGGTGTGTGCATCATGATTGCAACCCTCTTGTGGGATATCCCAAAACCGTTCCACATGCCCATAACGCTTGTGACACTCATTACGGCATGCGCCTGCTTCACCCCAGCTTTCGTGGCCATGTTCGGCTATGAAGTGGAAGACGAAGAAATTCCCGCCCAAGCATAGGGCTACCAAAAAAAGGAGCACAAGCGAAATGGCAGTAGATGCACCTCCCCGCCCAGCACCGACACCAACCCAAGCGCCGCCAAGAGTCAACATCGAGACTCAGCCGACGCCCGCACGCACGCCCGAACCGGTTGAACAACCCGCCGCACCCAGGCGAGTCGCACACTGCGTCGCACGTCGGACAGACCTTCAACCAAGAGAAGGCTGCTAACGCAACCCAAACCCCGGACTCTTTCTTCTTTCAGAAGACTGTAATTCGGGGTTTTTCATGCCTTGCACAAGTACCCAAAAAAGCCTTACAATAATAATGTTTCCAGGTTTAGGAGGCACATTTCAAATTTCAGGGGGTTCTTTTGGTCGGAACATCACGCTGGAGAATTGGCCAAGGTCCAAGTTCGCAAAACGCACAAAGGGTTCGGACAAGATTTGGGCCCACACACATTCAAGCCGCCGCTTTTCTAGACCGGCAGACAGCCCGCGTCCGCCCAACGGCTACACAGCCAGATCCGCATCTGGGTTTGCCTGCATGGCTTAGGGGCATGGATCCATGGATAATTGAGTGCGCAACTCGTGGCCAGGTCACGCTTTGGCTAAGAGAACTTTCTCGATTATCAAACGAAAGACTCAAGCGCATCAACGGACATCCCCTGATCCAGGCAATCGCCCAAAAAGGGCATGACATGGGAATAACTTTCCCAGTCCACATACCAATCGTGGAAAAAGCCTAAAACCCAAAAAGACAAGGCTTTCAAGCCCAACTGGGGTGAAAGGGCACCCCTGCCGGAGCGGAGCTCTGCATGATTCCTCTTCATCATGCATCTCCCTCCGGTGGAAATTTCAAAACCCGGCAATATGTTTCTCCAAGAGACAGAAGCCGGGTTTTTTGTGTTTTTAATAATCAGGTGTACAATATCCCCAAAGCAATTTGCTCTTGAACAAAGAAAGGAAAAGCCGGTGTTAAGATACATCGCAATTAGCCTTATGGGTGTTGGGGCTATCTCATTCGGTTCCGCTCATCGCGTCACTGAAAATTTGATCACACAAGCATTTGCAATATCTTTGGGACTGATGGTCTCTGGGTTGGCTCTTCATTATCTTTATCTCGGGGCACCCCGTCTCCTACCTATAGGGATAACAACAATCGTTGGATCTTTAATGCTCTTAATTGGCGGAACTGTGGTTGGATTGGCATTTCCACCCTTCAATGCCATAGGATTGGGGGTCCTAACCGTCAGTGCAATCTTCACCGTCGTGGGATACCTGATTCTCCTCCATCTGCCGCGAGGAGCCCAAACTGCTTCAACCGCCTAACCCCTGGCCCAGACATTTGTGTCAAAAACACACCTGACTGGGCCTTTTTTGTGCTTTTTAACCCCATAAGGTGTATACTTCTGACAAGCAGCTGGAAATTCCAGCCACACTTTGACTAATTAAGGAGAATCAGATGAGGGACAAAATAGATGTGTTGCTGTGGAAAATACGCTCCAAGGCCTGTGACCTAATCCTATCCTCTATCATGATTGGGCTCTGCGGAACAATCGCAACGGTCACAACTGCAATTCTGGCAGGCTCAGCATTTCTGTTCGCTAGCTCTCTTACCGCCAACCCAGAAACTGCCGACATGCCCCTCCGCATAGCGGGCTCATTCATCCTTGGACTGATCGGCACGGGAATAGCAGGCGCGAATCCCAGCGCAGAACCAAAGTTCCGCTATCGCAATGACTCGGCTTTCTTTACCATCTTTGGCGGACTTGTTGGAGGACTGGGTTTGCATGACCTAGTGTCATCAAACCACAAAATCGCTGGCCTAGTCATCTTCGGAGGATTCACAATCTGCTGCTTGGGAGTGGCACTCGTGTCAAACACAGTGATGTGGCTATGGAGTCCCGAGACCAAGACCTGGAAACACATCGATGTCATCACCCCACCCTCTCCGGAAGTCCAAACCGCCTAACCAACGGCCCAGTTTAACTGTGTACCAACACTTTAACCTGGGCTTTTTCGCGCAATGAATTGCGCTACTACAGCTTCAAATGATATAATTCCCTTGTGAAAGCAACAATCCACCCACAATACTACCCAGAAGCCTTAGTAACTTGTGCCTGCGGCAACAAATTTACAGTCGGCTCAACTATGCCTGAAATAAAAGTCGAAATCTGCTCAAATTGTCACCCATTCTTCACAGGCCAAATGAGATATGTCGATACAGCAGGAAGAGTTGATAAATTCAAGGCAAGAGTTGATAGCCTAACTGCTTCAAAACTAGACAGAATGTCAAAAAAGGAAAGAAGATCGGCAAAGAAAAAAGAAAAGATCGAGCAAGAACTTTCAAGGCCTACTTCTTTGGAAGACCTTCGAGCCAAGTAATGGAACCTCAAACAGTTTATCTTGAAATTCGCCCCGCAGCAGGCGGAGACGAAGCAGGAATCTGGGCAACAGATTTAATGCGCATGTATATGCGTTACGCCACAAAAAAGAATTGGAAGACAACTCCAATTGACGAACAAACAGTAAAAGTCAGTGGAGCCGGTGTGTGGGTCAGTTTGAAGAATGAAGCCGGAGTCCACAGAGTCCAACGCGTCCCAAACACAGAAAAAAGAGGAAGGATACATACCTCAACTGCAACAGTCGCGGTCGTCCCCCAAATTGCACAAGGGGTAGTACAAGTTAACCCCTCAGATTTAGAAATCCAATTTTTCCGCAGTGGGGGCTCTGGCGGCCAAAATGTTAATAAAGTTTCAACAGCCGTAAGATTAATCCATAAGCCAACGGGAATTGTAACTTCTTCTCAAGTCGAAAGAACCCAAGAACAAAATCGAGAACTCGCGCTCCAACTTTTAAAATCAAAACTCGCACAGCGCCAAGAAGAAGAAAGAAAAGCCAAACTCCAGGGATTTAGAGCAGCAGTCGGAACCGGAGACCGTTCAGAAAAAATAAGAACCTACAACTACGCCCAAGACAGAATCACAGATCATAGAATTAACAAGAACTTTGGAAACCTTGAAGGAATCGTCGATGGAAATCTCGATAAACTAATCGAAGCAGTAAAAACTCTCGAGTAACACTTATTCCGGAGCTTCCGACAACGCAACACTTAGCTTCTGATTTTGTCCGTCGCGCCAAACATCAACCTCAACAACCTCCCCAACCTTATGTTTATTTACCAAAGTCGCAAGAGGATTCTTCTCCTCCACTTTCTCTCCCCCAAACTTGGTAATTATATCCTCAACTTTTATCCCTGCCCGATCCGCAGACGACCCAGAAACAACATCCCGAACATATGCTCCCTCAGGAACCTCATTTTGCAAAGCGGCAGACTTTGTAATTATTTGGTACTGTACCCCCAAAAATGGCCTAGAAAAATCTCCAGTCTTATGGAATTGGTCAATTGAAGTTTTCAAGATATTTACTGGGAGGGCAAACCCAATATTATCTGCCCCAACCGCTACTGCAACATTTACTCCAACAACCTGCCCCGTGCTATTCAAAAGTGGCCCTCCCGAATTCCCAGGATTGATCGCGGCATCAGTTTGGATAACATTATCCAACTGCTCTGCATACCCTTCAAACGGGTTCCCGCTTCCTGCCTCAATAGTCCTTCCAATTCCTGATATCACACCTGTTGTTACCGAGTGCCGAAACTCCCCAAGTGCAGTCCCAATTGCCGCCACATATTGCCCAACCTGAATTTGGTCTGAATCCCCAAGATCAACAGTAGTAAGCAAAGTGGCATCAATCTTCACAAGTGCGAGGTCATTTGAAGGATCCCTGTAAATTCTTTTAACTTCATATTCTTTTCCGTCTTTTGTAATAACTTTATATTTGACCCCTGTCGTTGCAACAACATGCTTGTTTGTAACAATAAGCCCATTTGCATCAACAATAAATCCAGTTGCAATGTCTTGCTGGCCGCCTTGGGTCTCTGAACGAAAACCGCCGAATGGATCAAATTGTAAAACTTTTCTTTGGGGTTCTTCAATCGCAATTGTGACAACGGCTGGAGATACCCGCTTTGCAATGTCTATTGTCACAGATTCCTCGTGCAGTACTTGCCTTGAAGTAATGTTCCCAACCCCAGATCCTCTTGGAAAAAACTTGTCCAAAGGCCGAAGCCCAAAAACCCTATCTGCAACTGCCCCGCCAAAAAGGGCAATAATTCCAACTACAGCAACTGCTACTAAAGTTAGCCTGCTTATTCTGTTTGGTGACTGATCCATTGGTAATTTAAAATTCGAAATTTAAAATTTGAAATGAATGTTTTTAAAATTTAAATCTTAAAAATTTAGATTTGATTAAAAATTTCAAATTAAAAATTGAAAATTATTTCAAAAGCTCTAAAGCTTTTGTAAGTTGTTCATCTTCTTCAGTATCTGTCTTGTTCTCAACAACAACATCCGGCTCCAAACCTTTCTCATGCACCCACGTCCCATTGGGGGTTAGCCATTTTGCAATTGTAATATGAAGCCCTGAATCTCCATCTACCGGCCTTGCTTCCTGTATTGTTCCTTTGCCAAAGGTTTTTTGTCCAACAAGTTTTGCGCGCCCACGATCCCTCAAAGCTCCTGCAACAATCTCCGATGCAGACGCAGATCCTCCATTTACCAAAACTACAACTTTTGTGTCCTTTGGAATCCTCATCTTGCCTGTGACAGCCATCTCTCGCTTTGAATCCCCTGACTGCTGAATAACCACAACCCCATCCTTCAAAAAGTCCGACACAATATTGACAGAAGTTGGCAAATATCCTCCAGGATTATTTCTTAAATCCAAAACAATTGCAGTTGGTTTTTTCGTTTGGATTTGTACAATCGCTTTGTCCCATTCTACCTGGGTATTCCCCCCAAATCTTTTCAATTGAAGATGCGCGACATTATTATCCTTAAATGACAATACAACCGACGGAACCTCAATCTTCGCGCGCGTTATCTCAACCTCCCTGGGTTTATCCTCCCCATCTCGTGTAGTAATCAAGGTCACTTTTGTCCCGGCCTTGCCGCGAATTTCAGAAACTGCATCAATCAAGCTCATTCCCGCTGTCCCTGTCTCAACCTTTTTCTCAGAATCCTTAATACCGGAGGTTGAAGAGCCTTCTGAGGCTTTTATACCAATAATATAGTCGCCTGCTATTATTCCCGCCTTCTCTGCAGGGCTCCCCTCAAGGGGCGCAATAACGGCCAAACGCGAGCCTTTAAATCCAATCTCAATTCCGACTCCTTCAAATTCTCCCGATAAATCTTCCTGTGTTCGCTTTTGCTCATCAGGCGGCAAGAATGCAGTATATGGATCCCCCAATGCAGAAACCATCCCTTTTATAGCCCCCAAAACCATTTGAGATTCGTCTATTTTTGACTTGTCGTAGTAGTCGCTTTCAAGCTTGTCCCAAACTTGCCAAAAAAGATCAAAGCTAACATCTTTATGTTTTGATGGAATCGCACGATCTATCTTTAGAGTATTTGCAACACGAAACAGCGTACCGCCAGTATTGTATTTCGCATTTGCAAACCAACCAAGCGAAAATGTGAGAAACAAAACGGAGATGTATATTGCGAATCGTCTAATTTGGGGCAAGGTGAAGCGCATACTTAAAGTGGTCTAATCGCAAATGGCAAAAGCGCAAGGTGTCTTGCCCTCTTTACTGCTTGAGCCAAGTGCTTTTGGTGTTTTGCACAAATTCCGGTTCTTGAACGGGGAAGAATTTTCCCGCGATCCGAAACAAACTTTGAAAGATCTTCCCAACTTTTATAAGTAGGAGTAGTTTTTGATTGGCAATATGGACAAACAGTAGGACGCCTGGAAACAAACTCTCGCCTGGAGTCTTTTTTACCATCTTTTTCGTCTCGTCTCTGACGTCTTGCTGGCATAAAAATTAGTGATCGAGTGAACTAGTGAACGAGTGATTAGAAGGGAATATCTTCATCACTTAAGTCCTCCAGTTTCTCCTCCTTCTCTTTCTTGACTTTTCCCTTGTTCCCTTGCCCTGCGTCAGCAGCGGAATTCCCACTTTTCTCTTTTTTTGGTGCTTCTCCAGAACCGAAGTCAGCAGGTATATCAATGTCTTCAGATTGTGCAGATTGAGCCCTCGCAGCTCCCCCTCCGCCGGACAAGAATATTACTTCGTTTGCAACAATTTCAGTTGTTCTTCTTTTTGTTCCGTCCTGGGCTTCCCATTCGCGAGTTGAAAGTCTGCCTTCAACATAAATTTGGGATCCTTTTTTCAAGTATTCTGCAACTATCTCAGCCAATCTATTCCAAGCAATAATTGTGTGGAACTCTGCATCTTCCTTTTTTTCTCCCTCGTCAGTTGTCCAAGATCTATTCGTTGCCAAACCAATAGTCGCAACAGCAGCGCCCGTTGGTGTATATCGAAGTTCAGGATCGCGTGTTAAATTCCCAATTAGTTGTACTTTGTTTAATGATCTACTTGCCATAATTATTTGGTAACGTCTTTCGGTTTGGGTTTCGATGCCCGTTTCGGTGACGTCTTTCGGCTACGAGTGACGACCTTACCCTCACCTTCTGACGATACGGGCTTCGTAACCGTTACCTCCTCACCTACTACTAACAGGTGTCTTAAGATGTCCCCGTCGAGCTGTACTTCCCTATTTACAACTGCAGCTCCCTCTGGAGGAATCGCAAGATTAAGAAAATAATATACTCCCGCTTTCTGTTTGGCAATTGGGTAAAACAAATCTTTCTTACCCCAGGAGGTGCTGCTTAGTACCTCCCCGGAGACACCAGAAACCAACTTTTCAATTTTTTCTAAAGTTTTCTTCTGCTTTGCCTCTGTGTCTGCCCCTGGCAAAATCACAGTCAATTCATATTTTCGCATGTTTGTAAGTATACGTGCCTCGCCTATGCGATGCAAGGCGGGTCAGGAACCAATCTTGAACTCAATCACGTCCCCATCCTTAACTATATAATCTCTCCCCTCAAGCCTCGCTTTTCCCGCCTCACGAGCAGCCTTCCACCCGCCTCGACTCGCCCGCTTAGACTCAGCGAGGCTAGCACGCTCGCCGGGCGAGGCGGGACCCCCACACTCAACAAAATCCTCAAAACTTACAACTTCAGCTTTTATAAATTTATTCATAAAATCCGTGTGAATTATACCGCTTGCCCTGAGGGCGTCTGTCCCCGCCCGAAGGGTCCAAGCCCGAACTTCTTTTACTCCCGCAGTTAAAAATGTAATCAAACCCAAGGTTGCAAAGGCTTTTTTGATCAAGCGTTCCAAGCCCGACTGTGTAATTCCAAGCTCTGCAAGATATGCTTTTGCATCCTCGTCCCCGAGTCCCGCAAGCTCAGCCTCGGTTTTAGCGCAGATTGCAATTATTTGATCCTTCTCTAAACCCATTTCTTCCGCGTAGTTCTTTTCCACCTGTTCGGCGTCTTTCAGCGTCTCTTCATCTATGTTCAAAACAACCAAAATAGGCTTCTTCTTAAATAGAGGCAAATCTGGATTCGCGTCGCCTTTCTTTCCCTTACTCTTTTCTTCCATTTCATAATCAGCAAGATCCAACTCTGTCTTAATAATTTCTAAATCTTCCTCTGGAGAAACAGATCCTGCTCGAATCACATCCTCATCTGTAAATCCTCGTACAACATGCACAATTGCATCAACTTCCCGAATATGCGCCAAGAATTTATTTCCTAAACCTTCTCCTTTAT
The DNA here is from genome assembly GCA_964366515.1 of uncultured Gammaproteobacteria bacterium. GTDB lineage: Bacteria > Patescibacteriota > Microgenomatia > UBA8517 > UBA10165 > 2-12-FULL-44-25. The sequence continues at coordinate 12,559 of CAYIUF010000009.1, forward strand.
GTGCCCCCGCAACCAACCCAGCGATATCAACGAATTCCACAGTCGCCGGCACAATGGGCGGCAATGATCCGTGTAAATCCGCTCCCACAATCTGTGCTAATCTTTCCAGACGATAGTCTGGAACTGGAACAATTCCAATGTTCGGCTCAATCGTCGCGAATGGAAAATTCGCAGCATACGCCTGCTGCTTTTTCAAGAGAGTATTAAACAGCGTGCTCTTCCCCACGTTGGGAAGACCCACTATGCCAACTTTTAAAGACATATGAAGCACAAGTATAGCAAGAATAGTTGTTATACTTTAAACAGTGAAGCTCCCTAATGCTGATCAAGCGCAAATTTCTAGAAACAAGATTCTGAATTACTTACTTTCCATAAAACACCCCGTCGGTAAAACTAAGGCTAAATTCTTTCGCAAAGCAGGTTTCAGTGGAACAAATGTAAATCTACTCGAGAAAGAGCTGCTAAATCTAGCAAAGAACGCAAGTGTTACTGCAGTTCGTGAAACTAAGTACGGAACAAATTACGGCATAAACGGGTCAATAAAGGCTCCCACAGGAGTCAAAATTAACGTGACCACGGTGTGGTTTATAGAATCGGAAGGAGAAAACCCAACTTTTGTGACCGCCTATCCTATGTAGTATAATCAAGTATGTTTGCAGAACTAGATACGGTAGTACTAAACCGCGATATTGAAGAACATGGTCTCCGCCAAGGAGACATGGGCGCTATTGTAAATACATATAATAGTGGAGAAGCTTTTGAGGTTGAATTCGTAACTGGCGAAGGCAAGACTATTGCCCTTCTAACGCTTAAAAAAGATGATATTCGTCCCATGAAGCAGGACGAGATCCTCCACGCCCGCCCGGTCGCCTCTGCCTGAACCTCCCCCACACCGGTTAAGCCCCCTTAACTAGACACACTCCCTTCCTCATGATTTAATCCCCATATGACTCATTTAAGGTATCTTGTAAACCCCCCTTTCACTTGCTAGTATAAATCGATGAAACCAAACGACTTTAAAAAACTTCTAGACGAGGCGCTCAAGCCTATTGTAATAACTCAAAAAGAGCATACAAACACACTGAGTGGGCATACAAAAACTCTCAATGGGCACTCAAGAACCCTTGCATCGGTCACAAAAACCCTTGACTCACACTCAAAAACTTTAGTGTCAGTCACAAAAACCCTTGATTCTCACACGAGAGAGCTTAGGTCACTCTCAGAAAAAGCAAAAACACAAGCAGAAACCCTAAGCGCTTTAAAGACTTCTGTGCTTAATATAGAAACCACAAACAACGTTTACGGAGACATGTACAAAATTAACAATGACAATGCTAAAAAGCTAGAAAAAAGAGTTATCACTCTTGAAGACAACGCAGACATTGAGCCTCCACCCGAACAAATCCTCCTAAAAGTTCAGTAACAAAGAAAATTTACCTTTCATAAATCAAAGCCCTACTTGTAAATCCAGTTACCTGTTCTGCAGTTTTACCAACAAAAGTTTCTACTTTTAACCTTCTAGATTCTATAAGTTGAACTAGTATCACACCTTGAGCTTGATTTACAGAGCGAAACTTTAAATCATTGGCAAACTTAGTAAAATCCCAACTCGACCCATCACTGTGAACTAAGTTAGCTTCGTAAAGCTCATATTTGACTAGTCCAGTTTCGACACTTACATCTTTTGGGTCCGGTTTATTGCCTAAAATAGCAAATTGTGTTGGCTCACCCTTCCAATCACCAATTGACACAACCACGGCTTCTGGATCTAAGGCATGGTATGAAATTGCCAGTTGTTTAAGCCAAAATTGAGGATCCCGATCGTCAAACCCTTCTCCGAACCAATTTCCAACTAGTTTTCCCTCGATATCATAATCAATCTTTCCGCCTTGTGGTTCAACTGGTCTCATCGCCTTCTTAGAAAGCTCAGAGCGAAGTGGCTCGGTAAATAGTGGGAATGGATCTATGACATGTAGCAAAGTTTGGTCTCTGGTAAACCTAGCCGGATTAAGAAGTCCGGGTAAAGTTATCGTTTCATCCACCGCCCAAAAATCTAACCCATGCCCATCATCATCCAATGTACCGATTAGATCTCCAGCTTTGATAGGTAAGTTTATATTATTGGTATAATCGGCATTTTTATTGAGCACAGAAGTAAGTTTCGGAGAAAGCGTATTTATTAAATCAAACTTTGTATAAAACCCACAGTTATGGGAAATCTTAATATGATATTCAGCTTTTTGTGTCTTACCAGTTTCAAGTTGAACAGTTCTTGTTTGAATAGATTTTACTGTTCCGTCAGCTGGAGCATAAACTTTATGGGGACCCCTACCTTGAATTGGAGCAAAACCCAAATGATCACTGGGAATAACATGTGCGCCAAGCATAAGCCCCATCGGGCCAATCATATTTAAATCATCCAGATCTAACGGAGAATTTGTGAGCTTTACAGATTTACTCCCCTCACATTTTGCAAGTCCTGGAATATTTTCTCTAACAGAGGCAAGTTGTGGTAATTTATTTATCCCAAGAAGAGATACTACAGATATGATTAAGAGTACTAAAATAACCAGAATTACACTAACGCCCTTTTGCTCATCTTTCATAAAGGACAGCCTTGGTCGTAAATCCGCTAACCTGATCTGCTGTTTTGCGAGGGAACGCTTCAAATTTTATTTTTCGCTTTTCCAACATTTGGACCAAAACAACTCCTTGGGCATTTGTCTGTGGACGAGCCTTAATATCGGTAAACGGAGTCATCCTATTCCATTGTCCCCCAGTTGAACTTCTGTAATACTCCATATTCGCCAGTTCATACTTTTGAAGCCCAGAGTTAACATCAGTCCCAGTCCAATTAGGTGTGTTGCCTTTTATACCAAACTGAGCAGTCTCCCCCGCGTAGTCACCAATTGAGATCATGAGCCCGCTAGGGTCTATGGAGTCGTATGCAAACGAAAGGTGGGCCCGCCATGTTGACGGATTCTCCCCGCCCGGGTCCCCCAAGCCGTTATTCCCCTCTTTAAACCAAGTCCCGACAAGCTTCCCGTCAACATCATAATCAAGTTTTCCGCTACGAGGTTCTGCCTGCCTTGGATTCAAAGCCAGAAGCTGTGACCGAACAGGTTCTTTAAAATATTGGAAAGGGTCAACAACATGGATTTTCCAAGACTCCGCAAGGTAATGCTCGGGAACTATAAATCCGGGTAATTGTTTTGTGTAATCAAAAACCGCAAAGTCCAAAGTCTGTCCGCCAATTCGTCCAACTAACTCACCCTCTGTAACTTTCATTTCAACCTTAGCCCAATCGCCCTGTTGAACATGTTTATCAAACTCAGCCTTAAATCTTGGCGACAAGCTAGTAACTAAATCAAAATAACTTGCAAAGTCGCATGTATGCCAAAATTTAAGTTGATATTCCTCAGGCTTAGCTTTCCCTTTACCCTTATCAGAAACCTGTATGGTTCTGCGGCTTATTGCTGTAACCACCCCGTCTCCTATTGCCCTGACTTCATAAGTATCTCTTGGAGAGTTAAAAACTATTGGGGAAAAATACATGTGGTCAATTGGCGTAACATGGTCGCCAATCATCGCGCCATACGGAAGCACATCCCCAACATCTTTAGGATCCATTGGAGAAGTACCAAACATGACCGTCCCAGTTCCCTCGCAGCCATAGTTATCAAGCCGCTCTCCCTCAACAAGCTTCATCGCCTTTGTCTTGGTAATACCAGGTTCTGTATCCTGCGACCCACCAAAACCCTTTTCCTTGAGAGTAAAAATAAATCCAGAAGCCAAAGCCAAAAGTACCAGAACTCCTAAGATTACGAAAACCGTAGCAAATCCTCGTTGGGGCATTATTTACTCTAACACTTTTGAAATCTCTTCGCCCGCATTTTTGTCAGTTACAATCTTCCATCCCCTCTTTCGAGCAACAGGCAAAAGCTCGGGTGAAGGGTTTATGCAAAATGGGTGGTCCACCAATTCCAACATCCCAATATCATTCTCAGAATCCCCAACTGCAATTGATCCCTTGCCATATTTTTTCAGTAAATCAGAAACCACATGCTTCCCGTCGGCCAATGTGGTTAACATCTTCCCCGTAAACTTCCCATTTTTAACTTCAAAATTTGTACAAATCACTCCATCGAGCTCAAACATCTCCTTAACAGCTTCTGCAACCTGCCCAACATTCGTTGTAATTAAAAAAACATCATGTGACTCTTTCAGTTTTGGCAAGATTTCTGCAAAATATGGGTAAAAATTGCTTAGATTATTTTTAAAAAACTCGGCAATATCCTCTATAAACTCCTTCTCGCTTTTTCCCTTAACCTCTTCCCCCATAATCGCAAACATGGCTCGCGCAGCATCCGTATATGTTGTCTCTCCCCGTCTGTGTCTTACAAGTTCCTCCATCACTGCCTCATGTGACTTTTGAGAAACCAGCCCCCGATCCGCAAACCACTTGAGAATTGGAAAGAAAGTATGTGTGTTGTAAATTGTCTTGTCTAAATCAAATAAAGCAACAGATCTCATATGCCTATTCTACCTCAAACTAGCAAATATCTCCCACTTATGTTATACTATCCTGTAGTCAAAAATTTGAGCTTCATTTCGGTTCCTAGTAATTAGATACCCAAACTTGACAGCTCCCCTGGGTACAAAAAATGTCAAATAAATTCAGACCATTTAATGGTAATCGTGGCGGAGGCCACGGCCGAAATTCTTTCCGTCCAAAATATGGCGGAGGTCGCGGCGCTGTTCGCCATGCCCGTCCAGCTCGTGGAAGCTATATTGATCCTGTAAGGTTTGTAAACAAAGCACAAGAGCTGGAACAAATTGAATTTGTAGCCAAAAACACCTTTTCAAGTTTTGGATTTACAGACCAACTAGTCAAAAACATAGAATACAAAGGCTATGTTTCCCCCACCCCAATCCAAGATCAAGCAATTGCCCCAATCGTTGAGGGCCGGGATCTAATCGGTATTGCAAATACAGGAACCGGAAAAACAGCAGCCTTTCTCTTGCCCTTGATCGATAAAGTTTTCAAAGACAAATCCCAAAGAGTATTCATTGTTGTCCCAACCCGAGAACTTGCCTTGCAAATTACAGAAGAGCTAAAAGATTTTGCCTACCATATGGGAATTTATTCAGCGCTCTTGATTGGCGGAGCAAAAATTAATAAACAACTTAACGATCTAAGAAGGAATCCAAATTTTGTAATTGGAACCCCGGGAAGAATAAAAGACGTAATCCAAAGAAGAGTTATCAATTTGTCTGAATTCAAAAATATCGTTCTTGACGAAGTCGATATGATGGTAGACATTGGCTTTATAAAAGACGTTCAGTATTTTGTATCCCTGCTTGCCCCCGAAAGACAATCTCTGTTTTTCTCTGCAACCATCTCCCCAAAAGTAAAGCTAATTTTGGATGCATTTGTTAAAAACCCAGTCCAAGTTTCAGTCAAAACCGGCGATACGGCCCAGTCAATAAACCAAGATGTAATAAGAGTTATCGACAAAAATAAAAAAGTTGATCAGCTCCATCAGCTTTTAATTCAAAAAGGGTTTGATAAAGTTTTGATTTTCGGAAGAACAAAATGGAATGTTGAACGCCTATCAAAAGAATTAAACGTAAGAGGCTTCAAAGTTGCCTCAATCCACGGAAATAAATCCCAAGGCCAAAGACAAAGAGCAATCCAAGCCTTCAAACAAAGTGAGCTTCAGGTACTTCTTGCAACAGACGTTGCATCCCGCGGATTAGATATAAACGACGTAACGCACGTCATAAACTATGATATCCCGGAATCCTACGACGATTACGTCCACAGAATCGGCCGTACGGGTCGTGCTGGAAAAACCGGCCAAGCCCTAACCTTCATATAACCGTATTGTCATTGCGCTGTCATAGCGCATTCGAGAGCCGGGGGCGACCGTGGCAATCTCGTCTAAAGCACAATCATTCGCGTTATTTTTTACGAATTGTCATAAGTAGCGCAATTATCACAAGAAAAGCAGATAATGCCATCATAGGAATCGTTATATACCCAAAAGTCATAACAAAACGTTGCGAGCAAGAAACCGAATATCCAACTGCATCGCAAACCAAGCTTGGTACAACCCCAATTTGAAGTAAATAGTGGTACCCCGCAATAACAGCCCCAACCGCACTCAAGAGCAGTCCATAAGGAACAATATGTTTCTCTTTTTTCCAAAGTGCCAATCCATACAAAAGAACTTGAGGATACATCAAAATTCTCTGATACCAACAAAGCTTGCAGGGCTCAAATCCTGCAACCTCTGAAAAGTACAAACTTCCCAAGGTTGCTGTGAGTGCAACCACAAAACATGTTTTGAGTGCATTCCGCCAAAGAAAGCCCAAGAGCCTTGACTTAATTTTTAAAAGCACGGACAAAAGTATAACGATCGTGAACACTTGTCCAGCCACAGTTAGTAAGGAAAGCAGATGGGTTACTTGTGGGGTAGTCATTGCGGCAGTGTGCAGGAGGTTTTTTCTGCCAGTGTGGAAAGTGCAACCTCACCGCTTACCCTCTCCCCTCCTGAAAATACCCAAGTTGGATAGCTTTCAATACCCTTCTCTTTACAAATTGCAGTCTGCGCCTTCCCATCAGGAGTTGAACATTCAATGTAGGGCAAATACATAGAAGACTTACCAAACATCTTCTTCTGGTTTTGGCAATGAGGACACCAAAATGCACCGTAAAAAACTGCCCCCTTATCTTTCAAACACTTTGCAAGATTATCGTACTTCCCCGGAGTTTTCATCCAAAAAACAAGCCAGCCGGCTCCCGCAATAAGAATCCCAATTCCTAAAAAAATCCAAACTTTCTTCATAATTTAATATAGCACAACTTTCTTGATATACTTCCTCAAAGTCCAAAAAGCAAATTAACAAGGAGTAAGAAATGCTCATCGAGCTTGAGGTTTATCGTCTCGTGGCAAATGCCTTTGGCAGACAAAGGGCGCTTTTTCTGAAAGCTACTCAAAGTGAGGAATATTTCGGCCTCATAATCGACGATGTAATATATGCAGCGATTGTGTCAATTGGTCTGGACTTCAAACACGACGAACCGCAAACCCACGAACTCATTTGCACTGTGGTTTCAACGCTTGGGGGCAAAATTGAGAAGGTTTTAATCAAAGACCTGAGAGACGACGCATATCATGCAAGCATCATCATGGACGTTTCAGGCCGGCATGTCGAGTTAGACTCAAGAACCTCAGACGCAGTCGCCCTGGCGCTTTTACTCAAAGTTCCAATTTTCATTCTCGAGGAGGTCTGGGCTCGCGCTCCAATCATTAGACCAAAAAATCAACAGCCGCCCAAAGAAGATCCTATCTCAAGAGAGCGCCT
>CAYIUF010000010.1:0-5429 GCA_964366515.1 uncultured Gammaproteobacteria bacterium
CCTCACAATGTTATTCTTTGAGATTAGCCCTATATATCAGTCCATTCAGGGCTTTCGGGACATGGGTGTCCCGTCTGGAGCGGGAGACCTGCCTGCCGACAGGCAAGTGCAAATTATTTTGAACCCCTCCTCGCTCGAATCCTATCTCATTTTAGCAAAATGATGGAAGTTTATCAAAATTCCTAGATATGATACGCTAATAACAATGCAAAAGACGGCAATTAAACCAAAAACACAAAAAGAAAAGAGCAGAGAAGCATTTAGCTTAGGTGGAGCTTTATTAATTTTAGTTCTACTCGGCCTAAATCAATTATTTCCTACTTTCCCGGAGTGGGTTTTAATTGCTGCTATGGGAGGACTATCAATACTTTATGGTTTTTATGCCTTTAAAGATGGGTGGACATTTCTCTCAACGGGTCCTGGAGCTAATATTGGTATATTTAAGGGTAATAGTGTCAGGGTGCTAGGAATCATAAGCATGGTCGCTGGAATAATTTTACTCATGAGCTTGATATTGTAAGGAAGAGACGGGCATCGAACCATTTTGAAGCTAATGTATTCAGAAATCATGAGAGGGAGATGAGACAGGTGAACTACTTTCGTAACTATACCATCACGTTAGGTAAATCCTATTTACTATTTGTTGCAAAACTCTATTTTATAATTTAAAATTGAAGAATGAGTACTTCTCAAAAGATTGGAAGAACAGCAAGATATATTGGAGCAGTTTATTTATTAGCTATAGCTACAGTTTCTTTTATCAGTGAATTCATGGGTTTATTTTCTCCTAATACATCTCTGATTTCTAAGTCTTCTATAATAATTTTATCTTTTGTTAATTTATTCTGGCTATATGCAGCATATGTTTTATTTAAAAATTTGAGAGATAAATTTGTTGGCATTATTGGAATGCTACTTTTCTCAGGTGTCATTGCTTTATCATTGAGCATTTATCAAAAAGATAATTTAACAATGTTAGCAGCACTTGCAGTAGTTACTATGTTAATTATTTCGATACTAATGAGTATAAAAATGGAATCAACAGAGAAAAAGACTACAGTTGATAAGGTAAGGGAAGTATTTGGTGATCATGTCAAAGACTTACCTGATGAAGACCTTCATAAAATGTTAAAGTAGAATTTCTTCTTTCTTGTCTTTATTTTCCCAAATAGTTTGAGGATTGTAGAAAATGATGGGTGATATAATTAGAAATCATGAAATCTAAACTACCTCATACCCGTTTTGATAAAATGATTAAACTTTCCGTCCAAGATTATCCGATAAAAGATAAAAAGCAGGTACAGGGTTCTTCCTCTGGTTATACCTCCAAGAAAACTCGTTTACGTAAGACTGCAAATACTTAGGACTTACCATATGGTAAGTGCCATTAAGTGATCTTTTTAACTGACTCCAGAAGCCCTCAATAGTGTTTGTGTAAACTTTTCCTCTAACCCACTCTTCTCTGGTATGATTAACAGTCTGATGTGGGTATCCTTGCTCAGTTAATATTCTATAGGCATGATATTTATCAGACATAATCTCAGTACCTATTTCAATATGCTGTCTAATAAGAGGCATTACTGTTTTCCTTCTGGCATTGATTACTACTTTAGCTTTAACCATACCTCCTCTTTCAACCATACCAAAAACAGTTTTTTTACTTGATCTCCTGTATCTTGTCCCTCTGTCTTTATATTCTTTGGCTTTTAATCCTTTTTTTACTCCACCCCAATATGTTTCATCAATTTCAACTGTATTTTTTAAATTACTACCACCAGTTACATCAAACAGCATCCGTACTCTATTGGCTATCCTCCAAGCACATTTGTAAGTTACTCCTAAATGTCTTTCTATCTCTTTGGCTGATAAACCATTTTTAGATATGGAGAAAAGGTAAATAACATAAAACCAATCAGTCAAAGGTGTAGGTGACTTATGAAAGATAGTATTGGCTGTAGGAGCAATATTCCAACCACAGAACTGACAGGAATATAGTCTTAAATTCTTTAGTTTGTGGTATTTAAAAGGTTTGCCACACTTGGTACATTTCTTAGCGTTACCATACTTTAAAAGGAATAACTTCTGTAAACATGCTTCATCATTAGGGTAGAGTTCTTCAAACTGCTTCCTATTAAAATTAACTGAAATCATGAATTAATTGTATCTGATCCTATACCTAATGTCAAGGGATAATTACGACTACTTTTTTGATTAGCCCTATATATCAGTCTATTCAGGCATTTCGGGACATGGGTGTCCCTTCTGGAGCGGGAGATGCAAGTTATTTAGCACCCTACTATGATGAGATACTTATTCATTTTATCAAATTAAAAGAAGTTTACATTGAGTTTTGCACATGATATTCTTTTATCATACTAATAGAGTCAAAATATGCTAGAGATGTTTCTAAACCATTTAACTCGTAAACTTCCAGAGAAATATAAGGATACCTATAAAAGAAATTTTTATAATAATTTATACTTTGGCAGTAAATGGTCTTTTTTTAGATTTATAAGCCTGGCTATTTTCTCTCTCCTTATAGGTGCTTCACTTGTTGCAGTAGTGATTGGGTTAAAATCCTGGTGGTATCCTCTAATTTTGTTCTTAATTTTATTAGCAATTCACTTTTTGACGGCAATAGAGTGGACGGTGATTCAAAACGCGTATATGTGGAAAAATGAAGTAATAATACCTAAAAGATACAACAAAATTGCATTAACCATCGCATTTGTATTATTTGCTTTAACTATTTATCTTCTTTATAAATATGCTCAGAGATATTAAGTTCGATTCTCGTCCCTTCCAAATGAAAATTGAAGCTAACAGTTTGTGAAATTATTCTCATTCGGAAACCATAAGATTAGCCCGTTATATCAAGCTATTCAGGCCTTTCGGGACATGGGTGTCCCGTCTGGAGCGGGACACGCAAATTATTTTGAACCCATGCTAGATAAAATCTTCATTCATTTTAACAAATTAATGGAAATATGTCAGGAAAACTGATAGATTTAGCCTATGAGGCATAGATTAGTAAATAGAAAACAGTGGTTAATTTTAGTTTTAACATTACTAGTTATTCTAGTACTTTTAGAATCAAAGAGTTTATTTCGTCATCCATACCAGATAAGCAAATCAAATATAAGATCAGAGAATTCTCTAGACGAAACTGCTAATTGGCAGAGTCTTTCTGTAAATAATCTTGAGTTTAAGATACCTTCTACTTGGTGGAGTTATAAATATGAAGAGCCAGGGCTGCGTAATCCTCGCTATTATATTAATCCCACAGAACTCAAACTTGATAATAATCGCCTTCCAATTGGCTCTACTTTTATGCTCTTTCTAGAACCGGGAAGAACAATTGAAGAGAGAAAATCAAATCCTGAGAAGAGACTATACAATCTTAAGGTTACTAATCTAGAAGAGAGTAACCTCATTCTCAATGGATTTTCTGCGTATATTCTTAAGGGAACTTATGAAGGATCGGGAAAATATCAAGGTGATCTTTTCCAATATAAAGTAGCAATGATACCCGCCAAAGAAGGTCTTTATGATTTTTCCAACCCTACATTAACTCCTGTCCTTGAGGAATATTTTGACAAAATTCTCTCTACCTTTAAATTTTCGGATAATTCGCATGACGCAATCCATCCTTCAAATGAGAAAAGTTACCCAGCTGAAGCAAGCTACTGCAATAACGATAATGAATGCGTCATATTTACCTGTAAATGTGGCATTTCGCTTAGAAAAGACTACAAAGGCCCGCCTCCACCACCAGGGAATGTTTGTCTTGTTGTTTGTGACGCAGAACCAAAGTGCATAAATAATAAATGTACAGCAGTAAAGACAAAATAAGGCAGGGTTCGATACCAGTCTCTTTGAAATATATTTAGGCTCAAAATTTTATGAAAGAATATATCTTTGGGAACCCCTCGATTAGCCCGATATATCAGTCCATTCAGCACTTCTCTGGGGACACTGCCCCGTCTGGAGCGGGTAAGGGGAATCGAACCCCTGTAACCTGATTGGCAACCAGGTGCACTACCATTGTGCTACACCCGCACTTCGGCGAATACACCTCAGTGTAAACTACTCGACCATTACACCTCAGTGTAAACTACTTATTAACTTTTCCTTCTTAATCCTTGACCAACCTTTTATCTCTTTTTCTCTCCTAGCCGCACTTATTCTGTTAAGAAATTTCTCTGAATAAACTAACAATACTGGCACCTTACTCATTTGAAGCGGTGACCTAATCCTACCATTGTGTTCGAATACTCTTTTACTAAGATTCCATGTGATTCCTGTGTAATAAGAGTTATCAGCACACCTTACAATGTAAACAAAGCAGGACATATATTAGTTTACCCTGAGATTATAAAATAATCGAAGGGTGGTGAGCCTCAGAGTCGAACTGAGATCTGGCGCTCTTCAAGCGTCCGCCGTGACCACCTTGGCTAGCTCACCCTATTTACTTCTCAAAGGAACTACAAAAACTGCTAAAAAGTAAAATACAACTCCTGGGACAAACCCCGTAAATATTGTTACTCCCAAATACCCAAGCCTCAGAATTGCTGTATCTACGTCAAAATATTCCGCAACACCCCCAAGGAGCCCAGACAACACTTTATCCCTATTTGATCTTGTAAGTTTCTTTTTAGTTGCCATATCTTGTTTACCCTGAGACAAAGTCGAAGGGTGGACACTGGAGGACTCGAACCCCCGACATCTTCTGTGTAAAAGAAGCGCTCTACCAACTGAGCTAAGTGTCCGCTTTGCGTCCGCAGTGAGATTATACCATTGTTGGTAAATTTGGTCGATATTTTTGAGATTTCTAATTGCATTTAACCTATAGACGAAAAGGGTAAGTTTTGATATAATGCTAGCAAAGAAGCAGGACGTTAAAAATTTAAGGCTTATAAGGAGCAGGTAAATGGCCACTGTACAAGAATACGTGAATGCAGCAGTGCAAGCATTAGCCCGCACACGCGTCTACGTTGACCCAGGCACGGAGGGGGTCCCTTCCGACGCGACGGCAAAGCTGCTTGAGCTACTAACCAATGAGGACGACATAGTCCTGGTTATGCTTCCCTCAGCAGCGATTCAGTCAACAAGCATCACAGCAGTCGCAAGCCTCTTATCCGATCGACTTGGAAACAAGCAGATCATCGGGCTTGCCGCAGGCAGAAGTGTTATTGGGCATGCCCCAAACCCCTCTGTACTGCAAATAGGTGTGGCAGCAGAGCAGATGAGGCTTGCAGACAGCGTCTCCGTCTCGAGCGACGCTTTTAACGCCCTAAGGACATTCACTCTGAACATTCATCGCTACCAAGCGGCGAATCCCAAGCCAAAGCCTCCGACACCTACACCGCTTCCACCAGAGCCGCATGTACCTGGTCCATTTGAACTATGGTTGCAAGAGTGGCTGGGAA
>CAYIUF010000010.1:5529-16242 GCA_964366515.1 uncultured Gammaproteobacteria bacterium
CAGCTCTGCTTGGATGTCGAGAGATATTTCAAGTCCAGCAGCGGCAATTTGAGGGAGGATACGAGGTTCTACGAAAAACGTTTAGAAGACATTCTGAGCGTTCTAGGGAAGTTCGTCGACATTCAAAACTTTCCTCGGTACTACCTCAATCCAGAGGGCGAACTGACGAAAGGAAGGGATTCTGTTTCCGGATTTTCTGAGTTTGTTCTCGACTCAATCCGGCAAGGAAGCGAGATCGATCTGTTTGCTGACTACGAAGTCAACACTCGGATTCTTCAGGCCGCTCGCATTGTGCCATTAGGCAAGAGGAGGGAAGCAGAAACCAGAGCAAGAACACGATAACCTGTCTGTCCAACACTCAATAAACAAATCCGGGAGGAATAGGAATGAAATCCAGAAACTTTCTCATCATGGTGCTTTCGCTCGTCGCGATGGCACTCCTTGCCTCATGTGGCACCGCAACTACAACCGCAAGCTGCGGGTTCATCGTGGGCACAGGCCAGAGCGGATACGACGCCAAGGTTCACCAAATCATCTATCCCGGACAGAGAGAAACTGTGAAGGATGGAGAAGCGGTCTCGTATGTACCCTGCAATTCACGGAACTACATCATCAACGATGGTTCTGTGAAAGGCGTAGACGGGAAGGCTGTTGGTGATCGCAACCAGCTGATCCAGGCAACAACGAACACCGGAGTTCAGATCACGGTCGCAGTAAGAGCACTTTGGACACTCAACCAGTCCCCTGGGGCAATGTCGGCTTTCTATACCGTCTGCCTCAAATACAAGTGCGCAACCGGACAGGACAAAGGCGGAGACTCAAACTTCTCCACTCCAGGATGGAATGGCATGCTCGCCGAGAACTTCGGGCCTGCGCTTGACATTGCCGCTCGGAAAGCTGCCATCAATGTGAACGACTCCATTTGGCAGAGAAACGACCCGGCAGAGTACGAGAAAATGGCGACAGCAATGTCAGCAGCCTTTTCTGACGCAGTCAGAGCAAACCTTGGCTATAGCCTCGACCTCTTCTGCGGATCAGGTAACTCTGCTTGGCCAGACCCGAACAACCCAGGGTCAGGCAAATTCGTCTGCAGTCCAGTTCGCATAGTGGTTGACCATGTCAAGCACCTACCGCCACAGCAGGGCAACGACCAAAGTTCAGAAGGTGCGAAGACCGTCAACGCTCAGCGGCTTGCCAATGCTGAAGCCCTCTACGGTCCGCGAGCCGCATACTGGCTTGGACTCCAGGACACGATTGAGAAGTGCAAGGGTGCAAACACCCCCTGTGTCTTCAACATCGGCGATGCGAATGGAAGCCCAGCAGTGACAGTCCCAGCGGCCAGACCGACACCAGCGCCGGCACCAACAGCCGCACCCGCAACTAGGTAGCTTTCAAGTCCACACATCCCAAAGGGGAGCATTTCCGTCAATTCGACGAATCTGCTCCCCTTTTTCTTTGCTGCTTTGGCTGCGGGATTAAGAAATTGATACAATTTCTTGGTCTCCTCGCAAAATAGGAATTTTGCTGCGGGACTAGGATTCGAACCTAGATGAAAGGATTCAAAGTCCTCTATCCTGCCTTTAGATGATCCCGCAATATATTGTTAATTTTGTGCCTGGTGCCGAGGACAGGAGTCGAACCTGCAAACCCTTACGGGCGCTACCACCTCAAGGTAGTCTGTTTACCAGTTTCAGCACCTCGGCTGATTTTCCTATTATACCTAAAGATTCAGCAATTTTTAAATTTTTTCTTTTAAGACAAATAACATCGTCTTTATAATACATAACCTTAAACAAATTAATACTTGCCTTTTTGGCAAATACTAGCTGAAATGCACGGGTACCTTGACGTATCTTCCCTGTAAGCTTGTAAAGCGTTAGAATTCTGCCTTTTAGCCATTCCAAATAGACCTTGCTCCCTGAAGTAAAGCCGAGATATATCATAAAGCTACTTTTCCACCTTGGATCCCAATATGAATACGTATATCCATCTCCGTCAAACATGCCGCGCATAAAATCTCTAAAAAAGAAATCAGGTACAGCTATTGAGGTTAGAGTTTTAGATTTATTTGGAGATAAACCAATGTCTATCAAAAATCGATATAGCTTTACGTTTCCAAATTGAACTCTGTAATAACGTTTGCCTGGTGCTGCTGAACTTGATTTTGTACCTATTTTGTTGGTTAGATTAAGACACGTTCTAAAATTCTGGATTTGATCGATATCTTTAGATGTGAAATCAATATGACGCCCATCACTTGAGAGACACCCATCAGACGCAATCAAACCTACCGCATATGCAAAATCGGGGGTCCATTCCACAAATCAGGTTACCGAAGAATGTCCGAATAGTCAATGTGACAATTAGAAATTAAGATTAACTCTTCCCAAATTCGTATTTACAAGATTTTTACAGCGTCAGCTGCAAGGTTCTTGCTTTACAAGGTTCTTACAATTGACTTACCACGCTATCACTTTCACAAATTAATATACCTATGTACACCACAAAACCAGGTCAGGGCAGTGAGAGTACAGTTTGACTGAAAGAGCAGGCCAGTCAAGCAAAAAAACAAGATCAGGCAGCCACCACCACAACCGGCTGCCTGTTTTGCTAGTTTGGTGTATATTAGGGTATGCAACGCTCGCTAGACGACCTAAGATCAGTACTTCTTGACCCAAATTCCCAAGGTCCGTCTCCTGTATATACAGTAACCCCCGCAAACACAGAAGGATGGGTAAACCAGACTACAATTGAACCAGGAAAGCTCGGAGAAGAGTTTACAAAAACCTTTGGCCATTACCACACAGTTAATCCTCAACCTGAGCTGTATCGCGTCTTATCGGGCAACGGGGTACTAATCCTCCAAAAAAAACATATTAAGGAAGGGGAGTGGACGCCAGAAAAAGTTGATGAAGTGTTACTTGTCAAAGCCTCCGCAGGCGATCAACTGCTTATTAACCCTGAATATGGCCATTCATGGACAAATGCCGGCTCAGAGCCCCTTGTACTCTTGGACAACTGGTCGTACGGGCATTCCGACGAAGATTACGTGTTTATAGAAAAACACAAAGGCATGGCTTATTATATTGTAGACTCAAATGGACAACCTCAGCCTGTGCCCAACCAGAATTATAAGGACTTACCTCAACCAATTTGGGCAACACCTGATCAATTGCCACAGAGTGTATAATAGAGCGCATGGCAGACAAATCAAGTCCTAATAAAACAAGAAATCTTAACTTTAGACAAACCCCAAAAGAACAGCGATCCCAAGCTGTGGCCTCCGTGTTTGCCAGAGAAAACAGAAACTCACAATTTGCAAACCCAATGGCTAAAACCCAATTTCAGGCAAATTCCCAGAAATTTAACAAACCCTTGGGTTTTTTAAAACAGCCGTTTCAAAGGAAAACCAAGCCGTAGGCAACTGCAGCAACTATTCTATAAACTCCAAAGGCAGAAAAGTTATGCTTCTGCACATACCCAACTAGAAACTTCATAGCAGCAAGGGCGGTCAAAAACGCTCCAGCAAAACCAAGTAAAAGCAGGGTTAATTCTTGTGTGGAGAAAGAAAAATCACTCTTTGCAATATCCAAAACCGTAGCGCCCAAAATCGTTGGCATCGCAAGAAGAAACGAAAATTCCACAGAAGCCTGCCTGCTCATACCAACAAACATTCCGCCAACAATTGTGGCAGCTGCTCTTGATACCCCTGGGACCATAGATACACTTTGGGCAAGTCCAATTAACAAAGCATTTTTATAAGTTAATGCTCCGATATCACTCCCAGAGTGGTTAGGCTTTTCACTCCGCGAGTGTAGGATTAGGAAAATTCCACCTCCTGCCAGTGCCAAGATCGTCACCCATTCATTTCCTATCAGTGTTTGCTTTATGTAATCAAAAAACAATAAGCCCAAAACCCCTGCAGGCAAAAAGCCAACAACAATTAGTTTCCACAAATGAAAATTATTCAAAAGCTTTTTCCAATACAAAAAGGGGACTGCCAAAATTGCACCAAGTTGTATAAATATCTCAAAAGTTTTAAGAAATTCCGATTGCTCTAAACGTAAAATGTGTGAAGCCAAAACCAAATGACCGGTTGAAGAAATGGGCAAAAACTCCGACAACCCCTCAACGATACTTAAAATAATTACCTGAAGAAAATCCACACTCCAGTGTAACTGCGATGTCTGCTAAAATGCAAAGTATGCTACCTTCTCTAAAAAAACTTCTGAAGAACAATTTAGTTGTTTTTCTTGTATTTCTTGTTCTTGGATTTATTCTTTATGGAAACAGTCTTGGAAACGAAATGTTTTGGGATGACCAGGACAACATACTATTCAATGAATATGTCCACAACTGGCAACACATCCCAAAGTACTTCACAGAAAATAACGTAGCTGGAAGAGGACTTATATCAAACTACTGGAGACCACTTCCTTTAACAATTTGGTCAATCGAATGGCATCTCTGGCAAGACTGGGCTCCCGGATATCACTTTGTTCAAACAGCTTTACACATTGGATCAGCATTTCTGCTCTTCATTCTATTAAACAAACTGTTCAACAACCGTTTATTGTCTGTACTTACAAGCATTCTGATCCTAGTGCACCCCCTCCAAACTGAAGCAATAACATATGTCTCCGGAATCTCCGACCCCTTGAGCGCAGTTCTAATTTTCTCCTCTCTTATTTTTTACATCAAGTTCCGAGAACTAAAACCTCCTAATTCTTACTTGATCACTTGTTCCCTTGTTCTCTTTTCACTTTCTTTTCTTGCCCGCGAAACAACAGTCTTCTTCTTCGGCTACTTTGTACTTGTAGAATTTAGTCTTCATGTCAAAAAATACAAATCCGCAAAGTGGCCTAGATTCTTTCTTGATTGCATAAAGTTCCTATGGCCATTTTTAGCCCTAGCATTAGCATATGTATTCCTACGCTTGACTGCACTAAACTTCCAAAACACACTTAATCTATATGATGAACAAAATGAATTTACAGGAAGTCCTCTAATCCGCTTATTCACTTTCCTCAGAATCCTAACGATTTATGTTGGCCTTCTCTTCTGGCCACACGACCTACACATTGAACGTGGTGTGGATCTTGCAAGATCTCTTAAACCACCAGACGTGGTGTTTGGATTATCCGTGTTAATCGGCTCTCTGTCCGCATTAATTTTCTTCCTAAAAAAGAACAGGTTAATTGTATTTGCAATCGCTTGGGTGATCATAGGTCTAATCCCCACATCGAACATTCTTGTCCCGATTAACGGACTTTTATTCGAACATTGGCTGTACATACCCATGATCGGAGTGTGGCTAGTGCTATGCTGGTGCTTAATTCGCCTATCGCGAATCGCAAATGGCAAATTGTCAGTACTATTCGCTACCGCATTGCGGCAAGCTCCGCTTATTTGCTATATGCTATTTGCTACTTTTCTAAGTATTCGTACTTTCCAACAAAACCGCCTTTGGCGTGACCCTATCACTTTCTACAACTACACTTTAAAGTTCGCTCCCAATAGTTACAGAGTCCTCAACAATCTCGGCATGGCATATGCAGAAGCAAAACAACATGATGAAGCAATCCGCGTTTATCAGCTCGCTATCCGCGAAAATCCCGAAAACGCTGTTGCTTACCACAATCTAGGTAATACGCAGAAGGCACTTGGCAACAGACAATTGGCAATTGATAATTTCGAGAAAGCAATTTCTCTACAACCCGATTTCTATTTCTCATACAACGCTCTAGCCCAGCTTTATTTAGACGAAAGCGATTACAAAAGTGCAATAGAAGTTCTCCAGCGACTGTTGCCGTACCAAACCGGTGAACAATATCTCAATACACAAAATCTAATTACTCAGCTACAATCGCAGAAGTGAAAACCCTATATATCATCATTCCTGTATATAACGAAGAAAAGACCATTGAAAAGGTGTTAAAAAAGGTAAAAGCCTCAAGAACCCCATTGTGGAAAAAGCAATTAATCGTGGTGAACGACTATTCTTCTGATACCACAGCCAAAATTCTCAACAAGTTGAAAAAGAAATACAAATTCACCCTAATAAATCACAAAGAAAACAGGGGAAAAGGAGCCGCCATAAAATCCGCCCTCAGCCTCGCAAGGAGAGACCTTGCGAAGCTAGATCCAATTTTAGACGTAATTTTGACACAGGACGCAGATTTGGAATATGACCCGAATGACTATCAGATACTTCTAAGTGCTTTTCACCCCCAACGATATCCTATCGTTTACGGCTCCAGAAACTTGGGGAATACAAATCGCGGATACTTCTTCGCCTATTATTGCGGGAGGCTGCTAACGCATATCCACAATTTCCTATATGGTTCAGAGATTACAGACCTAAATACAGGCTACAAACTTTTTAGGGCAGATATACTGGTCGCCTGCAACCTTCAAGTTGACGGTTTTGACTTCTGCCACGAGGTTACGGCAAAGGTGTTGAAAATGGGCTATAAAATCCGCGAAGTGCCAATAAACTATTACCCTAGAAGCTATAAAGAAGGGAAAAAGGTAAGCATAAAGGATGCCTGGCTAGACCTCTGGACCACCCTTAAGTATCGTTTCATCAACTAACCCATAACTTGACTTTTACCCTGTAGTATGATACACTGCATGCAGGCAAATTGAAAACCCAAAGATCCGGAAGGAGAAAAATTTGTACATTTCTGATGGTCAGATCCTCGGAATCTTCATAATCTTTTTAGCCGTCTTCGTCATCGTCCTGGTGGCAATCGGCCTGTGGGCCAAGCACAGCACGAAAGCGGAATAGGGTGGATCCAGTCACACAAGGCGTTATCCAGGCAATTGTGGCTTTCGCCATCATGTGTACAATCATTGGTCTTCAAGCCAACACCTTTCGCTGACCACGCCCCGCGCCCGACCTTTGTACTTTTGTCTAAACAACAAACCAAAGACCACCGGGCGCTTTTTCGTGCTTGGTGTGGTACAATCGCAAAGTACGCACGCTGAAAACTAATGTGGAAGGAAAAATGTGGGTGGCAATTAACTGGCTTCTCGTCGCCTTCAGCATCGCCGTGGCCGTCGTCCGTGCCCTCAGGAAAAATCCGTGGGATATAGGCTAAAAAAGGAGAAGACTGTGAGAGACGCAATAAAAACCCTTTTCAGGCTCGACACACTTGCGGGCATGGCCTTGGGAATGTTCATCATGGCCGGGCTCGCAGTCAGCTCACTATTCTCCCGTAAAGCGCGGGTGAAAAGCGGACTGCTTCGCCAAGTCCTGGATTAAGAAAACCCATGCTCAGGTTTCTTCTAATCACAGGGTTCCTCGCGTGTGTAGTCGTTGCTGTGCTAATGGGAGGCATTATTGCTTCGCAGATGCTTGCAACACGACAAAGCGAGTCACACTACTGGATGGCCTTGATTGCCTCAGGAGCTTTTGGGGCTCTTTTCATCGCTCTGGATCTAAATCTAACAAGTCGCCGCACCTCACGGTTCCGGTAACAAAAGCACCCCTGATTCCAACCATGGAGTCTAGTCTGCAAAAGACAAAGGGGTGTTATTTCGTGGAGAAGCCCTTAATACGCTGGAGCTGTAACGTTGCCGCAAGCTACATATACCTTAGACATTGCAACTGACTTGTGGACATTAACTGCCAATGGCAGTTTTTTCATAAGATCATCAAAACTAACATCCAATGTCGTTTCTGACTTTCCATCAACTGGAGAAGTTAGAGGGTACTCAACTGCACCTGGGCTTGGACAAGATCCTGCATGAATATGTGCTGGTTGAGTAACTCCAGCTGGAGCACCAGTTATATCGATTGTAACCAAAACTTTCCCGCCCATTTCCTTGATTGTTGCTATTCCAGCCTCACCAGATTTGTTTTGTGCGTCCAAAGCAACAGTTGCCATTTTAGCAACTGGAGCAGGAGCTTGAGCCTTCCCAGTCAAGAATAGGTAACCGCCAATTGCAACTACCAAAGCAACAGCTAAAAGAAAGATTGTTTTGTCCGATGAGGTGCGTTTATCAGAGGATTTTGTTGCGGAACTAGATACAGACTTTTTTGAAGAGGTTTTTCTTGTAGATTTTCGTCGGGCAGCCATGTAAGCAGTGATTAGTAAACAAGTGAACTAGAGATTAGTTACTCGCTCTAATACATATAAAGGCATTGCGTTATGGTTTGTCAACTGGTTGAAAGTGATACAAATTATGGCAATTTTGAAAGGTGTATACTAATTTTTGTGAAGTTGTTTTTGAAAAAGTACTCGCTTGCATTCATATTCTTATTAGCATTTATCCTTCGTGTTTGGGGTCTTGAAAAAACCCCCGACGGCTTCCATGTCGACGAGGTAAAAGTCGGTTGGAATGCTTATTCGATACTAAAAACCGGACAAGACGACTGGGGACACAAATTTTCCCTTCACTACAATACATTTGGGGATTTCCGCCCAACAGGATTAATTTATCTTACAATTCCCTCCATTGCGATATTTGGCTTAAATGAGTTTGCAGTCCGCTTTCCCGGCGCCCTCGCCGGCTCCTTAACAGTTGTAGTTTTGTATCTATTTCTTAAGGAGTTGTTATCAAGTTCTGAAAAATTGACTCGTTCACTTGCTCACTCGTTCCCTTTGCTAGCATCCCTAATGCTCTCCCTCTCTCCTTGGCACATCTCCCTCTCCCGCGCCACCTCCGAAGCAATTATTGCAATATTTCTAACTCTCACAGGATTGTGGTTATTAATAAAATACTTAAAAACACCCAAACCCGCCTATGTTGCTGCGTGCTTCTTATTTCTTGTGGGTTCTTATTTCTTCTATCATTCAGCAAGATTGCTTGTTCCGATACTTGCTACATGTGTTGTTGGCTATTTTCTGTGGCTACGTCGAAGTAAAAAGCCCGATGTGCAGATACAAATACACTCCCGCCGTCCGAGCGTGTTCAGTGGTTTAGGTACGACACTTCGGAACCCAGAAGTTGTTTTGTGTTTGTGTCTATTTCTAATTACACTTGTATTCTCGCTAAACCCCGCCGCTCGCGGTCGCCTTAACCAAGTCTCTATTTTTAACGACCTAGATATCAAGTACGAACTCGACAAAATGCCATTTGAAGAGGGCCCAAATAAAATTTTTATAGCAAGACTCTTCCACAACAAGCCAATTGTCTACACAAGGCATTTCATAAACCAATACACAAAATATTTCTCAAGCGATTTTTTCCTGACCCCAAAAGTCGCAAAGCCAGGAAGGTACCAAACAGTCGGCATGGGAGTTTTAACTTACGTTGAGCTTGCGCTCTTGATAGCCGGAGTCATCGCCCTTATCAGAAATCCCAAAAACCCTCTTGCCCTATGTGGAATACTTCTACTCCTTGCACCACTTCCCGCCGCAATCACAACAGAAGATTCTCCAAATCTATCTCGCGCCGCATACATGATTCCATTTATCTCAGCAATTTCTGGTCTTGGCTTATGGCACCTATCTAAGGTTCGCACTCGCAACTATTCGCTACGTGCTATTTGCTACGTGCTGCTAGGTCTTAACTTCATATTCTTCCTCCACATGTACTTCATCCATAACCGTGTAGGCAATACAATGGCTCGAAGCGTAGGGACAAAAGAATTGGCAATTGTCCTTGGTTCGCTTGCACGAAGATACGATCAAATTTATCTTACAAACATCCCCGATAGCCCATACCCCTGGATTGCATATTTCCAAAAACTAGACCCAAAAACATTCAATGAGAAAGCAATGGTTCGGGACAAAGGACGCTGGACGTATAAGGAATATAATTTCCTAACAGCGAGATGCCCCTCAAGAGACGCTTTCCAAAACCAGGGCAAAATTCTTGCAGTCGACGCCGATGCCTGTGAAGCCCAATCCCCGGAAGGTGCTAAAATGCTTGATCAAATCAGGCGTCCCGATGGAACAATAGTGTATACTCTGTGGTCTAGAGAGTAGTCTCCTGTATGCTAGACAATTTCACCCTCAAAAATGGCATTCGCGTAGCAACATACCGGATGAAGTCGCTCCGATCCATTCATCTTAGAATCAACGTAAAAGGCGGCTCAATTTTAGAAGAAAAAGGCAAATCCGGCCTTGCACATTTTCTAGAGCACATGCTTATCCAGGGAATTCCCTCCCTTCCCAATGCCGAAAGCATGTCGGACTATATAGAAGGTCTTGCGGGCTCTTACAACGCCTCAACAGGGGAATTCACAATAAACTTCATAATCACAGTCCCGGCAACCCATCTTGAAGATGCAATAAAAATAGCCTCAGAAGTATTTTTCGAGCCGTTATTTCCCGAAGCGGCAGTTGAAAAAGAGAGAGGAGCAATAACTGAGGAAATAAAGCAAAGAATGGATTCTCAGGAGTATAAAATTGGGAAATTCGTTCGTGAGAACCGCTTTATTAAAAACAGCATTCTAACAAGATCAGTTGCAGGGCAAGTAAAAGATGTGGCCAAGATGACAAAGGCCGACATGGTCGAGTTTTGGCAAAAGATTTTTGTTGCCAATAATACGTATATTTCAATTACCGGCAGGTTTGAGAAAAAAAGGCTAGAAAAGCTTTTAGTTAAATATTTTGATAGGTACCCGCAAAAATCTCAAACTTCAACTATTCCAACTTTTACCTACAAAGAACTCTCTGCAAAAAGCATAGCAATTCGATTTGATCCAAAACTAAAATCAAATTACATAGACCTTTCGTTCCCATCATTAAGGCTTGAACA
>CAYIUF010000010.1:16342-18878 GCA_964366515.1 uncultured Gammaproteobacteria bacterium
AAAAACGGGCCAACAGAGGACGAGTTAAAAGTTACAAAAGAATTTCTATCAAACCAATGGTTAATGACTTTCGACCACCCTTCCTCAATTGCAAATTGGATAGAAGGCGATCTTGTTTGGGAAAACAAAATAAACATGCCCGAGGAGATGATTGCAATGATTGAAAGCACAACATGCGAAGACCTAACAAACCTAATGCAAAAATACTGGGACTTTAAGAAAGTTAATTTGGTAATCCAAGGAGCAACAAGAAATACTAAGGAGAATATGGACAAGTATTCTAAGATATTAGAGAAATTGAAGTGAGAAGTGTGAAGTGAGAGGATGGATACGTGAAGTGAGAAATTGGAATATGAGTACCTATCCCACTTCAAAACATCAATATCTAGCTTCCCACATCCAACTTCCCACTTCAGTATTTGTCGTCTACCTCGCGTGGGGGAGAAACTTACTTTGTAAGGTGATTGTCACACAAAGCGCAAAGCCCACAAACTGTCCTCCGGCAACAATATACTGCCCAATTGAGAGCATATAGAGCCCAAAAGAAAAGTAGGCAAGAATGTATAGGCCCCATGTCCCCAGGCTGCCGCTTGTATAGCGCTTTTTTCGCCAGTTAGTCCAAACCTGCGGCGGCAGGCCAATGATAAAAAGCCAAGAAGCCAAACCGCCATACTGCTTGAAAAGTTCCAACAGATCCAAAAAGATTCTCCTTAAATTAATGTGCGCAAGATTGAGTGAAACACGAGGAGGATAGGGAAGTTAAGTCGAGGAAACTTGAGTCAAGAAAAACTGACTAAATTGATTGTGTTTACCCCGAGCATGCCTGCCCTGAGCTTGTCGAATGGGTCGAAGGGTGCCGAGGGCGGGACTCGAACCCGCACGTCAAAAAATGACAAAGGCTCTTAAGGCCTTCACGTATACCGATTTCGTCACCTCGGCAATTACATAATTATATCATCATATCAATATCCTCGCACAGAAATATATGACAAGAAGTTCCGCACGTGCGGCAGAGTTTGTCATTTATTCTGGGAAATTGAATTTACCCACCCTCAGGATGGATACCAACCCAGATATCACAATATCTAGCCCAAACCCCGCTGATTCTGACTAACCTCAGAAAAGGCGGGGCTTTTTTCATGGCATGAAAGTCCCATAAGAACCTCTCGCTCACGCTCGAGAACCTTGTGAGCATAAGAATGTCTCATAGACTTGACAACAGGCCTGTAATGTGCTATACTGGGCCTGTTAAAAAGCTAGATTAGATTCCCCTTAATTATTCATATTTTCGATTCGGAATCTTTTTGTACTTGTTAACAGCTCGGCTTGCCCAAATCAGGTTCGAGCGCACGTTAAAACTAGAGGAGAGAGTTCTTCTTCAAAAACTTTGAAGTCGGCACTATGGGTATCGTTCTTTAAACATACTTGGGCAGGGTATGTTTTACCGGTACCCAGAACGCTGATTTCAAAAAACAAAAAAAAGGGAGAACCTAAGCATGGTCGCAGTACAAGTCCAGCCCGACACAAGGCAGAACGTCAGGATCCTCGGAACATCACGCCAGGCACTCGTCGACGCCGTCGCCCCGTTCGATCTGGTCTCCCAAGCGGGAAACCATTCCGTCCGCGTGGCAGCAGCAGGCACGGGAGATCTCCTGGAAACCACAGCCGAGATCGCTCGCGAAGCCTACCGCGGAGTGGTCCGAGTGAGCGTCTTCGACGCCCCCGGCACCCAGCGCGTGTACATCACTCGACATCAAGTGGTCGACGGCAAAGTCACGCGAGAAGAGCTCTTCAACGACGCCCTTTTGGACATTCCCACGGAGCTCATCGCCCACTACGATCACACGATCACAGAGGCCGTCTTCGGCGCCATCGCCGGAAAGTCCGCGCTAAACTAAACCTCCTCTCGCCAGTTTACCACGTAGAGAGCGTAGCTCTTCTACTGTGGCTCTAAAGCCCCAGTCAAACACCACAACTTGTGGACCAATGTTTACTGGGGCTTTTCCATGTCGAAGATCCTGAGTGAAATCGAAGGGCTCAAAATGTTATAATAGTCTAAGTAGCCGCCAGTACCCTGACAAAAAAAGGAGACCTCATGACCCAAACCGCAGTGAACGACGACTTTGGCCCCTGCGTGGATCCGCTTGGAGACCCAAACCACACCGCAAAGGCGAAGTGGGACTTCTCACATCGAGACCCACACTTCGCCATCGCGCAAATGGAAGCAGCAACAATCAGGCTCATGAGGATCACGGCTAAATTCGCAGTGGACGACCAAATCCCGCCAAGTGAAGCTCGCAAACTAGTGGAAGGTGTCGAATGCGTCATCCGGGCAGCATCGGCAATTTGCCTAAAGTCAGGGTTAGACGAAACTTACATAAACCTGACAAACGCCGCAGGAAGACTCAGTCCGCCAGGAGACCAAGCTCTGCCGCCTAGTTAGCCCACCCAGCCCCTAACTTTTTGTGGAAACACAACATCTTGGGGGCTTTTTTCTGCGCAGAATGAATTCTGCTATTACAAAATCACCTCAGGA
>CAYIUF010000011.1:0-11263 GCA_964366515.1 uncultured Gammaproteobacteria bacterium
CGATAATGATTAAAACTATGAAGAAAAGTCCTATTACAAAAACCGGATACGTAAAAAGAGTTGCCCCGGGAACATTTAGGGCACAACGTAGAGGGGGAGTTGGAGTTGTCGGAATGACAACAAAAGATGAAGATGAAATTTCCCACCTTTTGTCTGCAACAACCCATGACAATCTAATGTTCTTTACAAACAAGGGCAGAGTTTTTGGAGTAAGGGTTTGGGAAATCCCAGAAAGCGCTCGCCAATCAAAGGGACAAGCTGTTGTTAACTTGATAAATATCGAACAAGGCGAACAAGTCGAAGCAGTATTGACCCTCCCCAAAGCCAATGAAGCAAAGTTTTTGATCCTTGCAACTCGAAAGGGTGTTGTCAAAAGAACATCGCTTGACCAGTTCAAAAATCTCAGACAATCTGGGCTGATTGCAATAAGGCTTGATAAAGACGATGATCTTGCATGGGTTAAACCAACAACAGGAAAAGACCACATTGTTATGGTTACCAAAAAAGGAAAGTCTGTTCGCTTCGCGGAAAACGATGCACGCCCAATGGGCCGCCCAACCCGCGGAGTTCGTGGAATAACTTTGGGAGCAGGCGATGAAGTTGTCGGCATGGAGGCTATCCCAGAAAAAACTCCGGTAGTTACAGATAAGCGCCGCAAGGTGTTCCGCGATATTTTGGTAGTCATGGCAAGAGGCTTAGGAAAGAGAACTCCAATTCAATACTTCCCATTGCAAAAACGTGGAGGAATGGGAGTCAAAGTTGCCCAATTAACCGACAAAACTGGAGATGTAACCGCGGCAAGACTAGTTACTGAGGAAATTGAAGAGGTAATAATAACCTCAAGAGGCGGGCAAGTTATCAAACTTCCACTTAAAAATATCCCACAGCTAGGCCGTGCAACCCAAGGAGTAATTCTGATGCGCTTTGGGAAAGAAAAAGGCGACAGCGTTGCAGCCGTTGCAGCCCTAGAGATTGACAAAACTCCAGAAGGCACAGGGACAATAGAAGCCGAAATCCCAGAAGACGCGGACTAAAGTCCGCTACTGCGAAGCAGGTTTCATTACAACGTAATAGCGCAATTCATTGCGCGCCCCATAGTGCAAGTGGTATAATTTACCTAATCTCGCAAAATAAGGAGCAGCACCTTGACCAACCCAAGATCAATCATAGGCATCCGTGAAGATGCAAGTGTCGTCTCAGAAGACGATCCAGACGCGGCATACTACCTTCCAAACGAAACCAAAAAGCCCTCTGGCGGATCGCTTGAGCCGTTGCTCTGGAAAGGCCCTGGCGTTGCGCTTTTACAAAGCGGAGACATGAGCTTCCCAATCGACCTTAGAGTTCGGCAAAAAGAAGAAAAGGAGTAGCACATTGACGCAAATTCAAGGTGATCGTGGAACTGCAGTAGCCGGCGTTCGTGAAGACTGTTCAGCAATCTTCGAGGGAGACGCAGACGCAACCGAAAAAGTGGTCAGCGAATATGTCGAGGGTCACCGAAACCGCCGCCAAGGCGACCGTCCTGCAGAATTCGAGCACGATGGAGTTCGGTATCGCTGGTGGGCAAACATCTCTGAAGGCAGCTTCTTCCTATACGTAATCGAGCGTTTTGCGCGCTACGGAACGTACAAGATCCAGCTTCGCACACCGGCAGACCACAAAAACCCTCGCGGGGATCCCGGCTCAACATCTGTGTATGTCGCCACCGACGATTGGAACGAGCCGCATGCGGTGTTGACCAGCCTAAAAGCCTGGGCGTCCTCACAGCCTAAGAAGGTTGCGTATCGGCTCTACACACCAGACAGTGAGGCTGCCCGAGCCATAGAAGCCGAAATGGAGCAACGCAATAAAAGCCGTCAAGGCTAACCCCCAGCGCCTTTTGTTTTTCTTGAAAGAGAACAACGCGAGGCGCATTTTCATGCCTAATTTTCTACCACCCTACCTAGAACGGTAGAAAAATGAGGCTGGGTAAAGAAATAACTGACAAGAAGTTCCGCACGTGGGCTAAAGTTTGTCATTTATTTTTTTATCTTCGATATCACTTAAAACGGAGGTCTTGGGGAGTGATATAATCAACACAATCTCTCAAATGTTTCCAAAGCACAAGTTGTTAATCATTGTTGTTTCGCTAGTCGGGGGATTGCTTCTTGCAATCGCATCTAAAGCCTCCCCGGGCGCAACTCTCTTTCCCAACCTCAAAAACCAAGCTCCTTCTACCTCGCCACAACCAACACCAACCAACACAAATAAACTCCAAACCTGCCCCGATGCCTGGTATAAAAATGAGATGCCTTGTGTGTATCGAGAATCTCCCTCAGAGTGCGAAGGGCAGAAAAAAGAGTATTTTATAATAAATGGGGAAAGAAAAGAGATTGAGGAAGTGGATATAGCATGGGTTAAAGATAATTGTGAAGTTAACAAACCATCTCCAGTTTATTAATATTTCACAGCTTCAGGCAAAAAAGAGTATATAATCATTTTGAAAAAATGCTTCAACTAGCGTATAATTTACAAAAGAGGTTAAAATTAAAACTTTCGCCCGCTCACTAGTTTCAATACTGCTCTCATTTCTGCTCGTTTTTAACTCTATTGCTCCGGCAATTGCCCAAGGAGCATCTGAATCTGCCCAACAAGAAGCCTCCCAGTCTGCAGAGCCTACACCTAACCCCTCACCAGAACCCACTCCTACCACAACCCCTGAACCGACCCAAACACCAACGCCAGAAACCACACCGGAACCCACTGCAACTCCTACACCCAATCTTAGTCCCACTCCATCTCCAGAGCCAAGTCCCACACCCGAATCATCTGCAAGTGCAACTTTAAAAACAAGACAAGTACCCACAGAAGAAAAGGTTAGAAAGTCTATAAATAAAGATAAAAATTATGTTGAAGGCGAGGTATTAGTTAAATTTAGGGAAAACAGAATTAACCTAAAACAGCCTAACAATATTGCCAAAGCAGAACAATTTGCAGCTGCAAAAAATTTAGAAGTTGAGGATACCCTTGAGAAAGCGAATGTTGCTGTTTTGGAAACAAAGAACGGAGAATCAGTTGAAAGTGCGGTTGCTAGATTGGAGTCTGATCCAATTGTTGAATATGCAGAGCCGAACTATATTCGTAAACCTGCCACAATTTCCAGCAATGATACTTATGCAAGTGAGTTGTGGGGACTGGATAATACCGGTCAAACAGTGAATGGTACAGTAGGCACCAACGATGCAGATATTGATGCTCCTGAAGCGTGGGGTATCACAGAGGGCAATAGTTCACTGGTTGTTGCGGTTATAGATTGGGGCGTTGCATATAATCATCCTGATTTAGCAGGAAACATGTGGGATGGGATGAATTGTAAAGATGAAAATGGAAATGCGTTAGGTGGATGTAATCATGGTTATGATTTTGAATATAACGATAAGACGCCCCTCCCTACTTTGAGCAACCATGGAACACATGTAGCTGGAACTATTGCAGCAGTTAAAGATAATAGTAGTGGAATAATCGGAGTTGCACCAGACGTCAAAATTATGGCTTTGAAATTTAGTGGAGATGTTGGTGATGAAATACAAGCCATAGATTTTGCTATCCAAAATGGAGTAAAGATTATAAATGCCAGTTTTGGGATTGAAGGAGCAGAATATTTTTCGCAACTAGAATATGATGCGATAAATCGTTTTAAGAATGCAGGGGGGTTATTTATAGCAGCTGCTGGAAATGGTGGTCCAGATGATATAGGAGATAATAATGAAAGTACAGCTTTTTATCCCTGCAACTATGATCTCGATAATATTATTTGTGTGGCAGCTACGGATCAAAATGATAGTTTAACATCATTTTCTAATTATGGTACTACTTCTGTGGATGTAGCTGCTCCCGGAAAGAATATTTACAGTACTATAGTAGAGATTTTAAATTCAGAAATTTTAAACGAGACATTTGACACTGTGACACCGCCAAATATTCCAACTGGCTGGTCAGCATCAACAGGGTTTAATTGGGGAACTTATGATTTTAACGATGGACTTTTTGAAACTGTGTTATATGGGGATTTAACCTTGCCTTATACAGCTAGTTCCAACAGTACTTTAACCTCTGCTGCATATAATTTATCGGGAGCCACGAAAGCTCAAATTGAATTCTTCACACAGTGCGACACGGAATATACAACCAGTAGCTGGGATGATTATATGGCTTTGGAAGTGAGTGGTAATGGAGTTGATTTTACAGAAATTTTGAGATGGGACGAGGCTGGACTAGATAATGATACGACTGAAGGTAATCATGGCAGTAGTGCATTTGGTTATGCTGTCGAACAAATTTCAAGCGATTTATTTACCAGCAATTTTCAGTTTAGATTACGTTGGGTCACTGATTCAGATACAAGTGTAGGTGAAGGTGACGGTTGTTTTGTGGACGACATTCTAATTACTAAGACGTCTCTAGGTTCAACAGAACTTTACGAGTATTATCCTGGAACCTCGATGGCAACTCCACATGTTTCAGGAGTAGCAGCCCTGATTTGGAGTCATAATTCTGCCAGGACTTATTCAGAAGTTAAAAATATTATCTTAAATACCGGTGATTCTAAATCTTCTCTGAGTGGTAAAACTGTCACAGGCAAAAGAGTAAATGCATACAATGCTCTTTTATCAACAACTCCGGCAGTGACTGAACTGTCGGATGATTTAACCCCAACAAAATCCAAAACTTGGACTTGGGGTTCTGGTGACCCGACTGCTACTTTCAGATTTGCCATAGATCAATCTTCTTCTTGGACTCCAACAGGGGATTACATTTCTACCACAACAGCAACAAAAGATGCAGCGGATGGAACTTGGTATATACATGTTCAGGCCAAGAATACATCTGGCATTGAAAGCGATGTAGTAACTGTTTCTACAGTTTTGGATAATACAGCGCCAACTACTCCTGGTGTTCCAGAGCCAACACCTCCTTCTCCAACAAACGAAACTACCCAAACTTGGACATGGGATGCTTCAACTGATTCATCAGGATTCCTGCAATATCTGTGGGAAATTTGGGAAGTTATTGTTGGCGGCACAAATGTGCTGTCTCATTCAGATACTACTATAGAAACCTCCTTACAAACAAATCTTTTAGAAGGTATTTGGAATTTTACGGTTTCTGCAGAAGATAATCCGGGTAATGTATCCGCCACTTCCAGCGCCGCCTTAACAGTTGATACTACCGCTCCAGACATGCCTGTAATAACTTCCCCTTCAACCAATCAAATTGTGAACTCAAATAACTTTGTTATTGCAGGTACGGCTGAAGCCGGCTCCTTAGTTCAAGTTAAATTAGACACAGATATAGTGGGTTCACAACAATTGGCTGGATCGGAGACTGCTTTTAGTATTTCTGCACCGCTCACACAAGACGCAGCTAACAATTTTACTGTTACTGCTACAGATGCCGCAAATAATGAATCAGCTTCAACCACTGTATCAACTATTACAGAAGACAGTACCAGTCCTGTGATTACGACCTATACTCTTCAGGTAGAAGGATCCACCCCAACTACTGCAAACAGCGTGAGAATCTCTCCACAAGTAAGCTCTGGCGTGAATGACGGAGTTAAAGTATCAGTACAAGCAGGTGAAGCTTCAAATTTTGAAATCAGAATAGAAAATGCCGACGACTCACTGGCAACAGACTCCAGTTGGACCGGAAGCAGTGCCACTTCGATTACAAGACCATCAGCCTGCTATTGGAAGGGAACAACCTTGCAATGCCCCTCCACACCCTCCTATTTGGCCGATGGCACGTACACAATAAGAGTAACTGTAACCGACCAAACTGGAAATTCTACAGTTAATTCAAGCAAAACAATCATTATTGATAACGACCCGCTAACTCTTAACTCAATCGGCAACAAAACCGTAGACGAAGAAGATACTCTAAACTTCACAGCTTCTGCAACAGACGAAGATGGGGGATCACCAACATTTTCTTTAATCGATGCACCCTCTGGCGCGACAATCAACTCTACAACTGGAGAGTTTTCTTGGACACCGACAGAATCTGACGGCCCAGAGAGTTTTACTTTCTCAGTGCAAGCCGCAGTAGGAGACCTAACCGAGTCTGAAGAAATAACAGTTACAGTCAACGAAGTAAATTTAGCCCCAACTGCTCAAGATTCCGACCAAGCCACGCAAGAAGATACATCCGTTTTGATCACTCTTGAAGGAATGGACAACGACATCCCGGAAAACACTTTAACTTATGCAATAGTCGACAATCCATCGCACGGGACCCTGGGAGATATAAATGGATCAGAAGTGACATATACTCCAGATTCCAACTTCAACGAGGAAGACTTTTTTACATATCAAGCCAACGACGGATCGCTTAATAGTTTGAACGCAACAGTCTCAATAACTATTGATCCCGTAAACGATGCTCCAGTGTGTAATGATGTCAGCTTAACAACAGATGAAGATACTGAAGGATTTGTGGAACCAGATTGTACCGATATAGATGGAGACCTCTTAAGTTATGAGATTGGGTCATATCCGAATTATGCGGATGCCGACGCTTCGACAGGAAGTTTAATTTATACCCCTTGGATGGAAAATTATAGCGGACCAGACGAGTTTGCCTATGTTGCCTACGACGGCACAGAATACAGCAACAGCGCAACAGTTAGCGTGACTGTTAATCCCGTTAATGATATTCCTGTAATCGATAGTGTAGATTCATACTCCACAGACGAAGACACCGCCTTGCTTATTTCAGCAAGCGACTTGCTGGCTTATACTTCCGACCTCGACGGCGATACATTATTCGTTACAGCTCTTTCAAGTCCGGTCAATGGTACTACTGGCTTCATAGGCAACAACATTATCTTCACACCCACAGAAAACTTCAACAGCGACAATTCCGGTGAGGATGCCAGTTTCCAATTTACAGTCTCAGACGGAAATGGGGGTACAGCCGCAGACACGGTATTTATATGGGTTTCAGCAATCAATGATGCTCCTGTTGCCACCAGCGACTCTGCTACCACTCTGCGCAACCAAACCCTGACCCTAAATGCTACAGAACTCACTTCAAACGACACAGATGTTGATGGGGATAGTCTAACTGTTAATGAAGTATTCAGTTCTGTAAACGGGACGGCATCGCTTGATGGAGATGTAATAACCTTCCAGCCAAACGGAGACTTTGTTGGTGTTGCAAGTTTCGACTACTCGGTTGCCGATTTGGAAAGCGCTTCATCTACTGCAACGGTAACTGTATCTGTAACTCCACCAACAGAAACCGGCGAGGTTATCATAAGCCCTAATCTGACTGTTTCTCCAACAAGCTCCAAAATAATCATTATAGATATCGATACATCAAGTCCTATCACAATCAATATTCCTTCAACGGTTACAAATCCAACCTTAGATCTTTCTAACGTTACCGTTGTCTCGGGAGGGACAGAAACCGCAACCCTTCCGGATGCTCTAGAAATCACTACAACAACTTCAATAGGAGATGTTGTTCTAGAAATCCCCGCCGGTATACAAATTTCGGGAAATGATGCTTTGTGGAACGGTGTTTTAAATAACCCCAGAATACAATCAAATTCCAGTGTATCTGTAACAAACGGTATTGTTTCTAGCGTCATTGAAGTTGGTTTTGGAGACGTACCCCTAACTCTAAGCCAAGGAGTAAGACTCCTACTTCCGGGGCAAACTGGAAAGCTTGTAGGTTATTCAAGAGGTGGGGTGTTTACCGAAATCACAAACACTTGTTCTGCCGATAGCCAAGCCACAGGAGATGCACTTGCTGCAGGCGGTGACTGCAAAATTTCAGTTGGAAGCGACCTAGTAATTTGGACAAGGCACTTTACTCAGTTTGTTACTTATACACAAACCACAAGCCCAAGCACGTCATCAAGTTCAGTGGGATCTTCTTTAAGTGCTGCCGGAGCACCGAGCTGCGGGAACAGTGCACCCTCAACTCCGCCGGTCCTTGTCTCTGCACAATCAACCGGAAACAATTCTGTAACCCTGACCTGGCTGCCATCGGCTGGGCCATTGACTTATTATCTGGTTGCTTACGGAACATCACCTGGCAATCTCCAATTTGGGAATCCAAACGTTGGGGTTACGACAAGTTACACAGTGAGCGGTCTTTCAGGAGGTAAAACTTATTACTTCAAAGTCCGCGCAGGAAATGGCTGCGCTCCAGGAACATATTCAAATGAAATTGCAGTATCAGTTGGTGGCGGAGAAACAACAGGACCCGCTACTGGATTCGAGGAAGGAGTATTAGGCACTAAATCCGATATACAAGAACCTGACAATGCAACTGAAACCTCATCTGAAAAACCCCAAAGCACCAACGGATCCGTTGAAGGCGCAGCCTCAAGCCCAGGCTTCTGGGCTTCCGTTTCTGCCTTCTTCGTTTCAATATTTTCTTTCTTCGGCAATCTGTTCCATTAAGACTTCTCTTTTTGCCCGATCGCCGCAACAACACCTCCTTGCCATCTTACCCTCCACCCTTCAAAGTCGTCTTTGTTACCATGTTCTAGAACGCGGTAACACTCTAATACTTCGATGTATTAGAGTAGATATACACTCATACATATGGGTGTATGATTCTAAAAATGAATTTTTGAACTCCGAGCTTGCATTAAAGCTTCCCGCTCACCAGAAATGACCCAAGAAGAAAAAGAACTAGTCTTTTGGAAAAATACAAACGAGGTTTACAACTTGGGTCTCTAGCGGACTTACGGAGTTACTGTCTCAAACTTCCAAGGCTCTTTCATACTCTTAGTTTTCTCTGCTTTGACCACAGTCTTTCCTTCATCTAATAAATGCTTGACTAGCTGATTATTTGCTTTTTTGAGAGTTTTATCTGTGGGAGGAAAAACCACATAAGAAGAGTCCTTTGGGTGTTTTTTAACAGCCTCAGGATGATCCACAATAAAATGCATCAGCTTCTCTGATAGCTTTATATTTTTAGTAAACTGTGTCTTTCGAGTCATAGATCCATTATACACGACTAATCAACTTTGCTACGTTCCATAAAATTCGCCTTATATTGTAAATAGTTTGTACTTATATCTTTAATTGCCCATGTGAGTAGCTCATGTGGTATCTGATCTTCAACACCAGTTACCGTACTAACACTTTCAGTCAAATCTTTTTCAGATACTCTAGTGTGGCTATGCAAATAACCGTAATGGCTATCGAATCTAACAAGTGTAGTCCACTTCTTTCCAGCCAGTGTCTCGTAGGATACATTTACGACTTCTATTATCTGATCGTCGTCTGTGGAATAGACGTAAGTAATGCGATCTTCTGGAGTTAAGAAAAACTGCTTAGTTACCGTAAGGTGTGCTTTCGGTTTCTTAGTGCTCACCCTCCAACATTAGCACAAATCTAGTAGATTTTGATTGAAGCGTTGGTCTTTAGCTCATTAAACTTTGTAGCAAAAATTTCTCTTAACTTTTGATCTCTCAAATTTTTCTCTGCCTCAAGTTTTTGCCCTGCAGAATCAGTCGCCTGTAAAAACTCTTTGTTCTCCAACATGTATTTACTCACTTCCTCAGGTGTTACAGCCGCCTCATTTCCAAACATTTTCTCCATAGCAATCTGAAGTCGTATTTGTCCGCGGACAGATTCTCTTGTTTGCCCTTGCTGTTCAATCAGCTTTTCAAATGTCTCTTTTCCTCCATATTGAGCCTCAAGCTCAGATACCTTTGCTGTAACCTCAAGTTCCGAAGGAAGCGCATTTCTTTTTCTAGCCTCATTTAGAATCAACTTTTCATTTACTAGAGTTTCCAAGGCTATACCGCGGTAATCACGGCTCATGCGCTTAAACAGCTCAAGGCCATAAACAGGCTTGCCGTTGACCGTTGCGGCAATTAGCCATTCCCTCTGCCACAAAGCAAAAGCCAAAAGAAGTCCGCCGACTACAAATGCGGGGAGGGCCCAACGGGGTAGGGGACGGAATTTCGTGCCTAAATTATAGAAAACAGAGGTCTTTGAAGGGGTCATTGCAGAAACACGTGAGGAGGCACGGAACCCAGAAACCGACTTTCGTGCGGATTTGTTTCTTGGTGCTTGTTTCTTGTTTCTTCTCGCAGAGCGAGTTCTTACAGCCACGCCTAGAGAATATCAAACTAATACATACCGCACAAGTGGCACTTTGGGTACTACCGCGAAGCGGCAACGTTCTTGCGCAGCAAGGTTGTTACTTGCTCCTACCATGGAACGTCTCATGAATGTCCCTAAGCTGCTTGTTCGTTACATGGGTATAAATCTGTGTTGTTGCAACATTTTTGTGTCCCAGCATTTCCTGAACCGACCTAAGATCCGCTCCAGCCATCAAAAGATCCGTTGCAAATGAATGGCGCAATACGTGGGGTGTGACATCAACTGGAATCTTAACTTTCTTTGCATACCTTTTTATCATCCGCTGGACAGAACGAGTAGTCAGCCGCATCTCTTCATCCGAAACATCCGGTCCCATTTTTCCTTTGTGACGAATAAAAAGAGGCAAATAATTATCTTTCCTCGCTTTCAAATACAATTCAATCCATTCGGCCGCCCGCTTTGAAAGAAAAACTACTCTTTGGCGACGACCTTTTCCAATAATTCCAAATTCCCGACGATCAAGATCCACCGTATCGCGGTTTAATGAAACCAACTCAGATACACGAAGCCCCGTTGAAAATAAAACCTCCAAAATCGCGCGGTCGCGTTTTCCATTGTCTGTTGAGAGAGTTGGGGAGTTCAAAAGCCGATCCACCTGCTCACCTGACAAAAATTTCAATGAATGCGACTCTCCCTTTGGCAAATCAATTTTCTCAGGAGCAAATGCGGGGTGATCTGTACGAATCATATATTTCAAAAATGATCTTAATGCAATTGCGTGATACCCTTGGGTTTTTTTGCCAATTGCTTGCCTCGCCCCAGCTTTAGCGGCGGCGGGTCCAGCCGGAATTCGTGAAAGATGTAACCTGTACTGACGTACCGATTCTTGGTTAATTTCTGAAAGTTTATCATTCCCTTGGGAATGCATCCATTGCAAAAAACGTCTTAAATAATGGGCATAATTCCTTACAGTCAATGGGGATACGTCTCGTTCAACTTCCAAGTATTCAAGATACTCTTGTATAAGTCGGTCAAGTTCCGTTGGGGCTTTTGTAGATTGGGCAATCATACTTGTACTAGCGAAATTCATTTCGCGCCACTTTTAGCGCAGAATGAATTCTGCTAATACAGTCTAGCACGCTAGTCAAAATTGT
>CAYIUF010000011.1:11363-16446 GCA_964366515.1 uncultured Gammaproteobacteria bacterium
GGACGCGTTTTCAAGACATAGAAGCACTAGATAACCATTGGTATTTTGAATTTGAAATTTAATTTTTGTTTAGAAATTAGATATTAGATATTAGAAATTTCTATAGTAACCTATAGAATAGGGGAGTCTTCGGGTTTTGTGTGGAGAGGCATTTTAGGGTATGGGTCAGCCAATGGAGGAATAGATAACAATAAGAAAGATTAAAAATGGTACATGGAAAATGATAAATTGAAAATGTATCTAATTTTGACCTCTACTCTCGCTAGCCACAGGATACGTCATAAAACCTACATTGTGCGAACAACCGTATGTCTGTTCTCTAGGAAAACCTTACCACTTAAAAGCCGAGGTGCGAGTACTTTTGAATACTATCATTGCGTGACGAATCTCTTCTAGCCTCTGCAGGTCAACCTCATCCCATACGACCCGTGCAAAACCCCTTTTGCCTTTGGTCAGATTGATGCCTTTTCTTTTGTTCCGGCTAATGAGCTCGATTGCCTCACACCACAATTGGAAATCCTCCTGCTTCTTCCCGTATAAGCCGTATGTCTTAAAAAAAGGCATTACCTTATCAACAAGCATATATGTGTCTTGAACGTGGTACCTGGCCGTGGTTCCTGAGTAGCTGATGCTTCCACAGCCCAATGTATTCATAACTTTCTCTAAAAGCAGTGCATCGTCTTTTCGCAGCACAATTGCAAAAAGAGCTTGCCAGCCGAAATATACCGGCGCACCGGGACGATTTCTTTTAATATCTCGTCTGAATTTGATGGCAAAACAGCCTTCACCCTCAACCAAACCCGCAACAAAATCTCCGGGGAGAGTAGCTTGTCCGTCGTGCACAGTGGCCACCACTTATCTTACCACTTAAACTACAAAGAAGCTCTCGAGTTGTAAAGTTATCCACACATCTGTGACCTGAGATCTCCAAGCGAGAGCAAGTGTGAGAAAACCAGTACCTAACTATATCAACTAGCCTCAGTTTCGGTGTGTTCGGGTTTCTTTAACTGAGCCTGTTGGCGGTCTATGTCGCTATTTGCGTGAAAATTATAGGTTAAGACGCGTGAAAACTGGGTAATAAATTATAGGATATTATGGGTTGTGTGTCTACCCCACCTCCCCTGCTCCGCAGATCGGGTCAAAAAATTACACACACTGAAGCTAAAATTTTTTACAAAACGTCTGCTAGAAATATAAAATTCCAACCTTAAAGACCC
This sequence comes from uncultured Gammaproteobacteria bacterium, assembly GCA_964366515.1. GTDB lineage: Bacteria > Patescibacteriota > Microgenomatia > UBA8517 > UBA10165 > 2-12-FULL-44-25. The sequence continues at coordinate 12,581 of CAYIUF010000011.1, forward strand.
TTAGAAGCCGCTTCCGCAAACTCTCCTATCTTACCCTATTTCATGCCTAAATAGCCTCAAATTAAACTTGACCTAAGGTCAGCAGTACTTCCTTTGCTTCTGCAGCTGTCTTTACAACATGTCCTGCCTTTTCAACAAACGTAATTGACCATTTAGGCAGTCTTCCTTCTTGCCACACAATAATTAAGTTCTCACATGTCTCCCCAACCCTTTCAACGTGTGTTGCATAGAAGAACCCGATCTCTATCCACGTCGCTTCTGACGGAGCAAGGCCGGGATTAGCAATCATGATTTGAGCGTTTTTGACAGCATTTAAATCGTCTGGGAAAAAAGTATTCGGGGATGCTTGATTAGAATCTACCTCGGGATCATAAAATTCAAACCCATCTATATGTGAAAAAGCATGTTTCCAACTGTGGTCGTGCTCGTTCCACTGTCCGCCCAGATACACTTTTTTGGCATTCATGTTCTTTTACTACTAATCCAACTTCATTAACCTACCTTTTTCTTTAACGTCTGCAAACATTGCATAGAAAAACCAAAGAATCAAAATTATAAAAACAAGGTTTGTCCCAAAAGAGGCCAAAAGCGTCCCCCACGGAAAAGTACCAGTATTGATAACCTGCCTCATCCCCTCAAAAACATGTGTTGTAGGCAAAAAATACGAAATGTTTTTAGCCCATTGGGGCAATGCGGATACCGGGTAGAATACTGCCGAGAAAGGCTGAAGTAGAAAAGTAAATCCAAAAGCCAATACCTGTGCCGAGGTTCCAAAACGAAGAATAATTGCCGTTGCAAAAAGCCCTATCGCCCATCCAAATAAAAGTAAACTCAAAACAAATGGAATTAGTGAAAACCCAAAAACGAAAAGATTAAATTGGTAGAGAAAGAATGCGAAAATTCCAATCGTTATACCAACCAGAATAATGCGCACAAGCCCGATCAAAACAGTAGAAACCAAGAATTCACTAACTTTCAAAGGAGTTACAAATATATTGAGTAGGTTTCTTTCCCAAACATCCTCTAAAAAGACAACAGATACTGCCCGCTGAGATTGACTGAATAGATCCCAAAAGATCAATGCTCCCAAAAGTATTGTTACAACATTCGCTCCTCCAAACCCAGCCTTCTCCAAATAGGCAGACAAAAATCCCCAAACCAAAAGTTCCGTCACGGGCCAAAAGAAAATATCCATTAGCCGTGGTACCGATCTTTGGTACAAATAAAGATGTCTTATGAGAATTGCTGTTATACGATGTATTTTCATGGATTAAATTTGAAATTTTTAATTTTTAATTTGTAATCAATTTTTAAATTAGAATCTTTAAACATTCATTTCAAATTTTAAATTTCGAATTAAAAATTACTCTTCCTGCCCTCTTACTATCGTAAGAAACACTTCATTCATATCTTTATGTCCATACTTCTTTACTAGTTCCTTGGGCGTGCCGGAGTCTGTTATCTTTCCCCTGTTTATAAACACCACCCTGTTGCAGATTTCTTCGATCTCAGCCATGTTGTGAGAAGTATAAAGAACCGTCACTCCCCGCTCCTTTTGAATTTGAAGTAATAATTTCCTCGTTTTGTCGGCAACGTCTGGATCTAACGATGCGGTAGGTTCATCAAGCAAAAGAAGCTCTGGGTCGTTTATCAAGGCTTTTGCCAGATTCATCCGTGTCGCCTGCCCGCTTGATAAACTCCCTGTCATTTTAGGAAGCATATTGGAAATATCAAAGAAATCAGCCAACTCGGAAATCTTTTGTTTTAAATTTGGAACTCCGTAAAGCCTTCCAAAAGTAGCCAAGTTCTCCCCTACTTTTAAGTTGTAGGGCATAGCAACGTATGCTGAGGAAAAATTAATCCTGTTTAAAACCTCTTCTCTGTGTTTCTTAATATCTTTTCCAAACAATCGAATATTCCCTGAGGTTGGAGTTACCAAATCAAGAAGCATTTGAATAGTTGTTGTCTTCCCTGCCCCATTTGGGCCCAAAAAGCCAACAATTTCCCCTGGATATACCGAGAAAGAGATTTTATCAACAGCCGTAAAATTCCCAAAACGCTTCGTAAGATTTGTAACTTGAATAATGGGCTTTGCCATAATATAAAATTCTAATTTCTAATATCTAAATCCTAAATAATCTCAAATATTCAAGTTTTAAATTTTAAACATTTGTATTTTGAATTTGTTTAGAATTTAGTGCTTAGTGCTTAGGATTTGTTAGCCGCTCCATCTTGCAGTCAAAAACATTGTCAAAAAAACAACTGCCCCTACAAGAAAATATTCGCGAACTGTACGCGCAAAAAGCCTCTGCTGTATCTTTGCCTGCCCGAGGCCAAGAACTACGTATGATACCGTAGTCAGGGTAAGCGCCGCAACAGGCACAGATATAGGCCAAAAAGACAATATCGCCGCAACTTGCATTGTAATAACAGCCCCTGCCAAAGCAGGCTTCAAAACATCCGCATTCAATTTATGTTCAAGGTCAATTGACCAAAAACCCTGGGCAAGCAGAGGAAAAACAATAACCCCCGACCCAATAGCATTAACCAAAAATCCCAATTTCAAGGAAAACAATGTGTCCAACAATAAAAACGCAGTCAAAAGAGTCAGCAAAAACCCAACAGCGTGTGCAGCCCTTAAAAGCGCGATAGTTCGAGCGGCGGCAACTGTATAGATATTTGAGGTCAAAAACAAAGCATAAATCCCAATTGCATACAAAATCAAAACCGGAACTGCAGAAAGCCAGGAAGCAGGCAGTAAAAAGTAAAAAAGCCCAACTCCCAGGCTAAATTGCATTGGCAAAACCAAAGACAAAAGCGTTGCATTCCTCCCCAACCCATCTCGAAATGACCAAAAAGCCAATAGCCCAGAAACCAAAGTTAACAAAGTTATTACCTGATACCGAAATGAGTCAACAAAAAATTGCAAAAGAAGAAATCCAAGGGTTAACAATAACGAAGAGATTACAAACTTCTGGCGTTTAGTCACTAAGTTAGTATATCAACCCCCGCGTACACTTTCTGCACATCATCCAAATCATCCAACCCCTCAAGAAGTCTAACAACCCTATTTGCAGTCCCCTCATCCTTTACTTCAATATTCGTTTTGGGCCGATATATAAGTTCCGAACTTGAAACCTTCATCCCCGCCCCCTCAAGTTTTTGCTTTACCAAAAATAAATCAGCAGGCTTTGTATAAACCTCAATTCCGTCCTCCGCCTCTTCCAAATCCTCCGCCCCTAAATCAATTAGCTCAAGCATCCTACTTTCTGCGTCTGTACCCTTCTCAACAACAAGCTGTCCTGCCCTTTCAAATTGAAAAGAAACCGAGCCCGGTGAGGCCATTACCCCTCCCCCTCTTTCAAACATGTTTTTAATCTCTTGGGCAGTACGGTTTTTATTATCCGTGGCAGCTTCCACAATGACTGGCACGCCTGATGGACCATAACCCTCATAGACTAATTCGATAAGGTTATCTAGTTTACCCTGAGCGGAGGCAACGGCACGCTCTATATTATCTTTGGGCATATTAGATTGACGAGCTTTTTCAATCGCAAACCTAAGCTTCATATTCATTGAGGGGTCCGCTCCCCCATCTTTTGCGGCCAAAGTTATAGCTTTTGCAAGCTTTGTAAAAACAGCGCCCTTTTTGGCATCATTTATCCCCTTCTGCCGCTTGATTGTAGACCATTTAGAATGTCCACTCATTGTGCCTAAAGTATATCAAAGGGAAAGGTAGAAAGGTAGACAGGTAGATAAGTAGATATGTAGCGGACCGGTCATTGTTGACACGGCCGTGTCACTAATGATGTGATCCAGGCACAGCCAGCCAAAGGCTGGTCGTCCTCTGGACGAAAAAACCCCGA
>CAYIUF010000011.1:16546-18303 GCA_964366515.1 uncultured Gammaproteobacteria bacterium
GAACCATCTCTTAAACTCCCAAAGTGTGATTTTTGCTTTTTTGGTAGACGCGTCTGTCAAAGGCCGACTCTAGCTCTCGCGTTTTCCATGTCCAAAGAAGCGCGGGTGTCATGACCAACAAGCCGACGAGCTCCGCCCACACTTCTTTTGCTAAGAAGCCAACAACCACAAACAGCAAACCAGTTCCCATCAGAACTGCACGTTTGTTAAAGCTGTTGGTCGCCAAAAACCTCAAAACCCACAACGGCACTCCAGAAGTAATTGTATTCATGTCAAAGTCCTCCTAACCTTTTCCAGTATTGTAACGCCCCCGACCCAAAACCACAAAAAACCCCGACATTTGTTGTGTTTCCACAAAACATCGGGGTATGAGCATTAGTCGTTATGCCCGCGAAGTGCGCACGGCACAACGAACTGCCTAGTTCGCGGATTCCAAGCCAATTCCACTGTAAGCCAGGGGTTTGAGTGTATCCTGTCTGGCAGTGGCCGGACAACGATTCCTTCTTGAGGGACTGGAATAAACTCCCATTCCCCTCTTTGGTTCTCGACAGCAATCCTTTCAGCTTGCACGGTCAGCTTCATCTTTTTTCTCCTTTCAGATTCTCCAGCTTAATCCCCAAACCGCAGGCCAGACCAGAACGAGTGCACCCATCAAGAGCCCAACAGCAACCGAGCCGGGAACAGCAAGAAGGTGGTAGATCCGCCGACCAGTGGCCAACCCACCTCCAGCTTTTGCTACTTCCGATCCCCATGCGAGCATTGAAAGTGTGCCAAAGAGCCAACCAATCTGAATTGGGAAGTACCAGAAAGACGGCCACCAGAAATTAGCAAGCAGGATAATTACCCACAATGCCGCGCACAAACGACCAACTAAATCCTGTGTGCGCCGAGTCGCCAAAGACTGCTCAAAAGCCAAAAGCATTCCAATTCTCCTTTGTTAAAGATCCTTGCTTTAAGTGTATTGTAATAGCGGAATTCATTCCGCGCAACAAATGGGCGCGAAAAAGGGCCCTGACTTTCGTGTTGTTACACAAAAAACCAGGGCCGGGGTTTACCCCATCCTTCCTGTCAACATTGACCATTCAGCAAGGGTTGCTACCGAAAGCACTCTTCCCCCCTGTCGGTCCTGCCTGTACAAGAACCATACGTGAACGGCCATTGCCATCAATGCCAGCAGAGTAAGGAGCAGGATGACAACAACTTGGATCTCTCCCTCCCCCAACCATGTGTGTAGAGCCCAGGTCCCAAAGATGAACATGAACGCGACGTGATAGACCATCTGAACAAGAGCCTTTGGCCAGGGCTTCTCAGGGAACTTGAGGCTGGCAACAAAGAACAGCCAGGAAAATACGAAAAACATGCCTGTCAAGATAAGCCGTAGCAGTCGGTTTGATAGCTTTTCGGTTGGATCCCAAACGAAGAAAACATGATGGAAAAAAACCCCAAGCAAAAGCATCATGGCTGACGGATACAGCATTAGGGAGGGGTATTTCTTAAGCACTAAACTCTCCTTTTTTCAAAGACCAAATTTGATTAGCTGTATTGTACGCTTCATACCAAACATACGCAAAAATCCCGACGTGTCGTACCTGTGACACCTCGGAGGTGGAACTATACCTACACCTCGGGAAATGGGCATAAAAAAGGCCCCGATTCATTTGTGTTTTACACAAAAAACCAGGGCCCACACTACCTCTTTTCTAAACCGCGTGCTCGCCAAGCGGCAATCTTGATCCGCTCCTCTCCTTCTGCAACAA
>CAYIUF010000012.1:0-15235 GCA_964366515.1 uncultured Gammaproteobacteria bacterium
GAAGAATTAAAACCATTATCTAAACATTTAATGCAAACTATAGAATTAACTGGGAAAACAGCTCAACAAAATATCAATAGATTATTGAAAGATGAAAACTATCTTTATCAAATTGCTCAGTTGATTTTAAAGGGATTAAGAATTAATTATGAATTTCAACATAATACTGCATTACAAGCCATTACAGCATCAGATATATTTAAAATGCTTTATGAGTTAGGAACATTAGTTTATAATAGTGAAAATTACATAGCTTCAGAATTAAGTTCCAAATTAGCTACAAAATATCAATTAGATAAATTAACTGCTAGAAAGATTAAAATTAGCATCTTTGGAAGCATTGTTAATGCATTTGGCAGTGCAAAACCATTACCACGTGGTTTAGAAACATCTAGACCAGAACATAGTGATTATACACCTTATTGGGAAAATATCCCAGAAACACAAAACTTAATGAAAATGTTAAAAGTTTTATATCAAAGCTTTAATATTAGTTATGGAGATCTACACTACAACAATATTATGATGGGCAATGATGGCAATTTAAAAATCATTGATGTCGGTAGGTATACAGACCATGGTAGCTTCAGATGAAACATATCTTAAATAAATTATCTAATTGGTTAATTAAAAATGCTCAACAACAAGAGGCTCAACAAGTTCAAGAGTTAACAGAGTATGAAGAACCATGGCATGAAGAGGCTGTTCAAGAATTTGGATCAGAACCTATTTCGGAAGAAGAATACGCCGATCAAAATTTTAAAGAAGATATATCAACCTTCAGAAATGATATTTTAATAGAAAATAACTTTAAAACTTATGTAGCAAAAGATAAAGAACTTGGCGCCGGATATTATGGTAGAGTTTATAGGGGTACTTACAATGGAAAACCAGCAGCAGCCAAAATAATTACCAAAGAAGAGGGCCTACGAGAGGTAAAAGTTTGGCAAAAAATTTTAAACGCTGCAGATTCTTTACCTCCAGAACTTAAGAAACATTTACCCGAAATTTATTTACTTAAAACTGATATATCAGAGGGGCAACCCTATTCCTTAATTGTTATGGAAGAATTAAGACCTTTAAATAGAAATCTTTTTGAAATAATTAATAGATTTGGAGAACAGAATAAAGCAAGTTTTAATCTGTTGCTAAAAGATACAGATTACGTTTATAACTTATCTAAAAAAATTGTTAAGGATATTTTAAATTCTTCCTTATCTCAAAAAATGAAGAATTTAACTGCTAGCGAAGTGTTTGAAATTATTTTTGGGGCTTTAACTTTTGATTCAGATTCAAGAGCTCATAATTCTTATCAATTAGGTAGAGAATTAAAAAATAAATATCAATTAGATTATGATGATCAACATCAACTTAGCAATATATTTTTTCGAGCTACTGATTTTTTTGTAACTCCTAAGGCAATACCCATGAGCCAACGAGGATTAAATAATGATGACACTTGGTTAAGAATGCCTGAAACTAAACAATATTTTGAAATGCTACAAGAATTAGATAAATATGGCATTGAATTTGATGATCAGCATGCCGGTAATGTAATGATGGGTAAGGATGATAATTTAAAACTAATAGATGTTGGAGCTTTTGATATAGGAGATGATGTTGTTATTTAAATCATTACCCAAACTATCATCATGGCTAATACAACAAGGGTTTCTTAAAGAAGCTCAAGCTATTAAAGATTTATCTGAACCAGAACAATACGAAGAAGATTGGCATGAAGAAGCTGTCCAAGAATTTGGATCAGAACCTATTTCGGAAGAAGAATACACTAAACAAAATTTTGATGGAGGCGTTCCACAATTAACGAGTATGAAAGATGATATTAATTCTGATGATGCTGACGTATTAAAACAAATAGCTGAACAAGAAGGTATTCAAATCTTATATACTGGAGATGAATATACTTCATCAGTATTAGGCTCAGGGATGTATGGCAAAGTTATCACTGGCGTTTATCAAGGAAAAAATGTAGCGGCCAAAATTATTTTTGAAGATGAAGCAGATGAGAATGGTTATGTGCCCCCAATAAGCAGAGAAGGAGATATTTGGAAAAAAATCTTACAAGCGGCTGTTACACTGTCGCCTGAAATGAAAAGACATATACCCCAAATTTATAAAATCAATAAAGGTCAATTACCTTATCGAGACTATATCGTGGAATATGAAATTATTGTAATGGAACAATTATTTCCATTAGATAAAGAAATGCCTGATTTAATCCAACATAAAAAATATGAACAACACATTAATAGACTACTGAAAGACGAAGAATATCTTTATAAAATAGCACAAGCCGTAACTGATTATCTTAATCGTTTTAAATCTAGACATAAATTAAAAATACCAGAATTAGAACCCATTGCCTTGTTTGATGTTATTATGAGTTTAGGAAAATTAACTTATGCTTCTACAGAAAGAATTATTAAAGCAATAATTAATTATTTAGTTAAACAATACAATCTAAATACAATAAGTCGAAAAGGAAAGGAAATTTTATTTGAAAATACGGAACGTGGTGGCGATCTGCATGATAGCTTGTATACAGTAATTGCTAAATTTATTAGACCAGAAGGGCTACCCATGTTTCATGGAAATTCAACAGAATTTTGGGATGATCTTCCAGAAACTTCTGCATTTTATCGTAGCCTAAAAGAAATGGCTGAACAATTTGGTATTAAATGGATGGATCTTCATTTTAGAAATATGATGTTAGATCGCGATGGTAATTTAAAAATTGTAGATGTTGGTGCTTATAATGCTATTAACTTCACTACCAGCAGAAGACCAACAGTAACATTACCAAAAAATGGTAATGTTTAATTATTAAGAAACAGGCCATTAATTGGCAAATGAGGATTTAAAATGTTTTTATCACAACTTGCTAAACTAGCTAACATTTATGATCAAATGGGTCAAGTTCGTAAAGCTGATCGATTAGATTTATTTATTACCAAATGGTCTCAAGCTAAAGAAGAACCTTCCATCGAAGATTTAATGGGTGAAGAAGCTTGGTTGAAAGAAGAAGGAATTACTACAGACGATGGCGAAGAAGGCGAAACTTATTTTGAAGAAGATCCTCTGGAAGGATTGTCTGATGCTGATAAAGAAATAGGCGGAGCCTTTTTAAATACCGCTCCAGATATTGCCGGCTTATTAAGAGAGTTAGAAAATCAAAAAAATAAAATTCTAGAACAACTTGATAAATTGAGCGGTGGTGGATCCAAATTTGAACCTGAAATCTCTGAACTTCCATTAACCCCAGAAGCTTCTTTAATGAAAGATTTAGAAAAACTAGCCAATCTCTTAGATGAAAATAAGCTACACAAACACGCCTCTTTCTTTGATGGTATGTTAAATAAATTAGCTCAAGGTATGCCGCCTGATGATATGTTTGATGAAACTGATGCTGACGAATTAGGTGATTTTTCTGATGAAGAGTTTGGTGAAGGTGACTTGAGATTTAGTGATTCACAAGAACCTAAAGAAGAGGATTTTCATAAACAATTATTAGATATTGTTCTTAAATTAGAAAGTGGTGAATTCAAAACTCTAGAGGAAGCTCAAATAGCCGCTCGTCAAGTTATGACTTACGAAGATACCCCTTTGCAAACAGAAGAGGGTTTCGTTGATGTGGATCCTGCAACTTTATCGGAAGAAGATTTAGATCCCGAAGCTGATTTGTTTTTCAATCCCAATATTAAATAATAAGAAGGCTTAACTTGAAAGACATTGTAATTCTTCACGATTTAATTGAAGATTTAAGAAAAAATGGGTATGATCAAGAGGCTGATAGGGTTGAGCAGAAAATGTTAGACCTTTACTTATCCAGATTGCCGAAGGAGAAAAACAATGGGAAGAGCCAACACCAAGAACTTAGTTAGTGCCTCTTATTTAGCACCAGTATATAGATTTGTTCAAGATGGTATAGTTAATACCTCACCAGGTATTTCTAGTCAATTGAATTGGAATCCTTTGCCCGGATGCAAATGTCATTGGTTTCAAGAAGGACAACCTGTAGAGTTGGTTAATGAAAGCACTTTTAAGGATTGGAAAAGAATTACTGTTGCCAAAGTACCAGCAGGAGAATTGATGCCAACCACCAATACTGCTGCAATTGTGATGAAACAAAATCCGGAAGTTATTTTAATAGTAGTAGATGAAGCCGCCCCAAAAGAATGGGAAAGATTTGAATTAGCTTTAGCCTCAGAAGAATATTGGAAATCTTATGGCGAATTTTATACTAATGATAGTACAGCCATCTATTATCCAGAAGATTTTAGAGTGCGTGTAGAAATTAAAGACGGAACATTAAAAGTGCCACCAACTTGGATTTTAGAAGGAGATAAATAATGGCAGCCCATTTTTGGTGGACATGGTCCATTGGATTACCAAATGCAGCTTACGCTAATAGTCAGTGGTCTGTTAATTCAACCACTAACGTTATCCCTAATAATGCCACTGATTTAAATTCTCCTCCTCCCACAGCACAAGCTCCAGGAGAAGAATTTAATTTAGAAATTAGTGGAACAGCTTCCATGGATACACCAGTTTTTCCAGCAGGCCCATTAACAGAAGGATGGTTTATTGTTAGATGGAATAATGATAATACAGGCTATAATACCAGTCAAAGTATTGTAGTTTTACAAAATGGTGCTACTGCCGTAGTAAGATTATTTGGCACAGCCGCCACAGTTACTAGCACTCTATCTCTGCATGTAAATGGAACTTTAGTGGGTACTACAGCAGGTTTTTATGGAGATGCGGTTGAAGTAATAGCTATAGATTTTGATTTATCAACTACGCCGCCTAAAGCTGGTTTGGTAATTTCAGGTATTAGAGAAATTAATTTAACAGCTGGATCTGGTGTGCCAACCACTATTAATCGAGTGAAATTTAGTTCTGGACATGGTGGTGGTGCTGCCTACTTCGGAGATTTTGCTCTATTTGATGATCTTAATGATTTTACTGATGATGCTGTTACTCAAGATCTTTGGGTAACTTATTTAGATGCTAATGTAGTAACCGATGGAGATAACTCTTGGACACCTACTTCGGGAACCGATTTATCTGTAGTTAGTGATTCCTCTTCTTCAACCTATACTCAAACGTTAACCGATCCAGATACCTTATCTATTGCCTTTGAATCTACTACCGATAGAACTACAGGTTGGTTACCTACCATCATTTATGGTGTGGCTGCGGTATCCTATGGTTCTGCTGCGGTTATTACTGATACTACCCTAACTATGAGTGATGGTAATGGTGTAGTTGATACCTCCAATGACACTTTAAATGCCGTAGGAAGATTTATGAATATTTTTGCTCCACTGGATAGTACCGGAGCAGCTTGGGACGTGGCTGGAGTTAATAGCATCTTTAATGATTATGATGTCTCTTCATAAGGAGGAATGATGGCAGCTCATTTTTGGTGGTCCTGGTCAGTTGGTTTACCTTCTACAGCTTATAATAATTCAGGCTTTGTTTTATCTTCGACCGGTAACATTTCTACCAATAATACCACTACTCTATTCGTTCCTTCACCAGGTTCTTTATCTCCCAGTGAAGAATTTCATTTAACTATTACAGCCAATCAAACTTTAAAAACTCCATTATTTCAAAATGGAGCGGTCACTGCAGGTTGGTTAGTTTTTAGATTTAAACCTGGAACTTTTTCGGGTACAGCCATGCCTATTGTAAAAATCCAATCAGGCAGTTCATCTATTGTAGAATTAAGACATTTAACGGCGGATTTGGCTACTCAATATTTTACCCCATCCATTCATGTTAATGGAGCATTGGTTGGTACGGCAGAAACCTTTCCATCAGAAAATGCGCTATATGTGATGGCTATTGATTTTGATTTAGGAGCAGCTCAACCGGAAGCAGGCTTAGTCATCAATGGAAAAAGACAAGTAGTTAGAGATAATTCCGGAGCCGGATCTGCTACCACCATGAATAATGTAGAATTTAATTCAGGAGCTACTACTGGAGTAACTTCAATCTTTGGAGATATTGCAGTCTTTAATGCCTTGGCAGATTTAACAGATCGGTCTTCTCAAGATGTTTGGGTAACTTTCTTGGATCCCGATGCAGCTACCGATGGAGATAACTCTTGGACCCCTTCATCTGGAACTGATTTAACAGCAGTGAATGATGCTTCCGCTACAACTTTTACCCAAACCGTCACTTCTCCAGATACTATTACTTACGGATTTGAATCTTGTAATACTAGATCTTCGGGTTGGTCCCCAACTAAAGTTTATGGTTTAGCTACTTTCGCTTATGCTTCAGCTTCCGCTACCCAAACCAATACTACCCTAGCTTTAGTGGATAATGTTCCCGCTACAGTAAGTTCAACCAATGTGACTTTAACAACCACCAATACTTTTATGGGTGTTTGGACAGCAGTAGATTCGGCCGCCGCAGCTTGGACACCTACTTCAATTAATGCTAGCACAGCTATTTATAGTGTGGCCTAATGAGTAATCAATTAAGAGAAATTGGTGAGTTTGTAGTCTTCGAAAATCCGCAACTTCACGATCTTCAAGAAACCGGTTTGATGGTAGCTCATCAATCCGTGCAACAAGGACAATTATATGAAGTCGGATTGATGGTGGCTCATAGCTCCAATACTTCTTTTTATGCCGATCTCAGGGAAATGGGTTTGATGATTCTTCATGATGCTAGAGCTCCTACCCCAGAAGCATCTCTTAGAGAAATCGGTTTGATGGTACTTCATTCTACCCCTACTCTACGAGGACAAAAATTGCAATCTTATGCCGTCTCCAATTTTATCGGAAGACAAGGTTCGCAATTGAAAAAAACTTCGGGGCAGATCTCCTAAAACATAGCTCTCCTTTCCCCAATTTTCCACCCCAGAATCGTTGATAAATCCTTCCCCACCTCCAACCCATCCCACAAACAAAACGCCCCCAAACGCGTTTAAAATGCCATGCAAAATTATATATAATTTCTGCCAAGAATCAGGTATAAATTATGTATAAACTCGCCCATAATCATTTAACAAATAATTAAAATACATTTATGATTATCATAATAAAATTAAACAATCAGAATCATCAGCGATTTTATATAAACATATAAATGTGGATATTTAATAATCAAAAGGTATATGATTATCATAAAAGAATCCGGCCCAAATATCGATTGGAATAGGATATTCAAGGAAAAAATGAAAAAACAAAAAAGAAGAGATGTTCAAGAAGCAAGAAAAATGCACCTCGAAGCAAAAAAGATGATCCAACAAGAAATGGAAAAAAAGGCTCAAGCTCAAATCAAAGAAAAGGAACAAAAAGAAATGACACCAACACCCCAAGATAAAATAAAACAAATTTATGAAAAGGCCCGAAGAGAACAAGAAGAAAGAAAAAGAAAAGAAGAAACTTTAAAGGCAGATGAAGAACCAACAGTTTTGCATCCGTCCCTGGATCTGGATCTCCCCACAGAAGAAATTCAAGAAGAAGAAATTCAAGAAGAAGAAATTCAAGAAGAAGAAATCCAAGAACAAAAAAGCCTCCAAGAACAAATCCAAGAGTTAACAAAGATCTCCCATTTAACCAATAAAGAAAAGAAAGATATTCTCAACCTCGCCCTTAAGGTGAAAGAGTTAAATGATAGGTATGATCTCCTCCATAACAATATCATCAATCTGTATCATCTAACAAGGAAATAATGAATCCATACTTAAGCAAACATCCCTATTATCTGATCTACCAAGAAGAAATGGCTGTTCTAAAACAAAGAAGGTCGGAAACTTATATTAAGAAAGAAGAACTGTCCGCAGAAGCTCAAGAAGTCTGGGACTATAAAAGAGAGTTGCAAGAAAATCATTTGCATACGCCCTATATTCAATCAAATTATAAGGTCGGTAATCCCTACGCCTGGACAGAAACAGATTAAATATATACAAAACCCGGCTTATCCTTGGCAGAATATAAAATGAACCCAAACCCATATTTAAAAGAACACCCTTACTATAAGTTATATCGATCAGAAATGGAACATCTTTCAAATACAATGTATCCACCAGATATAGGTAAAGAAGATCTGTCTCCAGAAGCTCAAGAAGTTTGGGAGTATAGAAAGGAACTAGAAGCTAATGGGTTGTATATATATTATCCTCATGCCTATTATACTGTGTAAAGATCTCTAGATGTTCTGAAGGATAGATAAGAACACTCCAACGGAAGTTCTAACGTAAATTCTAAAAATACTCCAGTGGATAAAGAAATAAAAAATAGACAATAAAAAATAGACCTAGTAAACAAGAATGAAAATGCTTAAATAATACTCCAACGGAAATAATACTCCAACGGAAATAATACTCCAACGGAAATAATACTCCAACGGAGCGAGATCTGTGCCACGCGCCGCACTTTGCCAACCGGGCTATGTAAGCATATAAGGCTTGGCATAGTAATTGCATGCAACATAGTTGGCACGTTGTTTGCATAATGAACACCGTGCCGTACTCTGCTGAAAAATTTTAATCACTTGCTTAACATTTGTTTGGCACGATACTTGCATAGCTCCCGATGCCCTAGTCCCCTAGCAAAGACCGTGCCAACCCCCTAACTTGCTAAAAAAATCTACTGAGCTATAGATAGGCGAGGGTAGAAACCCTCGAATCGAGGTCAAAAGATGGAGCGAAAAACGTGGCGGGTGAACCGCTCGAACCTGGCCAGTAGGGCTATCGAGGGGTGTTTCGGGTGGTGCCGAGACCCCTATACCGCAGAAGTGGTCCCAGAATGGACCGCAAGGTTCCCGAATCTGCCCATTGTGGCCGACGGGAGGGAGGAAACCGGGCATACCCGGGCAGGTAGGGGAACGACCGCCTTCGATCTGTTCCGGCGAATTGACGGCCGGGACGCTCAGGACAGGGTTGTCCGGGGGATCAGGGTCGATTTCCTGAGCATCAAAACCGATACGATTGCCTCGGATGGCAAGCTTCCCTCGAAACTGGAGCTTTCCACGGGCAACGAAGCAACCCTCAGGGCCATTTTGGAGGGTATCGAGCGGGGCGCGGCACTTCCGACCATCGTTTTCGCCTCCGAAAACGACGAGAATGGCGACCCGATGGAGGAAGGTTTCGCAATCTTCCTGGATTTGGGTCCCATCCTGAGGCGCGGAATCGCCGGAATCGACAACGGGCCCTATGGAAAGGGCGAGGCTCCGGAGGCATATTTCAAGTGGTCGTCCGCGCGACCCTGCGGAGGTAAGGCGAAAAAGCTCGCACGGGAGGATTACGACTTCCCCCACGTGGACGAGCAAGGGCGTAGGTGGATTGCGGCCGACAAAGTGTGCTATTCGGAGCTGGTAGTCTCCCTCAGTAGCCTCGGGTACAAGCGATCCCACTGGATTCCGTGCCAAATCAGCGATCTCGCGCGTCTGTGCGAGGATCAGGACTGGAACCGAATGGCGCTGGGGGAGTGAATCGCGAGTAAGCGAGCGTGATTCGAGGGTTGCCGAGGTTCCTTTGATACCTCGGCAACCCAACCAACCGGGATTTATGGCAACTATCCTGTGTGCGTGTGAGTCAACCTGGGCTGAGAGTGTCAAAAATGATCCGTGTCATCCTGGCGAATGCGTCCATCGAGTGTGAGCTGAGCGATCTGTCGTCGGTCATGGCGACGATCAACCCTCCGAAGGTGCCCGAACCCGTGTCCGTGCCCGTCGTGGAGCCGGTCAAGGTGGCGGAAACGCCGGTCAAGACCCCGAAGATCGATGGTGTGAAGGTCCTGACGTGCACGAGTGTGTTCGCTGACTGGAAAATCAGCGACCAGTTGACGCCCGGAAGTCGCCGCAACTGGTACGGCGGCGGTCTGGTCAAGGTCGACGGGGGTACGTGCACGGCCGGATTCCTGGGGTTCCTGACGTTCCTTCGGAATCGGAACCCCGGACGGAAGGCGACGCGGGCGCAGATGTGGGAAGTGTTCCGGTTCATGCCGTGGACCGAATCCACGTTCACGCAGATGCTGTGCATGGCGCGACACTACCACGGCTGGACCTTCGCTGACGGCGTCTACACGGCGAACAAGTAGGAACACGGGATGACAACCAAGGCATTGGCAAACTTGACCAGGGAACAATTGGAGGATAAGAGTACGTGGGTGGGTGTGTACGATGCCTTGGTTCGTCAGTTGAACCTGAAGCCGAAGAGAAAACCCAAAGTCACGAGGTGAGCATGGAAAAGGTTGTCGAAAACTACCCCCGGCCGAGCCGGATCTGGGTGGAACGGGAGGGGGAACGTCGGTATCCCATCCTGATCGACCCGAACCACCCGAGGTTCAGCATGAGCATGGACAGACGCGTCAAGGCGAAGCTGTCCGAGGAGGACCGCTACCAGTTGGCGGAGGATCTCATGAAGCACTTCGATGATGCCATGAAGCACTGGGCCGACGCAGCGTTGACCGTGTACGTGCCCAGGTTCGACTTGCATGTGGACATCTCGGACAATCCGGACGATCCCGGAAAGATGTTGGTACGGCCCGGGTAAGGGTTCTACCAACGAAGGCTTTAGCCATCCTTTCCGGGTGGCTTTAGCTATTTGTGGGCCGGAGATTATGGGGAGATTATGGGGAGATTATGGGGAGAAAGTTTTGACACGTGCGTATGGGGGTAAAATCTTTACTTTCCCTAGGGGTATGGGACTAAAATTTTGGCTGGCATGGTTATTGCAATAGCAAGATTCGTGCCATGCGTGTATGGGGGGTAAAAGAAAGACATCTAACTTGCTAAAAAAATCTACTGAGCTATAGATAGGCGTAAGGACGGACACACACAAGCGAGGTTCGAATGAGCGGCAAGGTGGCGATCATCGCGGAGACGGATCTCCGCGACTTGTTGAATCTGGTCATGGACCGGAACATCATGAGCGGAGTGTCCTATTCCGCTCGGGAAGCGGTCTACCGGTGCGCGGCCGGTCTGGTGGCAGCGAAGGTGCCCGAAGCGACGCCGAAAACGTCGGGCAACGTCGAGCCGATCTACCTCGGCGACAACAACGACAGTTTCAGCCACAAGATCGACATGATCAAGGCGTACCGGGTGTTCTACCAGTCCGTCAACGTGAAGGGCGAGACGGAGTCTCCTGGTCTGAGGCAGGCAAAAGACTTCATCGAGCTGATCGGCGCTCCGAACGGCCATCCCGTTCCCTGGGAGTTCGCCAGGATCCTGGAGAAGATCGGGGCCCGGATCCGGTGGCCGTCCGGATTCGTCAACGGAGAGTCGACGATCTCTTATCGGTGAAGGCTCCGCCCTATCTCTTCACTGAGGTAGGGCGCCCGGTTATGGGGAGCAAATTCTGACAAGTCTATGGGTCTAAAATCTTTACTTTTCCCAGGGGTAATCACCTGCAAAAATCGTGCCAACGGATGGGGAGAAAGTTTTGACGCGTGGCCCTGGGGGTAAAATGTTCACACACGCACGGCACGGATGGGTCTAAAATCTTGACTGGCACGGTAATTGCAGGGGATGCAGGAACCGTGCCAAGCTATGGGGGTAAAGTTTTACCAAGTGACTTGCTAAAAAAATCTACTGAGCTATAGATAGGCGTAGAGAGAGAGCAACCCGAAACGAGAGAGAGACCCCGGACGGGCCCCTAGCCGTCCCTACCCCGTCAGAACCCCCCGCGCCGGCCGTGGCGACTTGCTAAAAAAAAATAAGGAGCTATAGAACGGCGAGGGGAATGCAACCAACCGGCCTAACGGCCAAACAACAAAAGAGAGAAAACACCATGGCGAAGAAGTTCAACCTCGGCGGTTCGGCCGTCTCCTGGCTCGCGCTCGTCACCGGAAGCACCGCGGTCGATTACGACCCGAAGCTCGATCCCCGGAACCCCGACGGTTCCTACAAGCTGGAGTCCGAAGATGCCGCGCGGAGCATCGTCATCACCCAGAGCATCGGTGACGGCGGCAGGGGTTCCGCGAAGCTCGTCCTGAGCGGCGACTCGATCCCGGGTGTCCTCGACATCCTGGAGAACTGGGATCCCGACGTGGCGGCCCCGGAAACCCTGACGGTCGCGGAGATCGTCGAGCGGACCCTCCGGCAGGAGTACGCCGATCTTCCGAAGGATGCGCCCGAGGGCACCGTGCCCACCGTCGCGGCGATCTGCTTCAAGGTCTCGCTCGCGCCGCACACGCGGGAGCTGAGGATCCCGGTCGAGCACTTCGAAGGGTTCTGCGCCTACCTGCGCGAGACCTTCGTGGACAACGACGAGGACAAGCTGACCGAAGCGGTCGAGCACTACCGCGCGGAGATCACGAAGATCGAAGCGGCGGAGAAGGTCAAGGCCGACAAGGCCGCGAAGGTCAAGGCCGCGGCCGAGGCAGCGGCGGCTTCCGGGAAGTAGTCCGGAAAGGACGCGGGGACATCCACCCGCGTCCGCCCCACGGGCAAACTGTCAAAGTTTGCTCCCCATGTGGGTCTCAAAGGATACAGGGTCTATCTTCGTAGTTAGGCTCTCCTGGGAATAAACCCTGTATCCTTTCAGCTTCACAAGGGAACCACATACACACAAGCGTTCGGAGGGAGTGATGTCCAAGTTCTGGGATGGTTTGTCGTGCAGCGTGACCGCGTTCCTCGCGCTGTGTTTCGCCCTGGGTCTGATCTCCATGTACGGCGGGTGTGACGTGCGTGCGACCCCGAACCCGGGTGACGAGGTGTTCTGCATCGGCGAGGATCCCGAGACGGGTACCGGTCGCACGTGGTGTTGCCGGGAGTTTGCGACGAACATCGAGCACGATTGCTGGTACGAGTAGACACACACAAGCGTTCGTCAACATTTGCTCCCCATTCGGGGTCGAGGTTTCCATGAACAAGGTATCAGGAAAGAAGATCGAGATCCGTGCGGAGATCCGCGACTACGATCTGGAGGGTGGGTTGCGTCTGCGGACGCGGATGTACGTGCCAACGTACGCCAGACACAAGCCCTTCGCCAACGAGGATCTCAGGTGGGAGATCACCGTCCGCTACGGGTGCATGTGCTACCGCACGCATGCGTCCGAAGATCCCGGGAATCACCTGGCAAGCTTCGTGGAGGATGCTCGGCGAAACTGGGCAGCGGCGGCGGATGCTGCGCAGGGTTTCGACTCTCCCGACCGTTGGTAGGGAAAAGCTTCGGGTGAGAACCCCTGGGGAAATGAAACTTTTCCCCTAAGTGGGTGCGCGCATGGGCCTAAAATTTTAATACACCCAGCACAGGGGTAAAATCTTTTCTTTGGTAGAAATTTTACCCTCTATTTGCCATGGTGGCTTATTCGCGCAGACGTGTAGGGAAAATATAGGCAAGAATTTTACCTCCAGATGGGGAGCAAGTTTTGACAGACGCACGCATAGGGGTAAAATCTTTACTTTTCCTAGGGGTAATCACCCTGATCATGTCAAGGGATATGGGTCTAAAATATTGACACGCGTATGGGTGGAAAGTCTTAACTTGCTAAAAAAAAATACTGAGCTATAGATAGGTGCGAGGAAAGAGCGGTATGGGAAACGGAAACGAAGGGTAGATACCCTCGGGATTTAACCCGGAAACAGAAACAAAGCAGTAGACGCTATCTTCGCCTTCGTCCCGGGACGAAGCATTGGTCGGGTGAATGTAGGCACCTTCGAACGCTACATAGGTACGCACGCACAGACGACAAAAGCCCCACGACGAAAGGGCAGGATTTAATTAGTATGTCAAGTGCTCCACCGGGCTAACCGCCTATCTGTCGAGGCACAAACGACAGACGCTTAGACCGCCAGACATACTACCGTAAACAGTCTGCCTGTAAGAGTCGACGGTAGGTCTGGGGCAACAGTGGTTCTACCCCGATAGAACGAAAATAGTGCGGGCTAATAATTGGCTAACAGGCATAGCATAACAGTTAACATACACACAAGCGGGCCGGAGCAAGACCGGCACAACAATCCTGACCCGAGGTTGTCGGGTACCTTCCGCAATTCAAAACAAAGGTTTGGGAGCTTTCACTAAATCTAATCGCCAAACAACCCTCCGAGAAATCCGAGGGGTAAGCAAAAACGGTCGGCCAGGATGTGTGCACACATCCAAAGCCTAAGCGCCGCGAGTAGCCAACCGAAGACAAAAAGCGATACCAGAGTTAGCAATCAAATCCTTAGTACGATGACCGAAGGTGAGTTAGGAGGCGATTTAGTCTCCTAACTCGAACGTCCGTATGGGAGTAAAGTTTTTTCATATATCTTTTTCAAATCGTTTAATAACATATGCCGACCTACGTGACAGTCCTTACATAAGGTTTCGCCATTATCTTTGTTCCAGAACAGATCACGGAAGTATTGTTTAGGTAAAATGTGATGTGCGTGTAAATTATCTGTGCACTTACAAATCGTACATCTGTAGTTATCCTTCTCTCTTATAAGAAGAGACCAGGCTTTAAGTTTTGCTTTAAGCCCGCGTGTAGTTGTACTTAATTCATTTGCTAACTTAAGCAAATAAGTTCGCGTATGCTTTTTTGCTAATTCTTTATACTCTTCCGTTTGTGTATATGCTTTATATTCTGGTGTCTGTCTCCTGTCTCTCATATGTGTAGCTTGGTAGTTTGGGTGTGCTTCAAACCAAGACTTGTTTGATGCTAATTTCTTTTCTTTGTTAGCTTCTCTCCATTTTTTGTTTCTGACTTTATCGTATTCTTTTAACTCTTCTTTGTGAGTCTGATAATAAGCAGCACTGTGCGCTCGCTTTTGTTCTGGATCTTTGTATGGCATACTCCCTCCGCAAAGTATTATACCGTCTCTTCTAATGGGGAGCAAATCTTCACAGCACCTTCGCTGCAAGAACCATGCCAACGTATGGGAGTAAAATATTCATAATTGACTTGCTAAAAAAAAATACTGAGCTATAATAAGGCGTAGAGAGCAGCAACGACAAAATGTAAGAAGCGAGGCTAAACACCATAAAAATGATAAAGGTAGGTGCCTAATGCATCGTTGAAAAACGCACTGACTTTCACTTCATCTTCTAGTTTCTCATTAGAGCGCCCGAGGTCGCAAGCGACCCGCCAATACCGGCAATAGAATCGGCCTATGGTTTGTAAGCTAGCTCCGTTAATGGAGCGTGATGTTAGCAAACCTGTGGCATCACTCTTCGGGGTAACAACGGTTCGGCGCTCAAAGAGTTAATCCCTTGGGAAGATTAACGAGCAGGGGATATAACAAAGCTTCGCCCTGGCTTCTCTTA
>CAYIUF010000012.1:15335-18033 GCA_964366515.1 uncultured Gammaproteobacteria bacterium
CTTCCCACGCACAGGAAGTAAAGCAGTTTAAGTCGGAGGACAGTGCGTATATCTCCGGCAACATCCCGGAAGCATAATTGGCTAATGTGTCAGGGTAACTCCTTGAAGATGACAGTTCGATTCTGTCTCGGGATATAATGGGATGTTAGCTCAGTTGGTTTAGAGCTCTCGACTTTTAATCGAGTGGTCCAGGGTTCGAATCCCTGACATCCTACTCACACATACGTCCAGAAACTTCAAGACGATATCCCTTTGCCCTACTCTTAACACAGCTAAAGGCGAGCCGTCTATAAGTTAAACGAAGACGTGGATAATCTCTTTCGAGATTATCCGAATGCATACACGGACCTAAAATTTTAACGTCAAAGTTTTACACCCATTCTGGCGGGAAATAGGTCAAAAACTTTTTCAACCACTGGCGGGCCGTACGCGTATGCATCCTTTATACGAACCCGCACCCATGCGATCAAATAAAGATCACACTCTATCTAATACACATATACATAAACTTTGAAAATACATTTGACCAATTCATAACCCCTGAGTATACGCGCCCGTTGGTCCCTCTATAGTACATAACTCTAACAGAGAAAATACACTCAGCCGCCATTAAAGATAGTAACCTGTCTTGGAAGAATATGTAATAAACATCTTGTGTGTGTATGAATTCCTACGTATGATAGGATTAAGGTATTTGGCGGAATACCCTAAAACAATTTGTGTGGGAGAGAAGATGCCGTATAAAAATCCGGAAGATAGAAAAGCTAATGATAGAAGAAAGTATGCGGAAAATAGAGATGCTCGATTACTTTATCAGAAAGATTATAACATGTCAAATAAAAAGAATGTAGGTCTTTATCAAAAGGAATATCACAAAGAGTATGCTAAATCCGTAATGGGACGGCTGGCAGTTTATAAGAGTCATGCCAAGGCTGATGGTAAATCGTTTGAAATAACAAAAGATGATTACGTTGAATATTTTTATCAGAAGCCATGTTTTTATGATGGGACCTTATCTGATGGAATAGATAGGATAGATAACTCTAAAGATTATCTATTAAGTAACTGTGTTCCTTGTTGTGAATGGTGTAACAGAATGAAGCTAGACTATACCTTCGAAGAGTTCATTGATAAGATAAATAGAATATATCGACATCTTTCTGCTGACTGAAATAGGGAGCAAAATCTTTCCTAATTTTTAGACCCACGTTGTGACAATTAGTTACATTTGCCGCGTTGGCTTAAAATGCCAGACGTGGGGGTAAAAGATTTGGTGAGAAAATTATGGTCAAATTTTTAGATCCAAGGCGCCGGGCCATAGGAGTAAAACTTTAACAACTACCCTGCCAGGATGGGTGTAAAATTCTAACACCTGCAAGGGCTATGCCAACATATCTTGGGTCTAAAATTTCCACAACCCACTTGCTAAAAAAAAATATGGAGCTATAGACAGCAGAAGAGAACCCCCATAAGGATGGTGCAATTGATTACCCTCGAAATTCCGCGGCAAGTCAACGAAGATGGTAACACTATCCCGGGCGGATCTTTCGTTTGGGTTCGCGGAACGGAAGGGGAACACTCTTTCGAAGGTAACTGGGAAACTCTCGGAAGTTATCTCGGTCTCCCGCCCGGCGTTGTGGTCCATATCAATCTGCAACAAGATCTCACGAAGATTGCTCAGGCCCGTGGCCTTGACGATGGACATGGTTTCAAGCGGACCATTCTCGTTCCGAAAAAGGAATCGGTAAAGCGTGAACCGAAAGATCCTAACGCAAAGTCGAGCCGCAAGCCTTCCGCTGGTCTCATGGGGGGCTTTAACCCCTTTGCGAAAACGATCTAATCAATCTTGTAAGTGCCGCTCTTAGCACTTATCCGATTGATGTGATTAATAAACTCGTTGAAGTCATAGTCTGACTTCATTTGATTACAGGTAAAGCAGCAAGGGACGCAGTTATCTAATGTATATCCCTTGCTGCTATCGATACGGTCAATCCCTTTTGTATTTGTCTCAGGACAATAGAAGCAAGTTTGCTGCCAATACACAGACACATATTCTTGGTATGTGATTTGGAAATTAAGTTCACGCTTCTTTGCGCCCTTTTTAATTTCGCCGTATTTGTATCGAGATGATTGCCTCCAATTCTTTTTACTGACTTTAATTTTTTCAGGGTTGAGTAATCGGTATTCTCTTTGGTGTTGTCTTCTATCCTCTATATCTGCGTATGGCATCGTTCCTCCTGGTGATATGATACCTTTTTCCTGGATATCATTCAACCTTTCCTGAAACGCATCCGAAGTTTTGAAAGTCATGTTCTATTAGGAACCGCATCTTTTTTCTAAATGAAAAATTTGATTACGGGGTAATGAGCGGCGCAGGTACCCCCATCGCTTTTCCCATTTTTTATTTTTGGAAATTTTTGGGAAACCGTTGTGTAACTCTTCGGAGGGAATAGATGGACGAATTGACTCCGGCAGATATCGAATACCTTCTCGCCCTTCTCTACATTCAAAGAAGAGATGGACAAATCGAGGATATGAAGAAGTGGAACGACTTGGTCAACAAGTTGGAAAAAGCATACGAAGATTCATAGGGGAAGAAATGGATCCTTTAACCATCTTTTGCATTGTTGTTCTGATTGCGGTTTTCTTCTTGGTTATCTGCGACCCACCTCGTTTGTAAGGGAGTCAGTCATGGATT
>CAYIUF010000013.1:0-15978 GCA_964366515.1 uncultured Gammaproteobacteria bacterium
CCTACACGACGCTCTTCCGATCTGTTTTAAATAATAATTCTCCATATTGGTAGTTATATGATGCAGATATGAGTACTGAGTTTGCATCTGGTTTAAGTGAGGGATAACATTGATTCCTTGCTTTAGATAAAGCATCCTTATAACTTAAAATATATCGATGGGGAATAATTCTACCTATTTTAAAACCTAGGCCCCTAGGATTTTCCAAAATTTTCTTCCTCAGCCCTTCTATAGAGTAATAATTTGAGGTATCTTTGGGTTTTATTAAAATGCTATCTGATAGCCTTGAACAAGCCCAATCAATAGTAAATACATAGTCAACTGTTAAAGATTCTCCTTCATTCCAGTTAAATGTAGATACATTGATAATCTTTATATGTTCTGAAAAGTAATCCCTAGACATATTATTTATTTGTAAAAATAACTCTTCCCAGAGCGGAAAGAATTTATTTCTTAATTCTTGAGAAGCAGGCGGTGTTTTAGAGGTGTTAACTACTTCGGAGCAGCGCAGATCAGGTTGACTATTAGGATCAAACTCTAGTAAGAGTTCGTCTTTGATTGAAATATTTTCCTGACTAGCGGTACTATCCACTCTTTGTTGAGGTTTAAAATTGACCTTGTTTATCAAGTAAAATCCTACGGCAATAGTTAAAAGTACAATTGTTAGAGTAATAATGACAACCGCCCCTTTTTGCCTCATAAGCTACATGATATCAAATTCATTCAGAATATATTTCCATCAATTTGCTAAAATGAGATAAGTATTCTAAAAGGAGCGGTTCAAATAAAAGATCGTCTCCCGCTCATTTTCTTGAGATATTGTACGAGACTGGATGGATTAGGGGTATAACCGGCAAGTCTTCAAGAAGAAACCTTTGGAAATCAAAATAGTAGCTTTTTCTTTCCTCAATATCGATGGTCCTTCTGCCATTTTCAAGGAGTTTGTCTATTCTTGGACTTTCCTTACAACAATCTCCGTTTGTATACCCGGTTACATTTGTACCTGTGCTTTGGGTTGAATGCCAAAGGTTATATTGATCGGGATCCGAGGGGATAATTTGAATTGCCAATAGGGCTTGAAAAGACTGAGAGGGGGTATTTGAAATTTGCAGATTTGTTTTAACCCCAATTTGCTCCCAGTCTTCTTTTATACTGTCTGCAATCATCAGGAGCCCGGGGGTTGTTGCTAGATTTATTGTAAATGATCTTTGCTCGGTGGGAAGAGATGACAATAACTCTTTTGCGTGTTCAACTGAATACTTGTATTCCTTGACTTGAGGATTAAAGGCCCAAGAATTTGAGGCAATAATGCTTATTGCCCTGCTTTCTTCAAACTTATCTTTATTTACAGCATAAGCCAATGCTTGTCTTACAGATTTGCCGGAAAGAATCTGGTCTTTAACGTTTAGGAATATTCCAACGTATCTGTCTTCATGGCTTTGTACATCAATTTTTGAGTTTTTCCACTTTAATAAATCCTTTGGATCAACAATATCTTGAAGGCTTGTTACTTGACCTAACTTAAAAGCGGTTCTTGCGGCCTCTTCCGTATCATAAAATCTGTATGTCTTTTTTTTGCCTGTTTTTGTATTTTGGAGAGTCAGAGACCTGTTAAGTTGCGCTGTGATTTGGGTCAATTTTGCAACTTTCCAATCCCCAGCTCCGAGAAGGCCTTTTTTGAAAACTGGGCGAGAAACTACATTTGGAAATGGGGCGAATGGGTCTTTAAGGGTAAATTTGACAGTATCATCGCCCGCGATTTCCTTTTCTGCGTCACGGAATCTGTAATTTATATCCTCTGCTTTAATTTTTGTTCCATCCTGCCATTTGTAGTCTTTCAGGCGGAATACCCAAATCCTCCCTTCTTCTTGGCTTTCCCAAGTCTGGGCAAGGCCTGCCTCTGGCACCCCTTTTTCACTAAGAGTAGTCAAGCCGATACTTAGTTCTTGTTGAATAGACAAAGGCAGTTCCTCCAAAGAGAATTTTCCTACAATTCCAACAGTTTCTGTTGGTTTTAGAAAATTAAGTGAATTCCCAAACCGCCAAAAGAGAAGAAAAATAATGACGCCAAGGATTATACTGCCCAAAATTAATCTCTTAAATCGAGATAAAAAGGCGTTCAGGAATCTTGCCCAATAACGGATAGTACGCATAAATAGACGTTAGCCGAGGAAGGATGTAAACGAGACCGCAATAAATAAAAATGCAACGAGAATTGTTAGCCTAAAGAGGATTTTTTCCAAGCCGCGTCTTGTTATGTAGCTTTCGCCGCTTCCACCCCAAGTTGCGCCAAGTCCAGCCCCACGATTTTGAATCAAGATCAAGACAACTAATAAGGCACCAAGGAGTGTTTGAGCTATTGTCAGTGCGTTCATTGGGGGAAGGATTGTTAATCCTAGGGCCTATTGTATCACTTCGCGAGCGAGAAGAGGAAAGAGGTAACGAGCGAGATTAAGAAGGCTACGATGATGTAGGCTGTGAACAAGGAAAATGAGATTGAGGGGATTATGAATAGATTTGACTGGAAGCCGGCATACACAAATGGGACGATTTGGAAGCCTTTGACTAGAGTTGTTGCGATATAAAGAGTTATAACTCCGGAGACCCAGCGGAAAAGACCAAGAGTTACAAGGTTGAAAGGTAAAAGCAGGAGGTTAATAAGGGGCTTGAGGAGGCCGTCTGCAACGGTTAATGCTACTGCACCTAAGGCTAGGAAATTTAAGGAGTTTTGGTAGTCGATTCCGCCAAAGTTTTTGGCTATAAACCAAATGGCGAAAGCGTGGATTAGGAATGATCTGAGCAGGCGTTTCATACATATAAAAAGTAGCACATATAGCACATGTAGTACAAGTAGTTCATGCTCCTATTTTCTCGGTAGGAATTCACGCATACGGAGTTTGAAGTGGTAGGAGCGAGCAAAGCGGTGGGCTTCGTCTCTTAACCGTTGAAGAAGTTGGACTGCGGGGCTTCTTATGCCTAAAACTATGCTTTGGAAACTTCCGTCAGGCAGAGGTATTACTATTTCCTCAAGACGTTTGGCAAGCCCAATTACCGGGATATCCAAGGCCCACTCCCGAAGTGTAGATACGTTTTCACTTCGGGAGTGTAACACGTCTATTGCTGCGCTCACTTGCCCTTTTCCTCCGTCAATAACTATTAAATCTGGTCTTCCCCAATCTTCAAGATGTTTAAGGCGGCGAGATAGCGCTTCTTTTAAGGATGCGTAGTCATCAATTCCGCGCACTCTTCTAATTTGAAACCTTCTGTAGAGGTTTTTGTCCGGCTCCCCGTCTACAAATGTAACCATAGAGCATGTTGTTGCTTTCCCTCCTGTGTGGGCTACGTCGTAGCATTCGATTCTTGAGATAGAGGTGGAAACAGACATGTGGGATGAGAGAACATCACGAAGCACGGCCGTTTCTTCGGCTCTTATGTCGGCGACAAGATTTGGGTTTTCTAGGTATGCTCCGACTTTTTCGTATGGTTTTGTGATGTAAGATAGCTTTCTAAGCTGGTCTCTTATCTCGCCTGCTTTTTCAAAGTCTTCACCCAATGAGGCGGCTTTCATGTCTCCCAAAAGAGTTTTCTCAAGCCGTTTTGTTTTGCCTGATAAAAGCAGAAGTATTTTTCTGATGTTTGATTTGTATTTTGCTTTAAGTACAAGTTTTAAGTCTAAGTCCAAGAGCGAGTTAGTATAGTTGGGGCAGGGATTGCAGAGACCCAGGTGTGAGTAAAGACAGGTCCTTTTTGTAATCTGTTTTTGCGAGCAGTATGGGAATGTACGCCTAAGCTGTCTAAGAACGGATTTTACCGTTGAGGAAGCAGGAAAAGGACCGAAGTATCTTGTTTTTTTAAGATTTTCTTTTCTTGATGTCAGTACCTTAGGATATTCCTCGCCAGTTGTAATTTTTATATAGAGAGGGTGTTTGTCGTCGCGGCTTGCGGAGTTATACCGGGGCATATACTTTCTTATCAATTCTGCTTCCAGAAGCAATGCTTCTAGCTCTGAGAGTACGGGTATTGAAGAGATATCTGAAGCCGCATTTGAAATATCCTGGCTCTTTGTTCCTTTTGCGCGAATGTGCGAGATAACCCTATCTCTAATACTTATGCTTTTGCCCACATAAATCACTGTACCGCCGGGTTTTTTGAAGATATAAACCCCCGGGGACTTTTCAAGAGTGGCTGCCTGTTTCAGTAGTTGGTTCATCATATAGAGATTGCCGCGTCGGCTTACGCCTCCTCGCAATGACATGCTTTATTCCGAATCCTGCACTAACAATTGCCAGTAAACTGCCTAGGATTATAACAACCTGCAGCAGTTGGATTTTGGTCTGGGAGATTTCGTATGAAGTTATGCTGTCTCCTACGAGAACCTGTATTTTACTACTTCTTTTGGAAAAGGAAAAAGGCATCTTGAAGCTTAGTTCGAATTCGTATGAGGCAAATGGAGCAAGAAAGTCTAAATGTTGGTTTTCTACTGCCTTTAACTCTACCCCGTACGTGCGTATTTTTACGTCTTGTTGGTAAATTGCAGACGGTCCTTTGTTTTCTATTTTTACGTTAAGTTTGTTTTGAATTAAAGGAAGCCAAGTCTTTTTTGGAGTTATTTGGACGTGTGCTTGGGATTCTCTTTGATCGGGTAGTTTCCCAAAGGTTATTGAAACGTCTCTCTCAGGGCTTTCTGCGAGCTTGTATGAGCCTGCCGCTGCGGGAATTTCTGAAGATTTGCCATGAATTGCAAAAGTAATATGAGAAAGGTCAAATTTATTGAAAAAATCCACACCGCCTGTTGTATTACCCCAAGTTGGGTCAGCAGGACGCCAAACTTTTAAGTTTTCATCCCAGTATTCTGGCCAGGCATGAAGGATGTCTGCAACAAGTGATAGCGGCTGGATTTCGGGGTTTTCGGTATATGCAAAGCCGTTTACTTCGCGTGCCGGAGTACCAGAAGCACGAGATAGTGCAACGAATAAATCTGTAAATTCCATGCAGACAGCCGTTTGAGGATTTTCAAGTGCTTTTTTTGCGCCAAGTCTTTCTGCGTCTTGCGACACTCTATTAAAGTCATATTTTAGGTTGTCTACAAGATAGTTATAAATTGCGCTTGGAGTTTTTAGTTCATGTGCTTTGAAGTTGACGCCTGGGTCTGTTGTTTCCCAAAAGGGGGCACTTTCTAGATGATAACTTTGTGGAAATGATCTTGGATAATGGGTTTGGGGTTTTGAGAAAAGTTGGACTGCTCCTTTTGTTTGGATATCAAGTTTTTGACTTGGTTTTAATAAATATGTTGCAAGCCAGTTTCCATCTTCATCAAGGGCGATTTTTTCGGGTTTTGGGTCAAGCGCGGAGTAGTAAACCCTTTGGTATGCCGTATCGGGAATTAGGGCAATCTCAGTTTTGCCGGTTTTGTCTGAGTATGGATTTTGGAGATGGTATAGAAGATTAAATTCAAATACCTGGAAATCTCCAAATGCGGCGACTACTCCTGCTTTTACAATCTCGTCTTTTTCAAAGGAAAAAATATATTCTGATCCCGTTTCCTCATTTGTTTTTGGTTCTGGGGAAACGTATGCAAGTTTTCCAAACTTTTTGGGGATATTGACTGTTAAATTGTATTCAGAAAAATTCTCATAAGATCCGATTCGAGGGATGTTGAGTTCCCAAACTTGACCGTTTTGGAGAGCAAGATTTGAGATTGTGTAGGTTACTGTAAATTCTCTTGTTTTGCCCTTGCCAACGACTGCTTCGGGAAAAGATATTGTTATGCTTGATTTCCCCTCTTCTTCTTTTTGTTCTACTGGCAGATCAGTTTTTCCTTGATTTGCCTTGATGTTTTCAGGCTTTTTGCCTTCTAAAGACAAAGCATAAGATGTTGCGTAGATTTGGGAGAAGTTGTTTGTTAGGGTAATGTTTTGGATAACATCTGCAGAGCCTGTGGGTTGAACTGTGTAGATTGTGTTGAAGGTTGTTGTGAATTCTTGCTGGGAGTAGACAGGCGCAACTATGCTGAAGAAGGAACACAGAACGACAAAGAAGGATACAAGCAGTTTGTACACAGATTATATTATCATAATAGACTGTCCATACAGTCTATAGGTTTGAGTATTTTGGGTTTTGTGGTACAATCAACGCACTAAACTTGCACAAGGAGAAAAGTAAATGAAGTGTCCGAAGTGTGGTACGGGAGCAAGCGACCTAATAAGGTGCAGGCCCGACACAAGGCAAGTGCTTAAGTGCCTCAATTGTGATTCCACGATTGAACTGACTCCCGAACAGCTTGCCGACTACTTGACGTGGAATGCTGACTTTGAAAATGTGTTGACGGTCTCCTGGGAGGCTTTAGGCCAGAGACGTTCGGTCTCGCTCCACCCTGCCGCCCTCTCTGTTTTAAGCCGCACGCCCGAAAGAGCGGTCAGAGTAGTAGCTCCAGTAGTTGCTGGATATTTCTGGATGCAAGGGTACGAAGCCGACTATAGAGGAGGCAGACTGCACATAAGATACATTGGACCATAGCCCAACCCAAACCCCGTTTGATTGAAAGTCAATATTTTCAGATACGGGGTTTTCTCCTGCCAAAATTTCTGCTATCCTGGAAGCGTTCACCTCGGGGGTGGCCGCTCCGAAATATGCCAGGAAGACTTGAGTCATTAGCAACCGGGGAGATTTATCATGTATATAATCGCGGCGCGAATAAGCAACATATCTTTCACCTCCCGCGTGATTATCGAAGATTCGTGCAAACAATCTCTTATTACCGCTTTTTGGGACCAAAACCTAAGTTCTCTAAATTTATTACGGGTACAATAGTCCCCGTTGAGCTGGCTGAGGATAAAAAGCATGTTGAGATTTACTGTTACTGTTTAATGCCAAATCACTTCCATTTACTTATAAAGCAACTTAAGGAAGGTGGAATATCAAAGTTTTTAGGCGACCTGTCGAATAGTTATGTTAAGTATGGAAACCTAAAACATACTCGGTCTGGACCGCTCTTTGAAGGCCGTTTTAAGGCCGTACACGTAGATCGTGATGAGCAGTTTCTTCATGTGTCAAGGTATATTCATATAAACCCCCGTGTTGCACGACTTGTTAACAACCTAGACGATTACAGGTGGTCTTCTTTCGGCGACTATATGATTGGCAACAGCTCGCTTTGTAATGTGAGTGAAATTCTTTCCTTCTTCGCAAATAACTCAGCGGATTACAAAAAATTCTTGGAAGATCAGGTTGCTTACGGCGAGACTTTGGAACTAATAAAGCACCAATTGATCGACATTGACGTATAATGAGCGTCCACCTCGGGGGTGGCCGCTCCGATTTAGAGGATTTCTTTTAAGAATTGGCCTGTGTAGGACTCTTTTACTTTTGCAACTTCAAATGGGTTGCCTTCTGCAATTATTTTTCCTCCGCCGTTCCCGCCTTCGGGTCCTAAATCAATTACCCAATCTGCATTTTTGATGACGTCTAGATTGTGTTCAATGACAACCACAGTGTTGCCAGCTTCCACTAGTTTTAAGAGGCTTTTTAGGAGCTTTTCAATATCAAAAAAGTGAAGTCCTGTTGTTGGTTCGTCAAGGATATATAAAGTTGAACTTCCTGAGCGTTTCATTAGTTCCGTTGACAACTTTACTCGTTGGGCTTCGCCGCCAGATAAAGTTGGAGCAGATTGTCCCAGTTCAATATAGTCGAGTCCTACCTCCTGCATTACTTCCAATTTGTCTGACAAATGGGGAATGTTTGCAAAGAATTCTCTTGCTTCTGCAACAGTCATTTTTAAGACTTCTGCAATATTTTTGCCGTGCCAATGTACCTCTAAAGTTTCCCGGTTATATCTTGTTCCCTCGCAGATGTCGCAGGTTATATAAACGTCTGATAGAAACTGCATTTCAATTTTGTTTACACCCTGCCCTTCGCAGGCCTCACATCTTCCACCTTTAACATTGAATGAGAAGCGGCCTTGTTTGTAACCTCTTATTTTTGCATCCGGAACTGACGCAAACAGTTCTCTTATTTCGTTAAATACCCCTGTATAGGTTGCTGGGTTTGAACGGGGAGTTCTGCCAATTGCTGATTGGTCAAGTAGTGCAACTCTTGATATTTTGTCTGTTCCATCAAGCCTTTCAAATTTTTCGCCTCTTGGAACGAATGGCTCGTGTTGGATTGACCAAGGACGATTTAGTGCGTCTTTTAGG
This sequence comes from uncultured Gammaproteobacteria bacterium, assembly GCA_964366515.1. GTDB lineage: Bacteria > Patescibacteriota > Microgenomatia > UBA8517 > UBA10165 > 2-12-FULL-44-25. The sequence continues at coordinate 8,193 of CAYIUF010000013.1, forward strand.
GCCGGATATAGCGTATCTACAAGTAGACTTGATTTGCCTGAACCGGAGACACCGGTAATACAAACAAGTTTATGAAGAGGTAGTTTTAGAGTTATACCCTTAAGATTGTGCTGAGTTGCGCCTTTAAGCACAAGGTGATCGATGTCTCGCAATAAGAACCCGCTTCGCGGAACCTTGCTGCTTCGCAGTGACATATTGACAAAAAGATCTTTTTTTCCAGACAAATACTGCGCAGTTTCTGAGTTTTTATGTGCAAGGATGTCTTTGTATGTGCCTTGGGTTATCACTGCTCCACCATGTTTTCCTGCTCCTGGGCCAAAATCTAGCATCCAATCTGAAGATTCCATGGTTTCGCGGTCATGTTCTACGACGATCACGGTATTGCCTAGGTCGCGGAGATTCTTTAGCGTGCCGATCAAACGCCTATTATCACGCTGATGAAGACCTATTGTTGGTTCGTCAAGAACATATAGAACACCTGTCAAACCAGAACCAATTTGGGATGCAAGTCGTATTCTTTGAGCTTCTCCGCCTGCAAGAGTTCCTGCTGAGCGGTCCAGAGTCAAATATTCTAGTCCAACAGATACCAGGAAGTGGAGTCTTGAGACTATCTCCTTTAAAATCATCTTCGCAATCTCTTGTTCTCTTTTTGATAGTGGGGTTTTATCTGATGCCAGAAACTTTGCAAATTCCAGGGCATCTTGGATCGGGATCTGGGTAACGTCTACTATCCTTTTTTTATCTATTGTTATCGACAAAACTTCTTCTTTAAGCCTTGCACCGTTGCAGTCTGGGCATACCTTTTGAACCATATACTTTTCAATCTCTCCCCGTACCCATTCGGACTCTGATTCAGAATGCCGTTTTTCAAGCTCTTTTATGATCCCCAGGAATGGCTCTTCAATTTGTGTCCTTTCACCAAAGCGATTGGTTCCTGTCACTTTGTATATCTTGTTTGCCGTCCCACCAAGTAATAATTCACGCAGTTTTGGTGTTAAATTTTTAACTGGGGTTTGTATGCCGAATCCATTCTCTTTTGCAAAAGACTCAAGAAGCCTTGCGTACCAGGTATCTTTTTCAAACATATTAGACATAGGCAGGATTGCACCTTCAGAAAGCGTTAATTCTGGATTAACTACTTTATCTGGGTCTACTTTTAATAATGTTCCAATGCCTGAGCAGGTTGGGCAAGCCCCATGTGGGGAGTTGAAAGAAAAACTTCTTGGTTCTATTTCTGGAAAACTTATGTTGTCTATTGGACATGAAAACTTTTCTGAGAACAAATGGTCTTCAAGCTTTTTGGGGTTGTCTGGAATTGTGAAGCCGGAATCGCCGACTTCTGCAAGAATACAAAGGCCGTCTGAGAGGCTTAGGGCTTGTTCTATTGAGTCTGAAAGCCTTGTTCTTAGGTTATCAATTGAAATTTGGTCTTTTGCTTGCTTTTTGTCTATTGATATTCTATCGATTATTACGTCAATTGAGTGTTTATTGGTTTTTATTAAAACCAAGTCTTCGTCTAGCCCAAATACTCTGCTGTCTACTCGAGCACGCGTATATCCTTTGGCTCGAAGATTATCAAAAAGACTTGAAAATTCTCCCTTTTTGTCTTTTACAACCGGTGAAAGGATTAAGAACTTTGCGATCCCATTTTTTGTTGCTGACTCTTTGATAAGGCTGAGTGCATTATTTGTAATTGTTTCTACAGATTGGCTCGTTATCTCGCGGCCGCAGATTGGACAATGCGGATGCCCAATTCTTGCAAACAAAAGTCTTAGGTAGTCATAGATTTCGGTTATTGTTCCAACCGTTGATCTTGGATTGTGGGAGGTTGTTTTTTGCTCTATTGAAATTGCAGGAGAAAGACCGATTATTGAGTCGACGTCTGGTTTATCCATAACCCCCAAAAACTGCCGGGCATAGGAGGACAGGCTTTCAACATACCTTCTTTGGCCTTCTGCATAGATGGTATCGAAGGCGAGCGAGCTTTTTCCTGAGCCTGAAATGCCTGTAAACACAATTAGTTTGTTTTTAGGCAGTTCAACATCAACCCCCTTAAGGTTGTGTTCTCTTGCTCCACGTATGATTAGCTTGTCGTTCATTACTGTCTATATAGATCCTGAATCAAGTTCAGGGTTCTTGTTATGATTGTTCCAGGTATCGAACTCTATCTCTAAACTTTGCAGCCAGTTCGAAGTTTAAGTCTTTTGCTGAGGCAGTCATTGCTCGACGAAGTTTTTGTATAAGCTGCTTGCGGTCGCGCGGTGTTAGATCGTCTGATCCTGTGTCTTCAAGATTTTGTATAACCTCCCTCTCTATACCATATAGCATCGGTTCTGCATCTTGGGCTTCCCTATCTGTAAGCTTCTCTCGAATAGGCTTCGAGATTGTTTGGGGCGTGATATTGTGTTCTTTGTTGTAGGCAAGCTGGTATATACGTCGTCTGTCGACTTCTTTAATTGCTCTATCCATCGAGCCAGTTCTGTTGTCAGCGTACATTATTACTTTTCCTTCAATGTGGCGTGCTGCACGTCCCATTGTTTGAACGAGGGCAGTCTCAGACCTTAAAAATCCTTCTTTGTCTGCGTCTAGTATGGCCACGAGGGACACTTCTGGAAGATCTAAGCCTTCTCTAAGCAGGTTGATTCCAACCAAGACGTCGTAGGCCCCAGATCTTAGCTCGTCTAAAATGTCAGTTCTGTCTAACGTGTTGACCTCGGAATGAAGATAATGGACCTTAACCCCTTTCTCCTTCAAATAGCTTGCAAGATCCTCGGCCATTCTTTTTGTTAGGGTTGTAACTAAAGTTCTTTGGCCTTTTTCGACCCTTTTTGAAATCTCCTGCATTAAGTCTTGGATTTGTCCTTCTGAGGGTTTAATTTCAATTTCTGGATCTGGAATGCCTGTTGGGCGGATTAGTTGTTGTGCGATATTTTTGCCGGCGCGAGATAATTCCCAAGCGGCGGGAGTTGCAGTTGTATATATGGTCTTTGGAATCCGACGCAAAAATTCCTCAAATTTTAGGGGACGGTTGTCGTAGGCTGAGGACAGTCTGAAGCCGAAATCTACAAGAGTCTTCTTTCTGGCAAAGTCTCCGTTGTACATTCCGCCAATTTGAGGAATGGTCATGTGGGATTCGTCGATTACAACTAAATAATCATTTCCAAAGTTGTGCTTGTAATAATCTATCAATGAATATGGAGCGTCTCCCGGCAATCTTCCATCAAAATATCTTGAATAATTCTCAATTCCGTTAACATATCCAACTTCTTCAATCATCTCAAGGTCATATGTAACTCTTCTTTCAAGCCTGTTTGCCTCAAGCAGTTTTCCTTCTTCTTTGAACTTCTTAACCTGCTTTTGCAGATCCTCTCTGATTTCTGAAAATACACTCTTCATTTTTATTTGGTCCATCATGTAATGCTTTGCAGGGTAAATTATGATTTTGTCAAGATTTTTCAGAATCTTGCCAGTAACCGGATCAAGGGTAGACACTTGAGAAAGTTTGTTGCCCACAAATTCCAGCCTTACACCGGTATCTTCATAGGCTGGGAAGATATCTATAATGTCACCTCTGACGCGCCATGTGCCTCTGTGGAAGCCGTAGTCGCCTCTTTCGTATTGAAGTTCGATTAATCTTTTTGCGATCGCAGTTCTTTCATAGTTTTCTCCAACTTTAAGCTCAAGTACAAAGTTTCCATATTCTTGGGCTGAGCCTATGTTGTAGATGCAGGAAACGGAAGCCACCACGATTGAATCTTTACGGGTCATTAAATTAGTCGTAGCCCTTAGCCTTAGTTTGTCGATTTCTTTGTTTATGTCCGTTTCTTTTTCAATATATGTATCAGTTTTGGGGATGTAGGCCTCAGGCTGGTAGTAGTCGTAGTAGGAAACAAAGTATGAAACTGCGTTTTCCGGGAAGAAGTCTCGAAGCTCCTGGTAAAGCTGTCCTGCCAGGGTTTTATTGTGAGAAATGACCAGAGTCGGAAGCTGAGTTTTTTCAATTACGTTTGCAATCGAGAAGGTTTTTCCAGAGCCCGTTACACCGAGTAAAACTTGGTCAGTTATGCCGTTTTTGAGGCCAGAAACGATCTGTTCTATCGCTTTTGGCTGGTCACCAGTTGGAATGTAAGCGGATTCTAGTTTAAATCGCACGGAGTATATTGTACCACACTTTTCCCGAAAATTGGGTGTTGACATACGGGATTTCTTTGGGTACATTAAAGTTGTTATTCGATGACATACATTTTATGGCTCCAGTAGTTTATACAAGACAAAGGCAAATTTTAGACTTTATAAGTCAGTTTATTGATGCGAACGGATTTGCTCCGACATTAAAGCAAATTGCAGAATCTTTGGGAGTGTCCTCCCTTGCAACAGTTCATGAGCATCTTCAGGCTCTTGAGAAAAAGGGGCTAATTAAAAAGAAAGTTGGAGATACTCGCGGAATTGAATTGACTGCAATTACCCCAAAGCATATGGACGGAATCGAGGTTCCTATCCTGGGATATATTGCCGCTGGGGCGCCTATTGAGCCATATTCTGATCCCTCCGCAACCTTGGGGATACCGCCTGCGATGTTTACTTCAAAAAAGAGAATCTTTGTACTTCAAGTACGCGGGGAATCAATGATTGAGGTTGGAATTAATGATGGCGACTATGTGGTCATTGAACAGCAAGACAATGCGATAAACGGGGAAATAGTTGTTGCGCTTTTGAATAATGGTATGGCAACACTCAAGAAATATTTTAAGGAAGCAGCCCGTGTAAGACTGGAGCCAGCAAATAGGCAAATGAGCCCGATTTATGCAACAGATGTTACAATTCAAGGAAAAGTTGTGGGGCTTATACGCAAATACAATAATTAATTCTTCCTTTTTACTGCCTTTAGTACTTCTTCTTCTTTTTTAAGTTCTCTTTCTTGATATTTAATTATTGTCTGCAGGATCTCGTTTTGTCTTGTATTGATCTCTTCCACTTTCTCAACGGTTTGTTTTGTATGCTCGATCATCTCTCTGAGTTTTCTTTCTGAGCGGTTTGCTGCTGCTGCAACTAAAAAGCCAATATAAAGCTCTGCTAGGGTTGTAATTGTATTTAGAGGGAAATTCCAGGCATTTGAGGTAAACCAGTCAGGAAGAAAGTTTCCGTTAACAAATAACTCGCGGCGTGTGTAGCCTAGATAAAACCAGATTAGAACTGCAAGAATCCAAAAAAGAATATTGGTTGGAGTTCCCATTCCGAAGCTGACAGCATCTGCAATCTTTACAAACTTTTCGTTTAGTTTTTTCATAAAAACCTGCTTATATTCTGATACCTCTATATAATACACATATGGCCGGAAAATTATCAATTGTAGCAACCCCAATTGGAAACTTGGGAGATATTACTTTTCGTGCATTGGAAACTTTTAGGCAGTGTGATGTGGTTTTGGCTGAAGATACTCGGACTACATCAGGTTTATTTAAACACTATGATGTTTCGCACAAAGAGGTTTATTCTTTCTTCGAAGGTAATGAGGAGCGCAAAATAAATTTTGCTATTGCGCTTTTGCTTCAAGGTAAGCACGTTGCGCTTGCGTCCGAATCCGGGACACCAACAATATCTGATCCGGGCTACAAGCTAGTACGCGAAGCAATCAACTCTGACATTACTGTTGAGTCGATACCCGGCCCCACAGCTTTAATTGCCGCGCTAACCACATCCGGATTGCCAACTAATGCATTTTTGTTCTTAGGCTTTTTGCCAAAGAAAGAATCTCACGCAAAAAAGATGCTTATTCAAGCTAAAGACACAGTTTCCAACATCGAACAACTAAAGACAATATTGTTTTACGAGAGTCCACATCGCTTAATAAAAACTCTAAAACTTATTTGGGAAGTGTATGGAGATATTCAAATAGTTGTTGCACGCGAGTTGACGAAGCTGCATGAAGAAGTAAGAAGAGAAAAAGTCAGTGATTCATTAGCGCATTTTGGTGAAGCCAAGCCGAGGGGAGAATTTACAATCCTTCTAGTTGTAGATCAAGGTAGACAAGTGTAGATAAGAGTAGATAAGAGTAGATCAGAGCACATTGCATGTATTACTTTTATCTACTTTCATTTACTTTAGTCTACTTTTAAATTAGAGGTCTTCCCGTCATCTCGTTAGGAATTGCGATCCCCATTATCTTTAATACAGTCGGGGCAACGTCTGCCAAAATTCCGCTTGGAATTTGCTCTCCATTTCCAGCAAACTCTTCGCCGACCACGATAAATGGAACAGGGTTATGGGAATGTTCGGTATCTACGCTCCCATCAGGCTTTAGAAGTTCTTCAGCGTTCCCGTGATCTGCTGTTATTAGAACAACCCCATTTTTTGCTAAAACCTGTTTTACGATTTTTCCTAGACATTCGTCTACAGTTTGCACAGCTATTTTTGTCGCTTCTATATTTCCTGTATGACCAACCATGTCAGGATTTGCAAAGTTTATTAGGACAAATTGAAAGTTGCGACCGTTTTTTAGGGCATTTGTAAAATTTTCAGTTATAAGTTTTGCAGACATTTCTGGGGCCAGATCATAGGTTGCGACTTTAGGAGAGGGTGCAATTGCCTTTACTTCTCCTGGGAAGGGGAGTTCTCTTTGTCCGTCAAAATAAAAAGTAACAAACCTTTCTTTTTCAGATTCTGAAAGCCTTAGTTGCTGGATGTCTTTTACAGACAATACTTCTGCAAGTGTACTTGAAATCACATCGGGTGGAAATGCAGATATGGCGTATTTACTAAGTGTCTTTGCATATTCGGTCATTGTTACAAAGCATAAATTTTTAAGCTTCACTCCTCTTTCGAAGGTCTTGCCTCCAACTGCATGAACATTATGCTTTTTGAAATATTTTTCGGCGTAAGGGTCAAATTCTATTTCTACTGATCTCTCCTCGTTTGCCAGATTTTCGAATAAAAATGCACTTGTGAGTTGTCTTGGTCGGTCGATCCTAAAGTTGAAGAATATTACTGCATCATTTTGCCTTATCGTGTACGGAGTTTGGCCTCCCTCTAAAAGTATTGCTGGGTGGATAAACTCGTCTGTGACGCCTGCGTCATATGATTCTTGGATTGCTTGTTTGATCCCGGGAGTGTGTTTGGCAACACCTGAAACAAGCGCGTCATAAGCAGTTTTTGTTCTTTCCCATCGTCTATCCCTATCCATTGCCCAGTACCTACCCATAACGGAGACAAATTTTCCAACGCCTTCCTTTTTTGTAAAGTTTTCAATGTTTGATATATAAGAAATTCCAGCATTTGATGGAGAATCCCGTCCGTCTGTGAAGGCATGAATCAGTACATTTTCAGAAGTTAGTCCTTTTTCTTTGCAAAGACGAAGCAATGCAAGTAAATGTTCTGTACTTGCATGGACTCCTGAACCGCCAATGAGCCCCATGAGGTGAAGTCTTGAGTTATATTTTTGCGCATGCTCGATTGCTTTTAAGAATGCTTCGTTTTCTGCAAACTTACCATTTGCAATAGCGGTATTAATTCTAAGTAAATCTTGATAGACAATTCTTCCAGCTCCCAAGTTAAGATGTCCGGTTTCTGTATTTCCCACCTCTCCTCTGGGCAATCCGACTGCCTCTCCAGAGGCCAAGAGTGTTGTGTGTGGGTACCCTGCCCAATATGATCTAAGATTTGGAAGGTCTGCTTGGAGAATAGGATTGCCTGGGCCCGCTGGTGCAATACCCCAACCGTCCAGGATAATTAAAACTACTAAGGGAGTATTCATACAAAATTCTAATATCTAATTTCTAAATCCTAAACA
>CAYIUF010000014.1:0-15848 GCA_964366515.1 uncultured Gammaproteobacteria bacterium
AAAACGTTGATTTCACAACCCAAGGTGCTGACCTAAACATCAGTGGCGACGGGATTCGCCTCAAGGTGCACTTAGGCCCCGCCAGTTTCAGGATGTTGGCCACAGGCAACGGAATCCTCCGCTTGAAGCTTCAGGATATCGAGATCGAGTTCGCACCCGATCCAAAAGCTCCCGAAGAAACTGGGGAAACCAACCCTAAACCAGTCTTCGAACCAGGACCCGAATAACTTCGCCGACCCACAAGCCCAACAAGCCCGTATCGTGTATTAGCAAAATTCATTTTGCGCACAGTACGGGCTTTTTCTTTGGCTCGACATAGCTTTCCTAAGCGTATGCGGCTATGCCTTTTGTTCTTCAGTTTCTCCGTCCCTCCGTTTCCTAGTATACTTACCCATGCGCTCATCATCCTTCCTCACAATTGCAACTACAACCGCCACCCTTTCCCTCCTAGGCCTTGCCCTACTCTTACTCTGGTTCCCCGACAATCTAATCCGTCTAACCCAATTTGCAAAAGAATATCCCTTCGCCGCTCCAATCTTTGTAATCCTCTGGCGTACTCTGTCAACCGTTATCCCTCCGATCCCGGGAGGAATCGTATCTCTCGCACTTTTACCAATTTTAGGCTGGTTTCAATCTTTTATCTTTGCTTCAATCGGAGTTTTATTAGGAACCTCAATTGCCTTTTTTCTAGCTCGAAAATATGGCGACAAAGTAGCCCGAAAATTTGTTCCAATCCACAAACTCCATGAATGGGAAGGAAAATTCAACGAAAAAACAAAGTTTCTAGCCTTCCTGGGGCTAAGGCTCCTAACAGCTCCTGTTTTTGACTTTGTAAGCTATGTTGCAGGGATCTCAAAAATAAGCTTCAGAACATTCTTTTTTGCAAACGCAATAGCACTCATACCAGACGCCCTTTTGTACTATGTCGGGGAAGAACTCTATAAACGTTCAGCATTTATTGCAATTTTTGCACTCTTCGGAGCGTTACTGCTGTTCTACAGCATCAAATCACATCACGTGTCGAAAAGAAATCCCAAATCCTAATTTCTAAATCCTAAACAAATTTAAAGTTCGAATTTTGAAATTTGAAATTATTTAGAGTTTAGTGCTTGGTGCTTAGGATTTACTCCACAAGTACTTACTCAAATCCACATGTGTTTCGTCCACAAATCCAACCCCTTCTTCCTCAAGCCTTCTCTTTTGCTCCCCCGCTCCCCCAAAAGCATATCCCGGCGCAACTCTCCCATCTTTATTAACAACCCTGTGACATGGACAACCTTCTGAATCCTTGTTTTGATGCAAAGCCCATCCAACCTTCCTCACATCACGCATGCCGATAGCCCGCGCAACATCTCCATACGTTGAAACTTTTCCCTTTGGAATTTTCTTTACCTGTTCAAAAACTTTTTCAAAAGCTGGCATACTTTGTGTATAGTACCCAATTTGTAGCCCCACAACAATGTCTTTGTGATATATTCAACACAAGCAATATGGCCAAAGACGTAACCTCAGCAATCGATCTAATGCCAAGAGTAGTGCTTGTAAACCGTTGCATTTTAATTGGCAAGGACAACAAAATCCTTTTAATACAAAGGTCAGCGGAAGACCCGTGGCTACCCGGTAAATGGGAATTCCCCGGAGGCAAACTAGACCCGGGCCAAAGCCCAACCGACGCCCTGGAAAGAGAATTATGGGAAGAAACTCATCTAACAATGACACCTATTAGCAGACAAGCTTATGCCTATGGAAAAATTCTGACTGAAGGAAAATATGCAGGCCTTCCTTTTTTAGAAATTATCGGAATAGCAAATCTCCAAGGTGGAAGACTCACATTAAGCAAAGAGCACCAAGATTCGGGCTGGAAAACAATTGAGGAAGCATATTCGCTAGAACTTACTGATGAGACAAGAAAAGCCTTAGGAGAACTAGAAGAGACTCTAAATACTAAACACAACGTCGTCTAGATGTTCAATCAATAAATCCCCCAACAACTAAAAGCCCCAAAACCAAAACTAAAACCTGTATATACCAAGTTGGAACTCCCCAAAACCAACGCAAATGCCAAGTTGCATGCTTTGCATTAAACTTCCGAAAACCAAATGCAGGATTCAAAACAAACCAAAAAAAGTCCTCCATCAATATTGCAAAAAACATAATTGACAAAATTTTAAGCTCCATTGCCAAGCTCCAAGGCACCCCCAAAACAAACGGAAATTGAGACCAGGCAATGTTAAAAAGCAAAAACCAAACATGATACCCAGTAATCGCCTGCTCCCCCCAAATCATTCGGGTCAATCTATTTTGAACCTTCCAAGTAGGCAAGTTCTTAGCCCATCCATGTTTTCCTTCAATCTGAATTTCAAGTTTGGCCGCAATGAACGCTAAAACTACTGAAAACACAAACATTCCGTAAATCATCAGCTTCATTGTATACTACTCATATGGTCTCAGTCGTGATCCCTGCCTACAATGAAGAAAAGGCACTCCCCAAATGCCTAGAATCTCTGGCAAACCAAGATTTCCCCAAAAAGGAATTTGAGGTAATTATCGTAAACAACAATTCAACCGACAAAACAAACGAAGTCGCATCAAAATTTAAAGACAAACTTAACCTGAAAGTTATCTTTGAAAAAAGAAAAGGTCGGGGGTATGCAAGGCATTCTGGCTTCAAAGCGGCCCGCGGAAAATATATTCTATCAACCGATGCAGACACAATAGTTCCCAAAAACTGGATTAAAAAAACAGTAAACTTTCTCGAAAACGGCGCAGACGCCGTAACCGGCCCTTGCAAAATCGACGACTGTCCTGCATTAACAAATATGGTTTTCAATACAATGCAGCCAACCGCAATGACAATCTACGAGCTTACCTTTGGCCATACCTGGCTTAATGGTTTCAACTTCGGCGTAAAACGCGATGTCTATAAAAAATCCGGAGGTTTCAACCCAAAACTAAATACAATGGAAGACATGGATATTACAAAAAAAGTCGCAAAGGTTGGAAAAATTAAATTTGACTACTCTTTAAAAGTTACCTTCTCTGGAAGAAGATTCAAAAAGGGACTCATACCAGGCCTTGTTCCTTATATCAGAGATTACGCAGGATACTTCGTATTCAAAAACGAGAATGTGGTTATGGAAGATGTAAGATAAAAGGAACTCCACATAATCGAAATTAAGATTTCTCGCCCACTTCGTGGTAATCGAAATAAGAATTTCTCATATGTGTAAACTCACTTATCTTTAGCTAATCGCTCTTTCTTTAACTGAGTGAGTTTCCACATAAAAAGTCGTCCGCGATTTTGAACTTTGGCTGCATCTTTTACAAAATATCTTGCCTGCTCAAGAAGCGCCCTTGGGGTCGTCTTTGCGAGTCGCATATACAAACTTTTGTGCTTCAAATCCCCAAGCTCCTCTGCCAAATCATATGCATACTTTTGAAACTCCCGGGAAATAAAACGGTCGCCCGTTGCATCAAATTTCTTTAAAACATCGCGGACAGTATTAAAGCCTCCCACTCAAGTCCTCCGCTATCTCACCAAACACTTTGACCAAAGTCACTCTCTCCTCCAAACCAAAATCCTGCAATACATATTCTTTCCCAGATACCCTGTTTCCCTGATTACCTGGTATCCTGTTGTCCACTCCTATCCTCACATGCCAAAAATCCTCGCTCCCCAGTTCTTCTACAACAGAATTAATCCCGTTATGAACTCTCGGCAATTTTCCTTTTGAAATCTTAAAACTCCCTAATGGTATATCCAGGTCGTCATATGCAACATACAAATCCTCGTTTGTTACTTTGAAAAAGTCCCGAAGCCTCCTTACATCCTTCCCCGACTCATTCATATAACTTTCAGTTTTTGTAAATTGGAAATTGGGAATTGAAAATTCAGACGTTAACACGTCGATAAGCATCCTCCCGGCATTATGCCGACTATTCTCATACTCATTTCCGGGGTTTCCCAATCCAATCAAAAGCTTTTTCACCCCTCTCCTCTCTGCATCTTGTATAGTTTTTCAAGTTCAAAAATTGTCGTTGCCTGTTCTGGATTCTTATCATCCCTGACCCGCACAAGCCTTGGGAACCTTAGGGAATACTTCGATGTATGCCGCGGAGAAATGGTTATCTCGTCAGACAATATCTCGAGGACTACCTTTGGCGCGACCCAAATATCAGGTGCAACAAGTCTGTCTACCACATATTCTTTCGGCATTTTGGGAACTTTCAGTTTTTCAACCATTTTATACATTGTCTTAAAGCTTTCGTCAGTCAGCCCCGTCCCCAAATTAGAGAGTGTGTAAAATTTCCCGTCTTTGCCGGCAAGCCCCAAGAGAAATCCGCCGACTCCAAAACTAGCTCTCTTCCCCTTGCCCCTGTATGCCCCCATCAAAACCGCATCTATAGTGTCAGTAACCCCAAGCCCCGCGCCTGCCGAAGGCTCTGTATGTTTTTTGTACTTTACCCAATGATATCCGCGCCCTCCGGCATGATATGGCGCGTCCAACTTTTTGGCCATTATCCCCTCAAGCCCCTCCTTTATATATTCATCAAAAGCCGCTCGAACTTCTTCAGAAGTCGTTACAATAACCTGCCGAGTCAACATGATTGTCCCCGCCTTATTTCCCAATAGATCTTCAAGGATTTTTCTTCTCTCTTTGAAAGAAGTACTAATCAAATCTTTTCCATTCAAGAACAAAACATCAAAGACAAAAACCCTTAAAGGGGTCTCTTTGGATTTTGAAATTATGTCGTGCTTTCGTTTTCTTTGAATTGTTTGCTGAAAGAGCGCAAATTTTTGTGTTGTCGGATCAAACCCAATTGCCTCGCTGTCAAAAATTGCATCTTTCAAAGGAAGTTTTTTAGCAGCCACTACAATCTCTGGAAACATCGCAGTCGTATTTTCGTGATTTCTGGAAAATACCCTTACCTCCCTTACTTTCCCTACTTTCCATATATGTATCTGCGCTCGAAATCCATCCATCTTAGGCTCAACAACAACTTCCGGCCCAACTTTTTCAATAATCTTGGCAGCCGACGGCAGCCTTTCTGCCAAAGATGTCCGAACTGGCACTCCGGGTTCTGCATGCACCTCCCTTAACCCCCTTAACCCCCTACCCTTAACCCTTTTGGCTATCTCTCCAATGTCAGATAAAACATTGTATGCCGATTCAATATCTTTTCTTGCCGATTTATCTCCAACTTCCATAACAGACAATGCATCCAAAATCGTCGCATCAGAAAATCCAAGTCTCAGCTTTCCAACAGGAATCCTTACAACGTATTTTGCCCCCAATGGGTCCAGCTCCCCCAACAAATCGGCCATCACTTTTAACTTTCTTTCTTGTGAACTCTCACCAGACTCACCTGCGAGTGCGCGTAATCTGTTGTACACATCTTCCACACTCAATTTTGATTTTTGATTTTTGATTTTTGATTTTTCAAATGCTACATCCCCCAAATCCCCCTTCTCCTTATATTCTTTCAAAATCTGAACAGAGTCTGTTGTATAAACAACACCCATTGCCCGAATCATCATGCGCTCGGCAAAATTAAACTCAACGCCCGTATATTGCGGCTCAATTCTCCCTAAAACCAAGTAGCAGATTTTATCAATTTCAGAAACCGTAGAAGCCCGAAACACTTGAGCAAGAATCTGTGTAATTTCGTTTCTTGAGGCAGTACTTTCTAATTTTTGGAGATATTCTGCAAGCTCTGAAAACCTCATATCTTCTGCAAATATAGCACAAATAGCGCGGAGGGGTGACACGCGCAAGAGGGGCTCCCAAGAAGGGACCCCTTGTGGGTTTTCTTGGGAGAAGGCGCGGGGCAGGACCCGTCCGCACTTCTAAGACATGAGCACAGTTCTGAAGAATATAAATGCGAATATCACAACAACAATAAAAGTTGCTCCAAAAACAATTGAAATCCAACCCCCTTCATCCTCATGAACAAGCTTTGAAATTCCCTCCCCAACCAAAGTCAGCCCAAAAAGGGCAGGGAGTACCAAAATCATGTATAAAAACTGCGGATCTGTACTTTTCATAAAAAAGAAATCCGAATATCGAATATCGAAATCCTAAACAAATTAAAATTTTTGAAATTCAAATATTTAAACATTAGATATTGTTTCGGATTTGGTGCTTAGAATTTCGGATTTAACTTTCAACTTCAGGTTGAAAGTTCATACACTGCCCCCTTTGTTTTCCCTTTTTTCTTGACAACACCCTTGTTTACCAAAGCCTGCATGTCTCGAAGAACCGTATCTTCCGAAAACTCTGGGAAAAGATCCCTAAGTTGGCCCATTACAGCCACATTATTTTGAGATAAATATTCAACAACCTTTATCTGCCTGTCAGTCAACAATATCTGCTCACCCCTTTTGGATTTAATTCTCAAATCAACCGAAAGTTTTTTAACTTTTTCCCTCACCTTTGCCAACTCCAAAGACATTCCGAATGTAAAATACTCAAGCCAAGAAGTTAAATCTCTTGAAACCAAATCATGGGTCTGATTGGAGGTTGCAATCAAAGTTTGGTAGTAACTTTCTGCATCCCGATCAAAGTATTCTTCCAAAGAAAAAAGGCGTCTGGTGTCATACCCTTCAATAAATAAAACCAAGTTTGCAAAAGCCCTCGAAGTCCTTCCGTTTCCTTCAACAAAAGGGTGGATTGCAGCCAATGCATAATGCGCAACCCCTGCCCTCAAAACCGGATGAATCTCCCGACCCGCAATACTATTTATCCACGCCGTAAAGTCCTCCATTAGGTACGGAATCTCAACTGCCGGCGGCGGTCTAAACGTTACCTCCCCCGTCCTTGAGTCGCGCAAAACCACCTGAGTTTTTCTGTATTCTCCCTGATTTTCTTCCAACACAATCCTGTAAACCGTCAACTTATGAATCTGCTTAATCAACCCCTCGGTATATCGATAATAACCCTCTCCTCCCTGCCCTGAGCTTGCCGAAGGGTCTTTCCTTCTCTTCTCGTATTGCCCAGAAAGATACTCCATAACGGCCCTGTAATTTATAACCTCCTGTACATCCCTCTCCCGAGCATAGACACCGGAATCCTTAATTGCTTCCCCGGCATCAGTCTCTCCTTTTGACCCGCGAATAACCTGGTTTGCCTGCTCAAAAGAAAGGTCGTTTCCTTCAATACGTGTTCCGTGATGGACTGTTCGAACCAAAGCCTCCTCCTTAAACTTCCGCTCGTAGGCTGGAACTATTGGAGCGTTGTCAATCACTTCCCGACATGCCTCAATCGTCGAGATATTTTTGAGAATCTGGTTGGAAATTGTATACTTCGGAGAATACATGTATGTATAAGAAAACAGTACAAGTACAAGAATTTCTTGTACTTAGACTTGTACTAAGATCTATCTTACGTTAATTTTGCGGTAAATGACAAGCGTTAGCTTGTCACCCTGGACTTGATCCGGGGTCCATACAAATAATGTCAAAGAAACTAACCCTAAAACAAGAAGAAAAATTACACGTCTCGCTCGTAAAACAGCTTTTACAGCTCTCGACTGCAGGCTTCGGTCTTGTCGCCGCTCTTGCCTGGAACGATACAATCAAGGTCGTGATAGAAACCTACATCAAGCCATACGTTCCAGGCTCCGGCATAAGCTCCCAAGTCCTCTATGCAGTGTTTATCACCCTCTTTGCAGTACTTATCACCTATCAACTAACAAAACTCTCCCAGAGGCTTGAGGAACAAGCCAAGAATTAGTTGAAAATTGTAAATTGTAAATTGAAAATTATTTAAGGTATTCTCCAATAACTTGAGCCACCCTGTCTGCCAAATCGTCTGCGTTGTAAACGGTGCCCACTCTCTTATGTAGTTCGTCCGCAGCCTTTTTCAAAACCCAACTTGCAGAACAAGCGGCCAAGAACGGATCATTTTGTGCAGCCAATGCAACGGTTAAACCTGCCAAAGTATCCCCAGTCCCCCCTTTTGTAAGCCCCGCGTTCCCGCCACGCACCTCAACACACTCTGTAGGAGAACACACATATGTGACTGGTCCTTTTGCCACAATAATGCATTTATGTGCTTTTGATACTTTTGGTACATTTGGTACTTTTCCTTCCTTTCCAAAAAGCAGTTCAAACTCTTTCGTATTCGGAGTAACTATCGCATTCTCGGGAATCCATTTTGCATCAATAGTCTTAAGAGACCCGGCATCTATAACCCACTGTTTTTCCGGAAACTGCCTCAAAAGTTTTTCCACGACGAACTTGGTCTGTGTTCCCGCATCATCGTACTCCTCTATTCTAGATACTTCATACTTCATACTTTCTTTCTCTTTGTGATATCTCTTCATCCCAGGCCCAATCAAAACCGCCTGGGATTTTTTAATGTAATCGGGGACTTCTTCCCAAGGGACCCAGATGAAAGAAGAAAGTTGGGATTTAATCTGAAGCGCCATCTCTGAAAACATTGGCTCGGGTGAAGAAAAATAGACCATATCAACAACTCGCGAGGCCGCACGCAAAGAAAGAATTGGCGCGCCGTGGAATAAATCAGAGCCTCCAATAATTGTAATCTCCCCGTTTTCAGGAAGCTCGGAACGTTTTTTGAGTTTGTGAAGTTCTTTCGGATCAAAAAGTTTCACCTAAAAATAATAGCACACAGTATTCGCGTTTATTCGTGTTCCCATTCGCGTAGATTCGCTACTTGCCGCGTCATCGCGGCACGAAAAAGGCGCCCCATTTGACAAAGATTTGTCATTTGAAGCGCCCAAAGATCAGCGCCTACGTCGGAAGTGTCTGGTCCAATTCGGATCAAAGGCCAACAATAAACCATAAGCAACGCTCGCGATGGCCGCCACCGGAAAAAGCTCGGCTGGAAGAGCAAGCATCCAGTCCATGTTACGCCGCACCCGGTCGTTCGAGATCTGTGTCTAAAACCTCTCCTGGGTACGGAAGGTAAGAATCCTCATCGTCTTCATAACGACGAATCCCACCAACACGAACCTCTCGGCGAGAAACGGCCGTGTACGGTGCCACAGGCCTGCTTGCCACGACTGTCGCCACACTGGTAAACGAAAGTGCCGGTGTTAGAACAGGCCCAATGTTCGGTGGGTAAGCCGACTGGCTAGCGGGGGCTGGAGCCTGCCCGTGGATCCTTGCCTTGATCCTGGCAAGCTTATCCCTGTGAACCGGGGTTTCAACGTCGATTCCCCGAGCCTTGGCTTCCCGAATCTCCCCCGCATGGAGTTTATCCCCGGGGATTACCATGTGCTTCTTTGAGCCATGCGCGCGAACTGCGCCACTTGTCATTTTCTTTCCTCACTTTGTTAACGAGCATACGCTCAAATCGACCCTAATTTTACATCAAGAGGTCAAATTGCGCAAATTAGCCCAATCGAACCACGCTTACATTTTCCCACTTCTGAATGTTCCGCTCTTCCGCCGTTGTCAAAATTGTCTGTTGACACCTAACCGTCTCCAAAACCAGGTTGTGATGTTCTTCGTCCAACTCTGAGAATATATCATCAAGAAGAAGTACCGGCCGCTCGCCAGTTTCGCGCTCAATAAAATCAAGCTCTGCCAATTTGACCCACAAAACAGCCATCCTCTGCTCCCCCCTACTCCCGTATTTGCTTAACTCCCATGTGCTTTTGATACCTTTGGTACTTTTGGTACCTTTCCCGCTTTTGAATATAAGATCATCCCTATGCGGTCCAACTAAAGTAGTAGAGGCCAACACCTCCTCTTCCTCATATTGCTTAAGTCTCCCCTCAGAAATCACACTCCTGTCATATTCCAAAGAAAGCTCCTCCCCAGGCAAGCTCGTTGTATTTACAAACTCAACAAATTTTTCGCGGGCAGAAGTTATCAAATTCCCCTCTCTTATAAGCAAATGATCCCAATATAAAAGCTGGGAACGCCCAGCCAACCCTTCGCGAATCCTCTCCAAAACCCTATTTCTTTGGCGAACACCCTTCTCGTAGGAAAGAATGGAGCGCCTATATTCGCGATCTGTCAGAGACAAAACAGAATCCAAAAACCTGCGTCTTATACTTGGAGACTCAGTGACCAAAGAAAGATCCCAAGGGCCAAACATTACAGCCTTCAAGTTTCCAACAAACGTATAAAGATGTCTTGAAACTCCATTGACAGTAAGCCTCTTACCTCCGCGGGATTCCTCTGTGGGGCGAACCACCATCACCTGCAACTCTACTGTTTCTTGTTCCTCCGCCCTCCCTTTGGGAGCGTGCGACACTCCGTCTCTTCGTTCCTTCGTTTGAACAGTCCCTTCCACTCTTGCCAGCTCTTCATTCTGTGCAATCATTTCATCCTCCCGCGTCGCCCGAAAAGACTTTCCTGTAGAAAGTAGGTAAATAGCCTCCAGAATATTTGTCTTCCCGCTCGTATTCTTCCCAAAAATTACAGTAACTCCATCCGAGAACGCGAATTCCTTCTTTGAAATATTGCGAAAGTTCTGAATTTTAAGTGATTTTATAATCATGTAGTCATGATGCTGAGAAAATTCATATTTTCGATATGATCATTTTTGGCAGTTCTCACAATAAAAAGTTCCGCGCCCAGCCAACATGATTTTCTTTATTGATTCTCCACAATTTTTGCAAGGTTTGCCGGTTCGTGCATAGACCAAGAAGTGTTCTTGATATTTACCCTCCTCACCAAACGAGTTTACATATGTAAGTTCGGAGGCTCCGCCATACTTCAAGCCCCTACCCAACACTTCTAAAAGCGCCTCATACAACTTTATTTGTTCACTTTCACTTAGGCTGTTTGCAGGTCTTCTTGGATCAATTTTTGCAAGGTTTAGGGCATCATTTGCATATATATTCCCAACTCCTCCTATCAAGGTCTGGTCCAACAAAAGCGGCTTAATTTTGGTTTTCTTTTTGCCAATTATTTCTTTGAATTTTTCCGCAGTCAGTTCTCCAAATGGTTCTGGCCCAAGTTCTTGGATGAATTTGAAAGATTCCACACTTTTGGTTGGAATCACGCGTATCCACCCAAACTGCCTAAGATCGTTGTAATACAATTTTGTACCGTCGGAGAAACCAAGAATCATGTGTGTCCACTTGTTGGGAAGCGTCCCAACTTTCGCTTTTGATACTTTTGGTACATTTGGTACTTTTGACTCATCGGGTCGGTATATTATCTGCCCAGTCAGCTTGATATGCACCACCAATGACAATCCTGCTGTCGGAGCGCGTCCACCTGTCGAAGGATTAAAATCCAATACCAATACCTTCCCGAATCGACGAACACAACTTACTGTGGAGCCCACCAAATCCTCAAGCCTGCCCCCTTTCACAATTCTTGGAAGTTTTAGATCAACACTTTCTAGCTTTTTCCCCACCAAATACTTCTGAAGTCCAAGTCGTATTGTCTCTACCTCTGGAAGTTCAGGCATTATCGTGCTCCCACAACATGTTTCTCAACAAATTCCAAAAACTCCTTCTTAAACCTCTCTTTTGAGAACTTCTCTGCCTGTTTTCTGCAATCTTCTTCCTTAAACTTCATTTTCTCAAACCGTTTGACTGCGGCAATCAACCCATCCACAGAATAATCATTAAACAATACTCCGGTTGGCCCCTCTCGTCCTGCTGTCATAGGGTTTGCGCTTGTCGAAGGATCAATTACCGATTCTGGGAACCCTCCCGAATTGTATGCAATTACAGGAGTCCCATACCCCATTGCCTCAACCGGCGTCATCCCAAAATCAACATCCCGCTCCAAAGCCAAAAACCCGCGTGCCTCAGTATATAACTCTGCCTGCCTCTGGTCCGTCACATACCCCAAATATTCAACATCCCCATTGGCGTTTTTCAAAAGCCATTTATAAGTATCAGAATATCCCGAAGCACCTCCCGCAATCTTTAGCTTAAATCCTTGCTTCTTTGCAGCCTTTACTGCCATTTCAATCCCCTTCCCCCCCGTAATCCTCGTAATCATCAAATAATAATCCCCCCGTGCTACTCGTGGTACCCGTGCTACTCGTGGTACATCAATAGGGGGATAAATAACCGTCGCATCCCTTCTGTAAAACTTCTCCACACGCTTCTGCACATTCCTAGAGTTTGCAACAAAAAAGTTAACACGTTGGGCGGCATTAAAGTCATAGACCCTCATAAAGTGCGCCAACACATTTTTATAAATCTTCACAAGTAAATTTCTATCCCCCAGCGGAGTGTCATACCCATAAAGCCACCTCGGAGGAGTGTGTATATAACAGACCTCGACAGGTCCATTTTCCATTTTCCATTTTCCATTTTCCATTTTTCTACTTCCCCAACCTTTAGTGATATACCAAGAGGCACTGCTCACCACAAGATCATAACCGCTAAAATCAAAGCTTCCCCAAATCCAAGGAGTCAAAAATCTCAAAGGACTATGAAGTTTTGTAGCAAAGAAAGGAATATTCTGCGCCCAAGAGGTAATTATCTTCCTACGCCCTGAGCCTGTCGAAGGGTTCCCCTTCAAACGATCAAGAAAGGGCCCCTTTCTTTTGAAGGAGGTATAAATCGGAGCTGTAGGAAACATCTCCGAAAGCGCAAGAACCACACGTTCTGCTCCTCCAAATTCCCCCACGTTGTCGTGAACTATAGCTATTTTCATTAATATATGCGGGTGACGCGGGCCAGAGGGGCTCCCAAGAAGGGGCCCCTTGTGGGTTTTCTTGGGAGAAAGCCCGCGGCAGGACCCGCTAATTATAGAAGTTCCATCTGATCTTTGTTCGCCTTTTCTTTCTTCGGTTTTACTTTTCTTTCTTCCACATATCCCATCCTAGTTAGTAAACTCTTAAACCCGAGTTCGCGCAACTTCTCACAAAAAACTTTATCATCCCTCAAATGCCCCAACTTTGACTCCTCAAGATCCAAAGTTACCGGAGCATTTGTAACAATTGTTGCCAAATGTTTGGACATCAAACCGGACTCTCGTCCTAAAACAAGCTTTGCACAAATAGAGTCGGCAACTCCTTCTATCTTTCCCTTGCCCTCCGTGAGCTTCCTATATATTTCTTCAAATGTTCCAAATTTCTCCAGAAGTCCTACCGCAGTCTTTGGCCCAATCCCAGGAACCCCCGGATAATTATCTGAAGAATCCCCAATGAGCGCCTTGTAGTCAACAATTTTTGAGGCCGCAATCCCTACATACTCCAAAACATCCTGCTCAGAAAGCAATTTTGCATTCGCAATTCCCTTAATGGGGGCAAAAACCTTGATACCTTTTTTGTCATTAACCAACTGCATAATGTCCTTATCCCCCGTAACAATCGTTACCTCATCAACCCCCTTTTCAACAGCTTGCGTTGCAAGTGTCCCAATGCAGTCGTCCGCCTCAAAGCCTGAGGCAGAATAGACCGGAATTCCGGATACCTCAACAACCTCATGAACCATTACTATTTGGTTTACCAAATCCTCGTCAGCCGAAGGCCTTTGTGCCTGATATGCAATATATGCATCATGCCGAAAAGTTGCCTCAGGAAGATCAAAACAAACAGCCAAATGGGTCGGTTTTAGCTCGTCAATTACGCCAAGTAAGATTGAAACAAATCCATACGCGGCTTGTGCACGTGCTCCGTATGGCGTCGTCAATGGAGGAAGCGCATGATACGCCCTGTGAATTATTGCATGACCATCAATAAGAACCAGGCGTGTCATTTTGAACAATTGTATAGTATTTAAAGAAAAAGCCCCAATCGTGAGAAACACAATTGGGGCTTGAGGCCCGAAACCAAAGATCAAGGGTCAGGGGCCAAGAGATACTACCGCAAGAGCAGACGCCGACCCAAAGTCGCCGTCGGGATCCTCGAGCCAGTGGCCGCTGAAGTAGAGCTCGCCGGCTGCAAGGCGGAAGCACGGACAGTAGTCAAACTCGGTGTCTGCGAAACGAAGTTCGTCGCCCGGACAATCGACGAACAAGTGCACGTCGTCCTGCAACCTATGGGGATTGGTATACAAGCTCCAACCCACACAATAGGCAGACCAACGCCACTGCGCTGGAAATGTCGCATGCTCTATCTGCCAACTGGCATTGCGTGGCGACTTGCCCGCATAGAGTTTGCCTGTTTGGGCCGGGACGACAAAGAAATCCCCCTTCGGCTGTTGCCGGGCCAGTTGCAAAAGTGCAGTCCTGGCAGACTCAGCCAACCGAAACAGATCAGGCGTAAGCCTGTCCTCTAGCCAGTTTTTGACCACGCGTTGAGCCGCAAGTGCCGCGAGAGGCCCCTTTTGAGTCAACTGACCCCATCCTTCTTCATAAGGTCTGTCGATTTTGAGATGAATGGCAAGCACTTCCGGCTTGGGAATCACGTACAGTCCATCCGCCTGCCAAAAGTAGCGCATATCGAAGACGGCGGCGTACTCACCAAGGAATCGCGCGTCCCAATCTCCAAGCCTCTCAAGCAAAGAGTTGATCTGCTGACCCCAAGTGTTGGGCTTGTAACCCACGGGGCAGAACAGGATCGGCTGTACTTCCTCAGCCTTGAACAGGTTTGCGTCAGCGAACGCCGAGAGCGGGCCGTGCTTTAGTATCCGTTCAATCTGCCGCGCATCCTCAGAACCTCGAGCCAACCGGACAAGTAGCCTGTGTTTTTGTCACAGTAACCTCCCCTTTCTTGCTCCACTTTGCTTTGTTGGCATCCGTCCTATCAGACGAAACTACATCCGTCAAAACTATTTCAAAGAGCAGGCAATTCTAGCACAATTGAGTTATGGGTCAAGACGAGGTTTTCTTTTGTGATTTTTTAGAAGCTTTTTTAGCACCCACAATCTTTTCAAACTCTTCTCGATCCAAGGTTTCTTTCTCCAATAATACTTTTACCACAGAATCCAAAGCCTTTCTCTCGCGCTTCACAATATCCTGTGCTTCTTTATATGCCTTGGCAATTATCTTGTTTATCTCCAAATCAATTCTGTCTTGTGTTTTCTGTCCAATTTGTTGAGATTCCATAGACCTTAGACGCCCTGCCATATCCGTATCATAATATGGCTGCCAGTTAATTGGCCCCAAACTGCTCATCCCGAATTCAACAACCATTCTCCTGGCAAGTTCAGTTGCCTTTCCAATATCATTTGATGCCCCAATTGTCATTTCAGAAAATACAAGTTCTTCCGCAGCCCGTCCCCCAAGAATCATTCTTAGAAGTTCCAAAATACGAGTTTTTGTTTCGTGAACACGGTCTACCTCAGGCGAAATCGAAGTCTGCCCCAAACTTTCGTTTCGAGCAACGATAGAAATTCTATCAATCGGGTCAACAGAAGGCATAATATGGCTTACAATCGCATGTCCTGCCTCATGATATGCAGTAATTTTCTTGTCATCCTCCGATTGAATACGAGTTCTCGCAGGCCCAAGCTTTACTTTAGTTGCGGCCTCATTTATATCCGTCATTTCAACCACCTTTCGGTCGCTTCGGGCGGCGGCAATTGCGGCCTCATTCAACATATTTTCCAAGTCAGCCCCAGAAAATCCTACAGTCCTGGAAGAAACCCTAGCCCAATCAATTCCATCAACAAACTTCTTGCCCCTCGCATGAATTCTCAAAATTGCCTCTCTTCCTTCTTTGTCGGGCAAATCCAAAGTTACTCGTCTATCAAATCTTCCTGGTCGCAGAAGAGCAGAGTCCAAAAGGTCTCCTCTGTTTGTTGCCGCAATTACAACTACATTATCATTCGGAGTAAATCCATCCATCTCAACTAAAATTTGGTTCAAGGTTTGCTCGCGCTCATCGTGCCCTCCGGCAATCCCATGCCCCCTTTGCCTTCCTATTGCATCAATTTCGTCAATAAAAATGATAGAAGGTGCAGTCTTTTTTGCAGTCAAAAACAAATCTCGAACACGAGATGCTCCAACCCCCACA
>CAYIUF010000015.1:0-3197 GCA_964366515.1 uncultured Gammaproteobacteria bacterium
GTGACCCCGACCGGATTCGAACCGGTGATTGCTGGGATGAAAACCCAGAGTCCTAACCGCTAGACGACGGGGCCATAAAGAACAATGTATTTTAACAAATCTAGCCAGTATTTGCATCTAAATGTACTCAGACATATAATGCCTACATGTCTGAAGAAAGACTGAGCGGCTTTAGAGTAGGAGTTCTTGCACTCGTGCATGAGGCCATGCGCTTTAGAGGCCCAGGCATGGGATTGCCAATAGCTATTGACCAAGTAGATCAAGGCAGCCTAGATCAAGCAGTATTTTGCGGAGCTTTCCTGCAAAAAAGCGGCAGATTGGGTAAGTTAAAATTAGGTGTAGTCGACCCCACGCTCCCCAAGGGTGATCAAGTAAACGGTCTTAACGCAGGGAGAGTTGTATTTTTTGAGCCTTACTCAGACGGCAAGGTGATTGTAGAAATGCCATATCATCAAGATACAATCAAGTCTGGGCAAAGTGGTTTGACTTGTACCTCGGTCATGGTCAATGTCCCCTCAAGAGCAATAAGACCTCTGGTAGCAAGCGTCTAAAGCGTAAGTTCTAAATGGAATTGCAACCCCCTAGAATAGTCAGGGGGTGAGAAGAATTAAACACATAACGGCAAACGAACGGGATTTGATTGCCCTTTGGCGAGTAATATAGGGACTCTCAATAATAACCTCTTGCTTGGCGTTTTTTAGATCTTTGGCAAAAGCATTATGAAAAGTATCTTCGTTGTAAAGCTGCGAGGCTAGAAAATTGCTCATTCTATGACCTCCTCACTTTGATATAATTGCATCAAGGCCTCAAGCCACTCTATTGTTAGTTCGAAATAAGATGCAATGGGGTCACCCGAGTCAAACTCGGTTGAGAGTTTGATGAGGAATAGGCGAGTCTGACTCGCCCTTTCTTTTGTATTTATATAAACTGAGAAGTATGACTTCTCGCTACTACGTTTACGTACTTTTAAGCCAGAGAGACAAAAGGCTTTACACTGGCTTCACAATAGACCTCAAAAGTAGATTGAAAACACACGCATCGGGAAAAGTAAGATCTACAAAAAACAGACTCCCCCTAATTTTAGTTCATTACGAATACTTTGTTAATAAGGCTGACGCAAAAGCAAGAGAAGTATTCTTGAAAAGTGGCTTTGGAAGGAACGAACTTAAAAAGTGTCTAAAAAGAACTTTATTAAAACTTGGCTACAAGTTCATTTAGCCTCATTTTGGTTCGAACTCCATCCAGTCGTATTTTAAGAATATTTACCTGGATTTTTAAGGTAATCTTTAAATCCTTTCTTTAATTTTCCTGTTGCCCAGAAATTAGGAATAAATAGAACTATATTAAGGATTGGAAGTAGGATATAAATAACCAACCATAACCTACTTAAATTTTGTATATAAGAACCATATTCAATTGGATATACCAAATATGCGAAATTTCTACTTCCAACCCAAGTACATATATAACCCATTGCAAAAAGATAAAAGGCCATCTTTCTTCTAGAAATACCTCCAAAGAAATAAAGTAGCAAAGAAAGAAGATAAGCTAACATCATTACTAGAAAAAACAGATTTCCTTCAAGAGCATACTGATAAATGCTATAGATTTTTGTGTTGGAAGGACTGAATGGAATAAATGATGACAACAAAATCAGTCCAGTGACCAGATGAGGTAGGATCTGGCCAAACATTTTTCTTTTTGACAAAAAAATAAGCAGCTTGGCAAGAATTGGTCCAAAAAGCGCAAATCCAATACTGATATAAACAATATCCGGTATCTCCATAATTAAACTATCCCACAAAATCCGACCTCCAGCAACTTAATCACTAATTATATTGTCTGAATCATCTCCATATGCCTTCATCAGTCTGGTTATCCACTTCTCAAAGTCGATATAATCAAATTCGGGTTCGAAATAAGATGCAATGGGGTCACCGAATGGAGCAGAGCATGAAGGTGTGGACGTGAACAACAGCACGTTTGTAGGTTATTGACTCTATTCCTGTTGTAATTTCGATATCATCATGTTGGCCTGTTACAACATAAGAATACTCCCAGTCACCATCTGCGCAGGGAGTGCAGTTTTCAAAAAGTCTGGTTTTGTCTCCTAATTCAAGAATTTTCTCTTTTAAAAATTTCCCTACATCTTTTATTGTAATCCCAAGATCTGTGAGAACCTTCTCTTCAGGAGTTCCGCCAGCGTAAAGTCTTGTGAACTTTCCTTCACCTGTTTGTACTAATTCTTGGCCGCCGCCGAGACGAGTCTCAACAAACCATTCGTCGTGATATATCGCTCCGTCCTCAAGCTCGATGTGGCTTTTGTCGCCTTCAAATCCTGCGCGGTTAACGCTTTCAGGTTTTCCGCCTGCATAGCCTTTGTTCAAACCGTCTGTTAGTACTTTTGCGAAGAAGTTGTTCATGCCTTTTTACTATTTTGAGCTGCGTATGTTAGCGCGAAAAAATAGTTTTCCCACATGCTGGCGGTTTGATTATATTGATTTTCACCCGAGAAGAAATCCAACCACAGCTCCCTTGATCTTGCAATCTCTTTTAAGGCGGGTCCACTAAACTTTCCGGAGAGCGTAAGGTCAAATAATTCTAGGGCTCGAAAATTGGAGTCTTGTGCATATTTATCGTTCCCTTTTTTCTTCCAATTCAAAGCACGAATAACCTCGCTTCCTATGTTTGCCATCTGTTCAACTAGGCTCATTTTAGACCAACGGCCGTCTTGTAAATCTTTGTGCATTAACATGATTTTTACTCCACCAATTTTATAACAATTGTACGTATTTTTTCCTGAATTTTTTCATCGTCAACCCCCCGAGTCATATTGCCGCTGCTTGGTCTCAGATTAATCATCGAATCAAACTCAATAAAGTCATCTCCTTCAATGTCAGGGTATAGATTTACACCCCAAAGATCGTACTGCTTTGAACCTTTCGACAATAGAAAGGCCTCTTCGTCTGCGTGAAGGCTGGCATCAACTGCCATAATTTCTTTGGATATATCCACAACGGCTTTTACAAGACTTCCAAAACTGGCAATTGCCATTTTCTTAAGCTCTTGTCGTGAAATTGTTTTATCAACTAGTTTCATTGGCTTATTATACGAAGTTGAAGCGTTTTTTGCTAAAAAACGATTATACATGGTAGTCTTAATTTAATGCTCAGCGTTCATCATCTTCATAAGCGTAA
>CAYIUF010000015.1:3297-15398 GCA_964366515.1 uncultured Gammaproteobacteria bacterium
ATTTTTGCGGTTTTGAACTTTTTGATTGTAATGGGGATAGTAATTTATTCGTGAACTACATCTGAGTTACGTTCTTGAAAAGTGTAATTTTATTTTCCACTTCGTCCACAGCTACTGCATCAACTCGGACCTGTTTGGGTGAATTGGGATTCATTAACATGTAGTATTGGCCCGTTCTTGCAACCAACCTCAACTTCCTTGGTGTAAAAGATTCTTCTGGCCTGCCGTATTCGTAAGTTTTTCTGGTTTTTACTTCTACAAACACAAGAACAACTTGCCCTGAGCCTGCCGAAGGGTCAAGCGCAACAATATCAATCTCACCATACCTTTTTGCTTTGAAGTTCATCTCGAGGATTTTGTATCCTTGTGATTGGAGATATCTGGCGGCTTTTTCTTCACCGCGTTTACCAAAGGAGATTTTGTCCACAGTTCATATTAGCAAATTGCTAATTGCAAATGGCGAATAGTTAGGAGGTTTTTTTCTTACGATTTGCTACGGGCGATTTGCCCTTCGCTTTCTTTTCAGATGCAACCTGTGCAGTTCTTCTTCTTGAGTATTTCTTTGTAACATCTGCAACTTCTCTTGCAGATTTATCCCTTAGATAATATAGTTTAGCCCTTCGAACTTGGCCTTTTGAGACAACGTCAACTTTTTCAATCAATGGAGATCCTAAAGGGAAGATTCTTTCAATTCCTATGTTTGCTGCGCCAATTCTTCTTACAGTAAATGACTTATTCTCTCCATGTCCGCGGGTTGCAATAACAAGACCTTCAAAAAATTGAATTCTAACTCTGTCCCCTTTAGGACCTGATTCAGTTATTCTTTGATGGACGCGAACTGCATCGCCAACTGAAAACGTATTGTCTTTGTGAACAACTTGTAAGGCCATGGCCGTAATTTTAGCACAAATTAGGCAAATTCCAAAAAACAAATCACAAATACCAAACAAGTTCCAAATCCAAATGTTTCAAATTTAAAACATTGTGCTTTGATATTGTTTGTAATTTGGTGCTTGTAGCTTGTTATTTGTCGTGGAGTATATCTTTAATCTGCTCTTCTAATTTGTTATTCCAGGCCACAGTGTAGGGCAGCTTAATCTTTTTCTCTCCATACCCATTTTCTATGATAATTGTTAAATCTTTATCCCCTTTTGAGCCTTGGAGAAGCTGGTTTATTTCAAGAAGCGCTTGTGGTCTTGTTCCTCTTGGAATGCGCAACACGGATTCTAGGGGAGTTGTATTAACGTTTTTCTCAAGAGGTTTGGCTTCCTCAATAGTCATTACATGGTTTACGATCAAAGACAGGGCGTCTTCTCGGTATTCAACCTTTCCTTCAATAATCAATGGCTGGGAAGCTTCCCAATATGCTCGGGTTTTGTCGTATATTGTTGGAAACACGACCAAATCAAGGCTCCCAGTGTCATCCTCGAATCGAACAAAGCACATCTGTTTTCCGCCATTTTTTGTATTCACAACCCTGCATTCTGCAACCATTCCTCCGATTCTTGCAGTCTGTCCTACGTGTTTATCCGGTTGAAGCGTCGCTATCTTGTGTGTGATCCTATCTCCAATTGTTTCCAAAGATTTTGATAGTGGGTGTTCAGTTAAATAAAGACCTAAAAGTTGTTTTTCCAATGCAAGTTTTTCCTCCGTTGTAAAATCTTCAATTTGGGGCAGAATATCTCTTGTAAATTCTCCCGCGTCTTTTTTCTCATCTTCTCCAAACAAGCTTTCTTGTCCTCCCATTAGCGCGGCATTTGATTTTGAGGCTTTATCCCTAATGTCGTCTAACGCTGAAAGTAGTGCACTTCTTCCGCCAAATCTATCAAAAGCCCCGGCTTTGACTAAACTCTCCATAACCTTTTTATTTACGCGTCGGGCATCTGTCTTTTGACAAAAATCTGAAAGTGAATGGAACTTCTTATGAAGTTCTCGTGCTGTGAGAATTGTTTCAATCGCCGCCTCGCCAACATTTTTAATCGCTCCTAAACCAAATCTAATTGCTCGGCCATCGACTGACTCGTCGCTTTTTACAATGGTAAATCCGACATGGCTTTCATTAATATCAGGGGGCAGAACTTTTATCCCCATCCTTTTGCTTTCTGCAATTCCTTCTGCGATTTTTTCTGTAAATTGAGAGTCTGCAGTTAGCAGGGCGCACATATATTCAACTGGATAATTCGCCTTCATGTAGGCTGTTTGGTAGGCAATCATGCCGTATGAGGCGGCATGCGCTTTATTAAATCCGTAAGCCTGAAATGGTTCAAACAGTTTCCAAAGTCGGTCTGCAAAGGCTTGCGTTTGACCATTTGCAACAATGCCTTTTGTAAATTTATCTTTTTGGGCGGCCATTTCTGCCGGAATCTTTTTGCCTACCGCTTTTCTAAATTTGTCTGCTTCTTCCCAGTTATAGCCTGCAAGTTTTAGGGCGCAAAACAAAAGATCGTCTTGGTATACGATTAGTCCAAAAGATGCACCCAAAAATTCTTCCATTCGGGGGTCGTCATATTTAACAAGTTTTGGATTATGTTTTCTTTCGATATAGTCAGGGATTACAAGCATTGGTCCCGGGCGATACAGGGCAACCATTGCCATTAAGTCTTCAATTTGCGTTGGTTTAAGTTCTTTGAGCCACTTTGTCATGCCGCTACCCCCAAGCTGGAAGACTCCCATTGTTTCTCCCCGCCCTAGCATCTCAAAAGTTTTCTTGTCGTCCAAGGGAAGCGAGCGAACATCGACTTTTATTCCTCTTTCTTTTTCGGTATTTACAACAGACGCCCCCAAAATTGCCAAATTCCTAATTCCCAAAACGTCAAACTTAATCAAGCCAATTTCTTCGCATGCATGCATTTCGTATTGGGTTATTACTTTGTCCCCTGATGGGTCGTGCTGGAGAGGCGTAAAGTCTGTCATTGCCGAAGGCGAGATTACTATACCTGCTGCATGTACAGAAAGATGCCTTGCGCTTCCTTCAAGCTGATGTGCAAGATCAAGAACTCGTTTTGAGTCGCTATCTGAGTCATACAGCTCTTTTAAGGGAGGTGACATTTCAAGGGCTTTTGGAATGTTTATTGGAAAACCTTGTTTTGGAGGAGGTATGACTTTTGCGATTCGGTCGCCTGTTGCATATGGCAAACCAAGTACTCTTGCTACGTCGCGAACTGCGGCGCGTGCGAGCATCCTACCAAAAGTACAAATTTGTGCAACCTTGTCTTGGCCATATTTTTCTGTAATGTAGGAAATAATTTCGTCGCGCCGGTCGTCTGCAACGTCTAAATCAATATCGGGAGGAGAGGGACGAAATGGGTTTAGAAACCTCTCAAAAGGGAGATAGTATTTCAAAGGGTCAACTGTTGTAATTCCCAAAGAAAATGATACAAGTGATCCTGCAGCAGAACCTCTTGTATTTATGACAATACCTTGGTTAATACACCATTGAGCAAGGTCTGCCATTATTAAAAAGTAAGATGAATAGCCCTTTTTGGTAATAAGGTCGAGTTCGTATTCGAGCCTCTCTTCTGCTTCTTTTGATACGCTCTCAATTACCTTTGGAAGTTTTTCCCTTGCTTCCTCTCTCAGCTGTTCGTCTGCAGTTTTGCCTTTGGGCAACGGAAACTTGGGGAAAAACCATTTGCCAAAGGTAGAAATTTCTATATTTACTTTTTCTGCTAATTTAACTGTGTTTTCTATTGCTTCTGGTAAATCTACGAAAAGTGCTGACATTTCTTCAGGGGGCCTGACATACAAAGTTGGAGCGTCTATATACCTGATCCTTCTTGTATCATTTACAAATTTCCCGGTTGCAACACAAAGCAGAACGTCTTGGGCCATTGCGTCTTCTTTTGAAATGTAATGTGAGTCGTTTGTTGCGACAATTGGAATACTTAATTCTCGAGAAAGCTTCAATACCCCTTCTTCGATTGCCTTCTCATTACGAATCATCTTTTCAAGGTCCTGGCGGACATCAGAGCTTGCGGCATTTTCTAAAAACCTTGCATGCTCATGTCTTTGTATTTCAAGATAATAATCGTCTCCAAATAATTCGAGATACCACTCGACGGCTTTTTTTGCGCCGTCATAATCTCCCTGCACTAAAAACGATGGGACTTCGCCCAACATACAGCCTGAGAGACAGATAACACCCTTTGTATATTTTTTGAAGTTTTCCTTGTCTATTTTGGGACGATAATAATAGCCTTCTAGAAATGCCTGGGAAGTTAGCTTCATCAGATTTCTATATCCCTCTTCGTTTTTGGATAAAAGAATTAGATGGTTTGTGTCGACTTTTACTTCCTTTCCCTTTAACTTGTGGTCTTTATTTGAGATGTATGCCTCAACTCCCAAGATTGGCTTGATGTCGTTTTCTATTGCGGCTTTGTAGAATTCAACCGAACCATACATTGCGCCGTGGTCTGTTAAGGCAATCGCATCCATATTAAGTTCTTTAGTCTTTTTGATTATGTTTTTTGGGGTACCGAAGCCGTCAAGGAGAGAGTATTCGGAATGGACATGGAGGTGGACAAACGAACCCTTTGGCATAACGCCATTCTACATCTTTTTTAACAACATTTCACGCGCTTTTTCGGGGTCTGCACGACCTTTGGTTTCTTTCATAACTTGGCCTAAAAGAAACTGAAGAATTGCATCTTTGCCATTTTTGAAGTCTTCGACCGCATCTGGATTTTCAGAAATTACTTTGTCGACTGCGGATTCTAATTCACTTTCAGGATATTCAGGTTTTTCTGATTCTTCACGGAGAATCTTGATAAGATCTGCTGGGAGAGTTGTTTTCCTGTCAAACTTTTTATTAATTAGTGTATTCGCAATTTTTTTGCTATCCACATTGTGGTCTATACCTACCTTGACACATTCTTCGAAATAGTTTGCCAGCTCTTGAGTGTCAGTTAAGATTACGCTTTGTTGTTCTGTAAGATTGTACTGATCCACAAACCTCTTAATCTTTTCTGCCGGAAGCTCTGGCATCTCTGCCTCTATTCTTGATACATCATACTTCATACTAACGACCGACAGGTCAGGTTCTGGAAAATATCTGTAATCATTTGCCTCTTCTTTTTTTCTTTGGGAATATGTCTGTTTTTTATTCTCGTCCCAACCTCTTGTTTCTTGAAATAATCGCTCACCGTTTTCAAGAGCCTCCGACTGTCTTTTTATCTCATACTCAACTGCTGCGACCATGAAGCGAAAGCTGTTTATGTTTTTTAATTCGACTCGGTATGGGGGAAGTTCTTTGAC
Source organism: uncultured Gammaproteobacteria bacterium (assembly GCA_964366515.1). Taxonomy (GTDB): domain Bacteria; phylum Patescibacteriota; class Microgenomatia; order UBA8517; family UBA10165; genus 2-12-FULL-44-25. The sequence goes on from CAYIUF010000015.1 coordinate 8,551, forward strand.
CCCGACACGCCGAACTGAGATGTTTGCCTCAAGGCGCATATCGCCCCGTTCCATATCTGCGTTTGACACTTTTAGGTATCTGCAAATTTGCTGAAGCTTTTTTGCATAGTCTCTTATTTCCTCTGAGTCGTGAAAATCCGGCTCTGTTACGATTTCTACAAGCGGCACGCCGGATCTATTAAAATCAATTAAGGTTTTTTCTCCTTCATTGGAAGTTGGCAATTGGTCAGAACGCGCTCCGACTGTGGTAATTCCAAATTGGTGTACCAATTTGGCCGTATCTTCTTCCATGTGGGCACGGTTGATTCGTATTGTGCGTTTTCCACTTTTACCAACTACCTCCATTTCACCTCCCACAGTCAGCGGCCAGCGATATTGCGAAATTTGGTAACCTTTGGGAAGATCTGGATAGAAATAATTTTTCCTCTCAAAGCGTGATTTCTCAGACACCTTGCAACCTAAGGCAAGCCCAATTTTTATACAGGATTCTAAAGCCTCTGTGTTTGCAGAAGGCAGGGCCCCTGGGAGTCCCAAGCAAACTGGGCATGTATGTGTATTTGGTTTTGAGCCAAAATATTGGGCAGAACAGGAGCAAAACATCTTGCTTTTTGTATTGAGTTCGACGTGGATTTCAAGGCCGATTACGGGCTCATATAAGTTTGTCATAATTTGAAATTTATAATTTTCAATTTTTAATGAAATCGTTTCAAAATTTAAATGTTTTAAACATTCATTTCAAATTTCGAATTTCGAATTAAAAATTAATAGCTGGCTTTTCCAGGTGCCAGTTGGTGCTTTGCTCAAATGCTTCGCCCACGGCCAGAATTGTTTCTTCGTCAAAGTGCTTTCCTAGGATTTGTAATCCCACAGGCAGTCCTTGCACGAACCCACACGGCACGGATAGGCCGGGGATTCCTGCAAGACTTGAGGGAACTGTATAAATATCTGATAAATACATTTTCAAAGGATCGTCAATTTTCTCTCCTAAATTCCAAGCAACAGTTGGGGAAACAGGGCCTGCAATTACATCGCATTTTTCAAATGCTTTTTCAAAATCAAGTTTTATTAGCGTTCTTACTTTTGCAGCTTTGGCAAAGTAGTCGTCCCAATAGCCAACGGACAGCGCAAATGTTCCAAGCATTATTCTTCTTTTTGCTTCGGGCCCAAAAAGTTCTCTGCCGCCTCCAAAGCGAATCCCGTCATACCGAGCCAAGTTTGAAGAAACTTCCGAAGCCATCAAGATGTAATATGCTGCGACCGCATATTCTGTGTGGGGTAAAGTTATGTCAACCACGCTACAGCCGAGATCTTCTAACTGTTTTATTGCTTTTTCGACTGCCACTTTTACCCCATGGTCCAACCCTTTGGCAAAATATTCGCTAGGAAGGCCAACTTTTAATCCGTGTAAATCCGCTCTTGATCCGTTTAAATCCTTTTTGTGGTATGCCACATTCGAATCTTTGCCGTCGCTTCTGGCTATCCACCCGAGTACAGTTCTTGCATCTCCCACACTTTTAGTCACAGGTCCTGGGCAATCAAGCGATGACGCCATGGCAATTACTCCATACCTTGAGACTCTGCCATAGGTTGGCTTCAGTCCAACGACTCCGCACAGGCTAGCAGGCTGTCTAATTGAACCACCGGTGTCTGTGCCAAGCGAGAAGACGCACATGTCGGCTGCGACTGCAGCTGCTGAGCCGGAAGACGAACCGCCCGGTACCTTATCTAAATTCCACGGATTTTTTGTTGCCCCGTAAGCAGAATTTTCCCCCGAAGATCCCATTGCAAACTCATCGCAATTGGTTTTGCCTAAGACACTGATATTATGCTGATCTAAACGGCTGATCACTGTGGAATCAAATGGAGGGACATAATTCTCCAACACTTTGGAGCCTGCAGTAGTTTTAATATCCTTTGTGTTGAACACGTCTTTTATTCCTGCCAGGATTCCTTTGTACGGTTCACACAATGATATAAAGGCATTTAGCCGTGGATTGAGTTTGGCGGCGCGAGATACATACGCTGAGCAAAGTTCTTCTTCTGAGAACTTTTTATCTTTTAAGTCTTTTAGTGTTTCTGCTAACGTTAGTTTTGTAAGCTCATCCATGTTTGACCTTTTCCACAACAAACATTCCGTTGTCGACTTTTGGGGCATTTCTTAATGCTTCTTCTTGGGTTAAAGAGGGTTCCGTTGAGTCTTGGCGAAGCACATTTTGTAGATCTACGGGGCTAAATGTGGGCGCGACACTTGAGGTGTCCACTTTGGAAAGTTCATCAAAATAGTCAACGATTTTGGAGAGTTGATCTGCAAAGCCTATTTCTTCTTTTTCAGTTAGAGGAAGGTTTGCAAGAATTGCAATATGTTTGACCTGTTCAGGTTTGAGTTTAGCCACAAACAAACTATATCACAATTTGAGATCTGAAAAAGTGAGCCCCTGGGGAAGTTTGTATACGCCGTTGTATGCAAATTCCCACAGGGGTCTCCGTAGTGTGTCTTGCTAGTGAATCCTCTGGTCGACCCAATTGGTCGCAAGCACTATTGCCAGATCCTTCCTTTCGTACCTGGCAAGATACTGAATTGCCGCGAGGGCTCCTTCTACTCCAAAGAGTTTTTCTATGAGCCAAAAAGCGTGGGCGACATTCCTATCGGACCCGCTGTCTCGCACCTGCAATTTGAAGATCTTAATTAAATCCAAACGCACTTTCTCCGTTTTGAGTTTTTTTTGCCGCAAAAAGCGACTTGGATAGTGTAGCACAAATTTTTAGCAATGAAAAAGCCCCGGTAAACATTGATCCACGAGTTGTGGTGTTTAACGGGGCCTGGGGCCTGCGGTTTTAGCGAGTGCGGAGGACTAAGTCTGCGCTTGTTGATCTTGCAGACCGCGGGTTGGACACTTTCTGATTCGCCGCCATCCGGTCAACCGCCTTATTGTCTGCGACTCGGCGATCAACCTTCCGGATCAGGACGTTCTTGGTCTCAAGAGTGATCACGGGGCCATTGGCCAGGGCGCGTTCCAGACCGCTCATGTTGAGCCGAAGCTCCGATGCGGCCAATTGTGCGACCTCGCTCATTCGGATTGCGCAGTAGACGCGCTTTCCTCCGAAGAGGTTCATGAAGAAAAGGAACCAGGGCCAAGGGGCCGTTGCCTCGATGCCGGGCAGTTGAGCCGCCGGATGCAGGAGATACGCGCCCAGCTTACGAGGCGTGAACCTCACCGTCGCGCTCATCCCGTTGGTTTCGTTGATGCGGACCGTCAGCGTATTGCGTTGCGAGTCGTAATCGACTGCCTCTTCGTCTTGCTCAACGGAAGCGGATGCTGCGCGGACTGGGCCGAGGCCTTGAGCCTTGGGCGTGCCTAGTGCTGAGCCTATGCTGCGATGCGCTAGTGTTGCCATTTGTGCTCCTTCTTTTGGGAATGTCCTGAATTGGAATTTCCAACTCTATGTGGGAATTATATCACATTACAGGCCATTTGTCAAGTTACTAGAGGCTCAAAACATCAGTGCGTTCGGCTAAATCTGCGTCTGATCTGATCTTGGTTGTACAAGTACCAGGTGTCACTTCCAGGAAACTGAAGGGCAAATTGTGCTATTTCTACTGGTCTCAGCCCAGTTCTGGTGGGCTGGACTACTGCATCGTTTTTCCGAGCAAACTCAATTACTTTTTCTGTCGTGTCACCCTCCTCAACAATTACGTAGTTTGCAGGAATCGGTTCAGAACCGGATCGCCCGCATATTTTTCCTAGCCTCACTTTTTTCTCCTTTGTGCAAGCTGAATTAAAGGAAGTATACCACGAACCTATAAGAACTGCTCGAAGACTCGAGAACCTTGCGATTGTTTCGTCAAAGCGCTACACAATCATAGCCAAACTTTTTTAAAAAGTTTGACCAAAGTTAATGAAGGAGACATGAAAAAAATCCGAGGGGTGGTTCAACTTAATGAACGCTATCAAATGCCCCTCGGAAAGACGATCAATTAGCTTTAGATAGAAAAGAAAGCTGGTGTCGAGAAATTGTAGGTGGCGGGGGCCATCTGAAAGTCGTTTTATACCTATCAGTCAGGACCCAGTCGACCAACTTGCTACAGGTCAGGCACACTTGCCCATGCTGGGCCATTCTCGTGATACCCCCAACAACCAAGCTTGGAATGTCGCCTGAGCAAACATCCCTTAAGCCGCCGAATCGCACAGCCTCTCTGGCAACCTCCCTTGCATCTCGCAATGAAATACACTTATCCGACCCACGCACTGTCTGAACCACTCTCTTTCTCCTTTTTGGTTTTTAAACAACTCTTAAAACCATATTAGAGGAGAGGAAAATCATGTTTCAAGTAGCAAAAAAGCCGAGGCTGTACTTGAAAACAAGTATTACCTCGGCAACTTAAGAGTTGAAAAGTTCGTGTGCATAATCTTGGACATGTTCCTCGACGATCTCCCAACAGTAGGAGCATCCACCAGACAAATGCCTGACAACTAATGGGTAGTCTTCCATTGCCGCTTCCTCCCCAATTCCCGCGTGTGTTTCGGCATAATCTAGAAGTGAGTCGCAATCAAAGTCCAGCCCTTCGAAATGATCCTTAGCTCGGGACTCGGACACTAAAAAAAGATTGCTCGGCGGAAACTCGAAAGTTGTTGCCTGCATGAAACCGCGGCAGGGATCGTAAAAACTTGTTCTGCAAAACATACCCCAATCTCCTTTTTGAATGTACATAGTGAGTTTATCATAAAAATTTGTACACACGAATTCTTCAAGGGGTTTTTCTGTGGTGGTGTGTGACCTAAAGTGATATACTTCCGGTGTACACTAAAAATAAGGAGCTTTGCATGCGTACTCGTGTTTACTCGGAACATGATTCCCTGCCTTTTGGCGAGCGATTGGGAAACCTCTTTAACCCAGACCGCCCCAACCTTTACTGGATTGCTGGTGACACGCCGTGTGTTGGGGAGATTAGGGCTATCAGTCGGACTGCTGGCGAGCGTTTAAATCCGAATCCAATTGTTCGACATCTATTGGCTGATCTTGGGAAAGACATTCTCACCACACACGTGGATATGGTGCGCGAAGGGCTGACTCTTTTCATGCGAGCTCACATGAATGTTTTTGTGAGCGGATCTCTTGTTGCTGTTGCAGAGCTTGCCAAGTCGACGGGGCGTGGTTGGCACTTCGTTTGGCGGCATGACGTTTCAAGAGATGGCTGCGTCACTGTCTGGACAAGAACCGATAACGGCTTTCTCTATCGCAATTCAAGTGTCCGTATTGGAGACCCCGAACAAGACAGGTGGCCAGCACTCAAAATTGGGGTAATGGGTTCCCATATACTGGAGGTCGACCAACTTCCTCTGCTTGCCGCAGACAAACTTGCCCGCAGACAGGAGAAGGTCGAGGTCACAGCAGTCGAGCAAGCCTCCTAAGGCACAATCCCAGGTTTCCCTTTCGTTTAAATACGAAGTTGAGATCTGGGATTTTTCATTGGTCAACATGTCATTCTGGCTTGTCCAGAATCTATACTAAAATTTTAGGATATAAATCTTCAAAAGTGGGATTAAAATCTTCTATCAATTCTAGTTTATCTATTCTGTTCATGTCTTTAATTTGTTTTTCCCTAATAATAGCTTGAAGTTCGCCTTCGATTATTTCGTAGTAAATTAATTTGTTTAGGTTGTATTTAGCTGTGAAGCCACCTGTTACTTTGTTTTTATGCTGCCATACACGTTTTACTAAATCATTAGTAACGCCCGTATATAGCGTGGGCCGATTATTTCCCATGATGTACACATACATTGTCTTTGCCATACGTTATTCAATTGTCACTCTGGTTTATCCAGAGTCAACGTGGTCTGATTCTGGATTCACTGCGTTCGCCAGAATGACATCATTAATCTTGTCATGCTGGCTTGTCCAGTATCACTTGATTCTGGAGTCGCTATGCTCCCCAGAATGACACATTTTTTACACCATTGCGCGGAGGTCTTTTATTCTCTCTTGCACTGGAGGATGTGTGTTAAACAATCCAGCAAACCAGCCCACTGCGTCATGGTGGTTTTTTAGGGGGTTCACGATATAAAGATGGGCTGTTGCTTTGTTCGCCGCCTCTAGGGGTTCTTTGTCTTTTGCAATTTTTTCCAAAGCACGGGCTAAACCTTCGGGGAAACGCGTCAGCTTTGCGCTTGAAGCGTCTGCGAGAAATTCACGACGCCTTGAAATAGCAAGCTTTATTAAGCTCGCGATAATTGGGGAAAGAAGCAAAAGAACAAAGGCAATTAGCATCAATGGCCCTTGAGCGCGGTTGTCATCGTTTCTGGAAACTCTTGAAGTTCTAAACATCCAGTCTGAAATTAAAACAATGAGCCCTGCAAGAACAGTTACAATACTCATTAGCCTTATATCGTAATTGCCAATATGGGAAAGTTCATGTCCTATTACACCTTCAAGCTCAGTTCTGCTTAATTTTTCCAATAGACCTGTTGTTGCACAAACAACTGCATGTTTTGGATCTCTTCCTGTTGCAAATGCATTTGGAGCTGTATCTTCAATTACATAAAGCTTTGGCATTGGGATGCCAGCGGCCATACTTAAATTTTCTGTTACTGTATAGAAGTTAAAATCTTTTTTCCTGTTTGCTGGCCTTGCTCCCGAGATTCCTAAAATTATTTTGTCTGAATACCAATAGCTGGCAAATGAGGTTACACCTGAGAAGACCAGAGCATAGCCGATCATCTCTGGACCATACCCAAATGCCTGGGAATAAATCCAAACTAAACCGACGACAAAGGCAATAAAGAAAAGCATGACGAGATTGCTTTTCAGTTTGTTGGAGCCTACGGCTTCGTAGACATTAGTAATATTTT
>CAYIUF010000016.1:0-7812 GCA_964366515.1 uncultured Gammaproteobacteria bacterium
TTTCTTTGCTCGTTCAATCGCCAGCTTTTCAATCTCATCAACAAATTTATTCCCTTGATAGTATCTTCTTCCCGGATATCCCTCGGAATATTTATTAGTCAAAACCGAACCCAAAAGCTCCCTTACAGCTTTAGATGTGTAATTTTCCGAAGGAATCATCTGCAAAGTCTCAGCTTGCCTCGTTTCTTCTTTTTTGAGTAGTTCCTGTATTTTGGAATCCATGCAGGGTGTATTGTACCATTTGATATAATCCTGCCGTGACTGTAGAACGAACAACAAGACCACGGGTGGGTGGAAAGCTTGCTTTTGAACCATCAACCTTGCGAGTTAAACTGCTTGCCGCACAAGGGGCTTCATTTTATGACATCTCCGAGGCAACTGGAATTGCCCCGACAAGACTCACAAAACTAAGGCGTCAATCACTGGAAATTCCTAGAGTCAAAAAACCAAGAAGTTATTCAAGAGAACTAAGTGCAGAAATGCTTAGTCCCGACACCAACCGAGAAAGAGTTGAAGAAATAATAAGTCAAACCGCAAATGACCAGTCCCTATACCAAGCCCTCATGGGTTACGGGGCCATTGTTACAATGGGAAGATTACTTAAATACGCCGGGTACACCTGCCAAACTCATAAAATGAAGGCTATCTTCGTGGAGCCGTTGAAAAAACACATCCCTGTTGGAGAATTGCATGTCCATGGACAATGTAGAGTTTTCCTCCCGACAACTTTGCAAGTTGAAGGTGAACACGCCCTTTGGTTTAAACACCCCGAGCTTGATGCTTATCTAAAAAACCCCAATATGCGAGATGAATACATCAGGAAAATATCTGACGCGGGCTGCCAAGTATTACCCTAATAGAGTCATTTCTTCCCCGTACTTCCCCAACCTCCCGCACCGCGAGAGGTCTCTGAAAGCTCTTCCACTTTTACAATATCTGCCTGTTCAGGCATTAAAAGAACGCTTCCTTGCGCAATCTTATCTCCAGGCTCTATTATATAAGCCTCGTTGCCATGATTTATCAAAACCACTCCCCATTCTCCCCTATATCCTCCGTCAATCACCCCAGCCATAGTATGAATCCCATGTTTTGCAGCCAAACCGCTTTTATCCCGAATCGATACATACCAACCTTTTGGAATTTCACAAGCAACTCCAATCTGGAATGTATGCCATTGTCCGGGTTTCAAAGTAACTGCTTCTGTTGAAAACAAATCAAAACCAACATCGTCCTCATGTGCATATTTAGGAATCTTTGCTTCTTTTGAAAGCAGTTTAAATTTCAACACAGGTTTTGACATGGGTCTAGGCTTTGCCATAGGTCTTGGCTTTGCCATAATGTATTAGCGCATTTTAATGCGCGCCAGTCAAGAAAAACCCCACAAAGATTATTTGAAAATCCCTGTGGGGCATATGACTAACGTTGCGACGCCTCCAGTGCTTTCTTGATCAGGCCGCGGACCCCTGGCTGGACATATTCCAAGAAAGCCCCGTCGTAGGCGGAAAGTTGTGGAACGTAGATTACGCCGAGTTTGTCGTTTGTCACTCCCCCTCGACTTCCACCTTCCGAGCCACCGTAAGACTCAAAACCGCCGTCAGCAAACTCAACCGAGATTTCTCCCGACTCCATATCGTTGGCCACACATTGGCCCATCTGCATATAGCGCGGGTGGTCAGGTTCCAAAATGACGATGAGGTGGTGGGGAACCGACTGGTTGCCCTTGCCATTGGGATTCTGCTTCTTCCACTTCTCAACTTTCGCCACGTGCTCTTTTAGCCACTCGCGAAATTCTTGCCTCTGCTTGACAACAAGTTCTTGATCTGTTTGAGGCCTGGGAACTGCTATAACCATCTCCGCTCCTTTTCTTAAAAAAGTGCTACACCAGTGCCGAAAGTATACAGCTAGGAAGCCATAAAACAAGTCGACAAACTTTGACTCTAAAGGCCGTAGGCTGATAAAGATATGTTCCCAATGCGCGTTCTTCTAAAACTATATGGAAGTCTTGCACACTGATAATTCCCCGGAATTGTTGTAAACGCAGTCTTAATTCCTAAATCCTTTAAAACTCCTTTTGCAGCAGCGCCTTCTGTTCCATATGGATACGCAAATGATGTAACAGGCCCAAGGCCGCGATCTTCCAACTGAGTTTTTGCAGTCCCAATCTCATACTTTGCCAAATCTTCCGAGGCACTTCCTAGGTTTTTATGTGACCAAGTATGGTTTTCAAAATCCACAAGTGAGGTCATCTCGCCAATCTGTGCCCAGGTTAAATAATCCGGAGCACTCATCAAACCAGTTGACAAAAATACAGTGGCTTTCAAATTATTTTTCACAAGTTCAGGATATGCATACGTATAAAAATCTGCGTAACCGTCGTCAAAGGTGATAAGCACGGATTTCCCAAGACTCCCTTTCTCAAGGCCCGCAAGAAGTTCATCAGGAAAAATTGTTTTATATCCTTTCTGCGCTATGTACTTCATTTGCTCTGCAAAAACGTCTGAATTCACTGAGATGTTTTTCTGTCCCTTGGCTTCAGCCTCTTCTTTTGGCTGTACATGGTGGTACAAAAGCACTGGCACATTAATGCAGGGGCCATAAACTTTTGGGTCAGGGAGCGGGATGGGCGTTGGTGTTGGAGTTAACGAGGGTGTCGGAGAAACTACAACAGCGGGCGGAAAAGTTGTATTGGCAGAATCCATTGTGGGCTCAGCACTTTTATGTCCTTTTGCAAGAAAAGCAAGCCCTCCCAAAATCAGCAAAATTCCTAGAACAATTTTAAGTCTCACCGTCCAAAAATTCTATCAGATTTTTGATTTTCTTTCTTTAGGTGTAGAATACGCCCACAAAGGCACCTTGAGCCTTGTAGCCCATTAACAAACAAAAAGGGAGAAGCGCTATGCAACCCAGGGATATAAAGAGAGATTCACTTTTGGCAAAGATTTTCTTTTGGTGGCGGGGTCAAACAGGTTTTGCCCAAGAAATGGTCGACATTTGTCTCGTTCGAGCAGTCGTCTTGTTCAAGGCCCCCTGGCTCTGGTTCACCTCGTATAAGATCACAGGCGAGCTAAGACCCTGGATGGTCTTTTTGTTCGGCATACTTGCCTTCTTGACTGGAAAGTCTCCTGTCCTACTTCTTTGGGCGGGGTTAGCGGCCGTCGGACTTGTGGGTTTTGGGGTGTACATGGTGGTAGGAATCATCGCCACGATCCTACTCGTGCTTCTGTTCGCAGGTATCGTGATGTGTCTGATTTGGGCATGGTGTTTTTGCACAACCTCAACTGTTCGGACTGTCCTGCGAATCGTATTCAACTACACCATTGGCTGGTTCTTTTACAACAGGTTTGCCCCCGCAATCTATCCGTGGACGGTCACATGGGTTTTGATACATCCGGCTCTCTATCTATTCATCAGAGACTGGTTCTGGGCCCTCCTCTCCTCTGAAGCTACAGTGGCCATTGCCGTTGTCGTCGCGATCCTCTTCGTTTGGGAAATCTCCGACAAGCCATTGCGCACCCATGTCATTAAGCCTGCAGCTGCGGGAACTGCAACCGTACTCTTTTGGTTTCTCGATTCTGCCAAACGGCAACTTTGCTATCCGGTCAGGTTTGTGAACGGGGAGGCGGAACCAGCCTAAAACCCTCGGGCAGGAAATTGCTTGTATTCAGCTAGTTTTGAATGCTCGCACTCTCCTGCCCTTTTTTCGTTCCATCTACAGGCTTCTTCCAGGAGGCAAACTTGCACTCAGGGTATCTTGAACATCCATAAAAACTTCTTCCTTTTCTAGTTTTTCTAATTATAACTTCTCCAATTTTACAATCCGGGCATTTCATATCAATCTTCTCAACATACGTTTCCTTCCAATCACATTCAGGAAAAGTTGAACAAGACAAAAACTTCCCAAATCTCCCTACGCGGATTACTTGGTCGCCCACACCACACTTCGGACATTTCTCTCCAGTTTTTTCAACTTCAATTTTTACTCTTTTTGCTTTTTCCTCAACCCCCTCCAATTTTTTCTCAAAAGGATCCCAAAATTCGCGGATTACTGGCACCCATTCCTTTTCGCCTTGCGCAATCTTGTCCAAGTTGTCTTCCATTCCAGCCGTAAATTGATAATCAAAAACATCAGGAAAATACTGCATCAAAAAGTCACAAACTGCGATTCCTACAGAAGTTGGAGAAAACTTCCCCTCATTTTTATCAATATATTGCCTGTCTTGAATTGTCGAAATCGTCGGAGCATAAGTTGATGGCCTTCCAATCCCCAACTTTTCCAACATCTTAATCAACGAAGCCTCATTAAATCTTGCAGGAGGTTGTGTAAACTTTTGTTCTGAAAGCACTTTGATTTTCTCCAAGGCGTCCCCTTTTTGAACTTCCGGCAATGTCTGTTCCTCTTCTTCATCTTTGATTTTTGAGTTTTGAGTTTTGAGATCGCTGTCATAGACAGCGCGCCACCCTTCAAATTTCATAATCTGGCCGCTTGCCGTGAGTGTGTATTCTCTACTTTTACTACTTTTACTACCTTCATCCACCTTCGACGAAACTGCAATCCTTGTTTCGTCGAAAATACTCTCTGCCATCTGGCAAGAAATAAATCTTCTCCAAATAAGATCATACAATTTCTTCGCGTCCATCCCCATTTTCCCTAAATTGGAAATTGGAAATTGATCATTGGTCATTCCCACGTTAGTGGGTCTTATCGCTTCATGTGCTTCCTGCGCAACCTTACTCTTTATCTTGTACAACCTTGGTTTTTCAGGAACAAAATTTGCCCCAAATTTAGAAGAAACATAATCCCGCGCGGCCATTACAGCCTCTATATTTAAATTCAAAGAATCTGTTCTGTGGTATGTAATAAGTCCCTCTTCGTAAAGCTTTTGGGCAACTGACATTGTCTTTTTTGCAGACCACGAAAAAGTTCGGGCGCCGGCTTGAGCCATAGTTGAAGTTGTAAACGGAGCATACGGTTTTTTATGAACTTCACGCTTTTCAACCGAAGAAACAGAATATTGTGCCTTTTCCAAATCTGAAACTATCTTCCCCGCAGTCTCGCCATTATTAACTTCCGCCTTCTCCTCTCCAATTCTTGATAGTGCTACGGTAAACATACCTGCACTACTTGCACTACCTGCCACTACCTGCGCTACTTGTACCTGTATTTCCCAGTACTCAACAGGCTTGAAAGCCTCTATTTCTCGTTCCCTTTCAACAATTAATCTGACTGCAACAGTCTGAACTCGTCCAGCAGAAAGCCCGCGGCGCACCTTTTTCCAAAGAAGCGGGGAAAGTTTATAACCAACTAGCCGATCCAAAACACGACGGGCCTGTTGCGCATCATAAAGTTTCAAATCAACATCTCTTGGGGTTTCGAGCGCATGTTTTACTGCATTTTCAGTAATCTCATGGAATACTACTCTGGCAAATTTATCATTTGTCATTTGTAATTTGTCATTTGAGCGAAGCTCATCTTCCACATGCTTCGCGATTGCTTCTCCTTCTCGGTCTGGATCAGTTGCAAGGTAAACTTTATCTGCTTTTTTAGATGCCGCTTTTAAAGTCGAAAGGGTATCTAGTTTTTTCTCAAGAGTTACATAATCAGGCTTAAAATCATGCTCCAAATCAATTCCAAGCTTACTTTTTGGCAGGTCAACAATATGCCCCATTGTGGCCATGACGCTATAATCCTTGCCCAAAAACTTACCTAAAGTCTTGGCTTTAGTAGGACTTTCAACTATAACTAAGTTCATAAATTAATTTAAAATTTTCAATTTTTAATTTTTAATGAAATCGTTTCAAAATTTAAATGTTTAAAACATTCATTTCAAATTTCGAATTTCAAATTAAAAATTTTTCCTATACGTTCCCCCAACGTTTTTCACTATCCCTTTTAATTCCATAGTAGTCAAACAAGAAAGAACAACTCCCGTCTCCAAGGTACTTATTCTAACAATGCTGTCAATAGCAAGCGCCTCATTCTCCAAAGTTTGCAATATTTTTCTCTCTTCTTCCGTGTCTGGCAATACATTTCTGTTATTTGATATTTGTATATTGGTACTTATTTGCAATTCCTCGATTATATCTTCCGCTCTCTCAACCAATTTCGCTCCATTTTTAATCAGCAAGTTGGGCGCGGCCGATACAGAAGATGTAATCGGCCCAGGAACTGCAAAAACATCCCGTCCTTGTTTGCCTGCCAACGCGGCTGTCAAAAGCGTGCCAGATCTGGTTGTGCCTTCTATCACCAGAACGCCTAAACTCATGCCTGACACGATACGGTTTCTAACCGGAAAATTCTGAGGCATTGCCGGGAATCCGAGTGGGTATTCTGAGATTATTACCCCACCTTTCTCTATCATTTTTTGTGCTAAACCACGATTGCTCGGAGGGTAAATATCATCCAATCCACCTCCAACCACACCTATTGTGAGACCACCCGCATCAATTGCCACCCTATGCGCAATTGCATCAATCCCAAGTGCAAGACCAGACACAATTGTGACGCCTGCACGAACCAATCCCTCAACCAACCTCTCTGTTACATCCCGTCCGTAACTCGTGGGCTTCCTTGTCCCCACAACCGCAACAGCTACCTCCGTAGCTTCGCAAGGTCTCTCCTTGCGAAGCTGGGGCGTTTTCAAATAAAGTAAAAAAGGGCAATCATCTATTGCCTTAAGTCTTTTTGGAAAATCTTCATCCTCAAGTGTTACGTAGCTTATACCCAACTTCCCAAGAGTGCCTAAGTACAAGTCTAAGTCTAAGTTTTTCCTGTGGGAGTCAAATTTATTCCAAAGATCACCACCTCTTGTACTTGTACTTAATTCTTTTAACTGTTTTATTGGCGCTTCCCACGCTTCTTTTGCACTACCAAAATATTCCCTTAAGAGCTTCAATCTCTGCGGCCCAAAGGAAGGAAATGTTGAAAACGCCAAATAGGCTTCTCTTTCAGTCATAAGCCAGACCCCGTCATAATCCACAATATCACAGATTACACTATGGGTTGACTATCAGCTAGTTTTGTGATACAATCCTCCCACTAGTAACCAAGTCGGTTGCAGAAAATTGACAAAAAAAGAGGAGAAGGAAAATGATCCATGGCTGGTCTTACTTGCGCACAGCTCCCAAGGTAGTGCTTTTGAGCCTCGCCGCGGCGGCGCTATTCGGAGGCCTTTTCGGCCTCGCGCTCATGCCCGGCCGCGCCCACGCAGAGAGCGAGTTTGACGTACCTCCAATCATCCTCGGCAACATTTATGTTGCCACAGACCTTGTCCCTGGTCAGGAACTAAACGTCGGGGACGAATTCACGCTTTTGATCTACTGGAGAACGCCAAACGAAAACGAGGCTGGATGTCTGCCAATTACGTATGGCCAAGCCCCCAACGGCCCAAAGCAATCAAACGTGATGGTCAGTTTCCCATCAGATGTGGTTTACGGGATCGCAGCGCCGCCAAACAACGTCGGTGGAACCGGAGTCGTCGGGCAAGAGCTCAAGTGCGGCCAAACAGGCACATCTCTCTACAAATTCAGGGTCAGCTCAAAAAGACCCGAATGGTGGCGAAACCCAACCGAAACATTGGAAGTCTTCATTCCGCAACCGGTTAGGACGTCGCCTACAACAACCCTCGCGCTTTCTCCCGTCAGCGTAAGGCTGCTCACGTTCACTCTCGCCCACTAACCTCCTTTCTGCCAACACCCCGTTTTCAATGGTTTCCAAACCAAAGACAACGGGGTTTTTCATGCCTCAAAACATCCTGTAGCCTTGACATTTGTACCTAAACGTGGTATAATGCCGGTACAAATTGAGGTTCAGGA
>CAYIUF010000016.1:7912-14071 GCA_964366515.1 uncultured Gammaproteobacteria bacterium
CCTTGACATTTGTACCTAAACGTGGTATAATGCCGGTACAAATTGAGGTTCAGGAAACTGAAAATTTAGCCTCAATAGAAGCTTAAAAAGTCAAAACAAGGAGAAAAAATGCCAAGCGCCCGTGAAAGACAGACAGTGGCTTACTACAGCCGCGCCAGCCGAAGTCGCCCCTTCTGGGTCAACCTCGGGATGATGATCTGCGCACTGATGATCGTCGGGGTGGTCATCTTCATCGCATTCACTCTCTTCAGTCCAAAACCCGCCCGCGCCGAGTCGCTACCCGTGACCCTGGGCCCAGCCCAAAGCGTCGAGCTTTGGCGCGAAGTCAACGGCCGCCAGCCGGAAGGCCTCGGCCCGAACACACGCGCCGGCCGCCTCATCCCGGGAACGGTCTTCACTGACCATATTCTGGTGAGAAACGCGGGCCCAAAGATCGACTTCATCCAAACCATTCCCTACTGGTCGTCTCCATCTCTGGAGTTCATCAGCTGGAGTGGCAAAAACTGGAACTTCGAAACAAGCCCGGATCCGGAGCGATACATCGCCCGCTATTTTGGCGAAAACGGCGTCCAGCCAGGCGAAGTCGGCGAGCTCCAAGTCACCTTCCGTGTAAAGGATGCTGCTAGCCTGTCCAGCCTCACAAACCCACAAGCAGTGCACTCGCTCGGCTACCTCTGGGTGCTGAACGGGCCCGGCGAGGGACTCCACGACGGCGAGCTCCTCTCACAGATCGTTGTTCCCCCAAAGGACATGATCTACGGGTGGGGCGCCGGCAATACCAGCTTCAGCTACGAGAGCAGGAATGCACTCACTGAGGCCCAGCCACGAACCATCTTCACCAGCCTGACACACAACCCCTTTAGGGTGCAGTCAACAGATGGCGACACGCCATCCACGCTGAGTGAATACACAGGCACCTCCAAGTTGCCCTGCCAGTCCCAAATCGTCCCAGACATTCGTCTGGGCGAGGTGACCTACATCCAGTCAGACTGCGTCAGCCCACTCGAGAAGTATCCCCACCTCCGGGAGGGAAACTTCGGCACACCAGTCAAGTCAGGACGCTTCGGCCTATTCGGGGGCGCAGATGGCAAGGGTCACGCCTGGAACATCAACGACACGGGCTACTACCTGGATGTCCAGATCTACCTCTATGGCGTAAATACACGTCTCAAGATCCCGGCCAATCAAGCCCTTGAGCTGAATGCGAACGACGGATTCAATCCGGGACTTCGCGTCACAAGGACATACTGGCATAACGGCCGCGAGTGGGTGTTCAATACCAGCGAGGCTCGTCCTGATGAAGGAAGTCCGTTCTACAGCTTGTGGAACGTCAACTACCTGACCTTGAACGCAGAAGGCCCCGCCATCTACAGCGAACTGCCCTACCGCAACACCCTCCGCTGATCCTCTAGTCCACACACACAAACCCGTCTGGGTAAGTCTTCCTTAAAAAGGAGCACCAGGCGGGTTTTTTCGTACCTTATCCGTGCAAATCCGCTCCACATCCGTGTAAATCTCCCCACGAAAAAGGCCCTTCAAGATTTCGTGGTGTTATTGCCGAAGCAAGTTTCATTCACAAAAACCAAAAAGGGCCAAGAACTCTAATCCCCCGCCGCAACTCGCCTCACTTTCTTGTGTATTCGGTCCGAAATCTGCGACCCGACGAGTCCGTAAAGGCATTGTCCGCAGTCGACAGCGTGGGCAATGTGTGGCAAAAGATCCTCGCGCAAAGGAACTGCACTCGGAAAATTCAGAGCATGCAGTCGTGATCGCAGATCAAAAGGAAAGCGCGTGTAATGATCAACGCTTTTCCCCAGCCCGCGGCCTAACGCTTCAACAACTTGCCGCCTGCGCTCCCCGTTTGCCATCCGTCCAAGGTTTTCGCTCCGCTCCTTAGAAAGCTGACGATTCATACCCCGTGCTCCTCGCGACGAAAGTCAGGATCCCAGTATGGCCTATTTGGAGCCGGAGAAGCAGGACGAAGTGTGCGAGCGGACGGAATTGCCTCACGAACCGACTTTGCAACAACTTGTACTGGTGCAGGCGGATAGGCAGCCATCGGCCTCGTACGGCAGCATTCCGGACACACAATGTAGTGGGCAGCTTTTTTTGCAAACTCGGGATCCCGAAAGGTCTCTTTCCTTCCAGTAGTCTGGCCCGCAACGTGCGAAATTTCGTCCGGCACTAAGTGCCGATTCAGGTACACATGGCCTTCTAGAATTTCCAGGATCTGAAGCGCAGGCTCCTTTCCAAGCTGTACAGCTCGTACTCGTCCGATAACCCAATCACGCGGTGTCTGCGAACCCCAGTCTGGATCCGAATCATCAACGACAAAAGCCAAACCGAGACTCAAAATTTCCTCAGCCAAATCCCTTGCCACCTTTGATCTCTCCACAGTTGGCGTCAGAAGATCAAACAAAACACTCGTAACCATTTTTTCTCTCCTTCAATGTGCTGTAGTTTTACCTACTTTTCTAAGGCGTATTGTACCACTTACGCATAATTTCTACAGCAACTGGCCCCGCAACACGAGATCCTTCCCCACCCTCCTCTATAAGCACAGTAAGTGCAATATCTGACCCGAACACGGTCAACCAGGCGTGAGTCTGCCCGCCAACAGTCTGTGCTGTCCCAGTTTTGCAAGCCACAGGGGGATTAAAGTTAAAAAACGTAAACGCCGTCCCCCCAGTACTACACGCCCCCCTCATCCCTTCAACAATCTGGTCTATCGTCTCTTTTTTAAGTTCTAATTTCTGACATTGGAAATTGGAAATTGGAAATTGGAAATTCCTCATCGCCTCTTCCGAAATAATATGAGGGGTACATAAAACACCACCAGAGGCGATTACACCAGTCATCCTATTTACCTGGAGAGGCGACGAGGCTACATCCCCCTGCCCAATCGCCATATGATAAGTATTTCCCAAAAACCACCTCTCGCCCTTTGTTTTCAATTTCCAATCAGAATCCGGAACCAATCCCGAAACTTCCCCCAGCAAATCAATTCCCGACTTTTCCCCATACCCAAATTTCCTTGCCCAAAATGCCAAACGATCCGGCCCAACAAGCTCCCCAAGTTTGTAAAAGAATGTGTCAGTCGATCTGGCAATTGCTTTTTGAAGCCCAATTACTCCCTCAGTCCTTCCATATTGAGAAAAATACCAGTTGGAATAGGAAAAAGCGCCCGCAGTTACAACCCCAGTATCCTGATATGTAAATTCCGAATCAATTTTTCCGTCTTCGAGAGCGGCAGTCGAAGTTACAATCTTAAAAGTCGACCCAGGATGATACGCCCCTCCAATCGCCCGATTAAACAAAGGTAAACCTTTATCTTCCCTTAATTTCCCATACTCTTCACTTATTTTTCCGGGATCAAAGCTCGGAACACTAACTAGCGCAAGTATTCCTCCAGTATTCGGATCCTGTGCAACCACAGCTCCTCTCGCAACATCTCCCCCAATCCATTTGGCACCCCCCACCCTAAATGCCAACTCTGGCGCCGCAATCAAAGCTTCATAACTTGCTTTTTGCAAATCAGAATCAATAGAAAGCTTTATTGTTTGCCCCGACACAGGCGCGCGCCGCCCAAGCCGCCTAACAATCTTTCCCCTCGTATCAACCTCCAAGAGCTCCTCGCCGTTTACCCCGCGAAGCAAACAATCATAATATTGCTCAATTCCCATCCGCCCAATAAGATCGCCAAGAAAAACAGCGGATCCCCGATCTCCTGTTTTCCAGATAACCTGACACCCGATACCCTCAACAAGTTCCACCTCCGAAACTTCACTGACGTAACCCACAAGGTGTGCTGCCGCTTCCGCAAGCGGGTACTCTCGTGCTATATCAACCAAAAGTCTTGATGCCTGCTCAGAATCCGAGGATTGGATTTTCAAAGCTTCTTCGCGTGTTATCTCTGCAGTTGAAACAACAACACCTCCTGAGGAAAACTCAGCCAATTTATAAACAGGAACGTTTCGCCCAAAAGCCTGCCCATTCCTATCTAAAATCTCACCCCTCGGAGCCCGAATTGGGATTCTGCGTATGCGATTCCCGTCAGAAAGCGAGCGAAAATATGAGCCCCTCAAAAGCTGAAGGTCAGCAATTCTGCCCATCCCCAAAACTGAAAAAACCAAGAGAAGAATAAAGCATAAAAGCCAGCGGGGTCTTGCAACTATTGATTCCCGTCTTGGCGCAGTAGATCTTCTCTCAATTCCCTCCCCAAAAATACTCGGTCTCTCAATACCTTTTGTAAACGACGTTTTCTTCATTTGTGAACTTGAAATAAAAGTAAGTTAATAGTCCGCAAATTATAGTTGGAATAACAAAAATTTGTCCAAATAAAATTTGTGCCCGAACAATATTAGCTAAAACCGCGCCAACCGCAAAAAAGACTGGATTTTTGATTCCTGATCTTCCGAGTAGCTGAAAGACTACTGCCGCCACTCCAAAGATCAACGATGTAACGCCAATAGTTCTGTCTTGTATCAAATCAAATAATAAACCCGAAAAAAACAATACCACTAACCTATCCGTGCGAATCTGCTCCCTATCTGTGGAAATCAACGACAAGAGGGCAAAGCCCTCGAGGAGTACCGGCGGCAATAGTGGTCCTTGCAAGATTGCAAACACCAAACATAGTAATATGAAGATTCTGCCGTTCATAATTTAAAATTTTTAATTTTCAATTTTTATTGAATTTTTAATGATTTAATTTTTTAAACATTCATTTCAAATTTCAAATTTCGAATTGAAAATTGTCCTAAAACTTTGTGATTACAAAAACCACATTAAGTTTGTTGTAATCAATAGCCTGAGTCACCTCTGCTTGTTGAAACGCCCCAGAAGAAATTGGCAAAATTTTAGAAACTTTCCCAACCAACAATTCTCCCGGCATATGCTCGTCCCCGGAAGTAACAACCAAGGAATCAAGTTTTAAAACCTCCCCAGTCAAAACCTGATCCAAAATCATACGCCCACCACGCCCGACCAAAATCCCCGAAGCCCTTAAATCACCGTTGTCTTTGTCTCGAACTTTAACAGGAATTTTTGACCCATCTTTCGTCGGCAAAAAAACTTCTGCTTGACTACCAACAACTTTCTCAACTTTTCCAACAAAATTTCCACCCTTCCCTTCTGTGGAAATTACTATCTTACCCGTTGCCTCCCCGCCTCCCCCAACTTCCCCTACAAAAATTGAATCCGCATACGCAGTACTAACTTTGGCAGGCTGAAATTTCCAATTTGCCGGCAATCCCGCTCCAAGAAGATACCTCATATGCTCATTTTCTTCCCTCATCGCCCCCATTTGAGATATCTGAGCCTCCAAAAAAGCGTTTCTAATCTCCAATTCACTAATTCTCTTGCCTGTTTCTTTTGAGGTTTTCCCCCAAATTCCCGTAAGTGCCCCCACTCCTCCCGCTCTTAACCTGAACAATTTTTCTTCCGCAGGTGTCGTTAGTCGCTGTGCTAAAGAGTGCCAACCCCTGGTGTTTCCACCCAAATCCAAAAAAAGAAGCATTCCAGCCAAAATAAAATACAAAATCAGCGGAATATAACTCGTCTTACCTGGCCTCATCAACCGTATTGTAGCATCTCAAAACCCGTCCACTTGTTCACTAGTTCACTTGTTCCCTTTTCACTATCTCATCCCGCCCGTAACTCGAACTTTGCGCAACAATTCCGGATCATCCAAAACCCTTGCAGTTCCCCGAGTTACTGCAGTCAAAGGGTCATCCGCAACCCAAACTGGGATCTTGACTGTTTCTGAAATCAACTGATCAAACCCGGGCAATAGCGCTCCCCCACCTGCCAAAACTATTCCCTTCTCCATAACATCTGAAACAAGCTCGGGAGGGGAAGCTTCCAAAGTATCTGCAATTCTTGAAATAATCTGCTGTAAAACCGGCCCAATTGCCTCTCGTATCTCATTTGAGGAAATTTTAATCGACTTTGGCAATCCAGACTCCAAATCCCGTCCTCGAACAACATGGTATTTTTCCCCACCTTTTTGTACTGTTGCAGACCCAATTGCAAGCTTTATCTCCTCAGCAGTTGCCCGCCCAATCAATAATGAATATCTTGTCCTGATGTATGAAATAACCGCATCATCAAGCTTATCCCCGGCAATTCTTACACCTCGATTTAAAACTATTCCCCCCA
>CAYIUF010000017.1:0-12763 GCA_964366515.1 uncultured Gammaproteobacteria bacterium
CATGGTTACAGTTCGAATGAGGTCACATAGCGCGTACAAACACACTCTGAGCAAATTGCCCGCTCATGCTGAAATCTCAATGCGAGGGCCAAACGGAACTTTTGTTTTGGACAGTGACAACGAAAAAAATGTGCAAGTAATGCTTGCCGGGGGAATCGGAATTACTCCATATAGAAGTATTATCAAGTATCTTGTAGATAAAAATTTAGGTGTTCCGATTGTGTTGGTTTGTTCGAACTCTAAGCCTGAAGATATTTCTTTTAAAGCAGAGCTTGATAAGATTTATAAAGATCACGAGTGGCTGAAAGTTATTTACACTGTTTCAAGGCCCGAAGAAAGCACAATCAAATGGACAGGTTTGACTGGGAGAATTGATGAGCAGTTTCTCCGTAACAATCTAACTTCCCACCTCACACTTCCAACATCTATATTTTGGGTCTGCGGCCCGCCTGCTATGGTGACCGGAGTTGAAGAGACGTTAAAAAATGTTGGAATTGCCGATGGACGAGTTAAGACAGAGAAGCTGACGGGGTATTGATGAAACACGTCGGAATGTTAGGGCTCGTAGGTCACTCTAATATCTTTTTCTGTTTTATTTTCTGCAAGATCGGTTGACACAAGTTTGATTATATTTTCACCCTCTGTCAGTGTTAGTTTTATAGTGAGGTTTCCATCTTGGTCTACTGTTCCTAGTCTGTCGTTTGCAGTAATTTGACTGCCTATTTCAGTTTTTCCTTTGATAGTCAGGCTTTTTTCGCCGACAGTATCCCCGTCTTTGGGTTCAGTAATTTCTATTTCTGGGGCATCTGGGTCATAGTTTGCAACACGGTATGGTGATGTGCCGCCTTCGTTTCCTGCTGTATCAGTTGCCGTTGCCCAAATTTGGTTTTCTCCCTTTTGGAGTTTAATCTCGACTGAATACCGGCTATCGTCCCCAACTAAGTTTTCACCAACACTTGATCCGTTATTGTAGATTTTTACTGTGGACCCGACTTCTGAGTACCCGGAGATGAGGAGTGTTTCTTTATTTGTAATTTTGGGAACTTCGGAATCGACTCTCGGGGGGGCTGGTGCAGTTTTGTCGTTTTGGATAATTGGTGCGGGCTTTTTGTATTTCTCGACAAACAATGCCACATTTGCGGCATACTTTATTCCCACAAAAATAAGCAGGGCAAAAAGTAGTGCTGCTGCGGCAAGTAAAAGAATACCGTTTCTTGATTTTTTCCTATCTTGTATTGATTCTCGTCTTGACATTAGTTTTAGGAGCCGATGGGTGGAATCGAACCACCAATCTGTGCTTTACGAAAGCACCGCTTTACCATTAAGCCACATCGGCAAATCCGCTCTGTATTCTAACAAAATTCTAAGCACTAAGCACTAAATTCTAAATAATATCAAAACATAAATTTCTAATTTCAAACTTGATATTTGAATTTGTTTAGGATTTAGAAATTAGGATTTAGGATTTACTACTGCAAAGCCAGAAGTATCGCCAGCCAGGCCATTACCCAGGGGTAAAACAGTGAATTGTCGAATAATGAGTGCCCTAGTAATGCCAGGCATGTGCACAGAAGGATTCCTGCAAACTTACTCTCTCTATTCCACCACGCGAACCTGATAACCCTTGCCCAAAAGCCAAGATAGGCAAGAAGGCCTAATACTCCAGTTGTAACAAATACAAAAAGCAGGCTTGAGTGAATACCAGAGCCTGAGTGTGTAATTTTCTCTTCATTTTGTATTTTGGGTTTATATAAGTTGTATCCAATTCCAAAAAGTGGTTTTTCTAGGCCTGTTTTCACTGCCAAAATGTAATTATCAAATCTTGAAGTTATGGTTGACGTTCTTGCAAGATTGGTCCCTGCGCTTTGGTTTGGGTGTGGAAGAAGGTAATAAGTTGAAATTAAAAGTAGGGTCACACCGACCAATACCAGAATGTTTCTTCTAATGATAAATGCCAATAGAAGATATGCCCCAAGACCTACATAACTTGCACGCGAATAGGTAAGCGCAATTGCTGCCCAGTCTACAAGAAAAATCACAATTGCCAAAGCCTGCAAACCAGGTTTTTTCCAACCTTTAAACCATAATGCAATTGTTGATAAAACGATTATTATTCCTGTGAACGCTGGGTCAAGGAAGGGGCCGATAAGACGATAATAGTGGTTATCCCAACCGTATTCTGAAAGTGCTTTTGTATCTGGGTATAAAAAGTATCCAATAATTCCCATTAATGATATAAAGAAACCAAGAATAACCATAGAATCTAGAATTGTTTCTCGGATTTTTTCTCTTTGTTCCTCCCCGTCTACTGCATGTTTGACCGCAAAATACAAGGCTATATACAAAGCGAGTCTCGCGAAGTACAAAAAGCCCACACCTAAGTTTTTAGCGGATTGTTCGAAACCTGCGAGGATTAGACCAAATAAGGAAATTACAAGAAACGACAGGAGCGGACGGGCAAATTCAAACTTTTGTGTTTTTTTTGATTTTTTGGTTGGAAGATGTTTCCAAAGAATATCAGTTAACCATGCAAAAACTAATATCCCTGCAAATATGTCTGTAAGATGAATTCTTGCAGATGAAAAAAGTTGAAAACTTGCAAGTTGCCCGAATGGAAAGGCGATTAAGTAAAGAAAGAGAAACCAAAGCATATAATTAGGCAGTCGTTCCCTTCTGAAGCAGCCACAGTTTAGACCAGGCAAGGTAGGAGTGGAAGGACATCATCAGAGCTGAAACTAAGCCTGGACCACCATCCAAAAACCCAAGTTTTAATACATAGTTTTGGAGGAATTTTAGTTTTGGCCAGAGGAGAATTTTTAGAATACTTGAGCGTTTTTCTTCTTTCATATTCTCTTGGGCGTGGAGTGTCGAATATCTACTAATGTCACTTAGAAATTCGCTGATCGTTTGGTGGGGATAGTGTTCAATTACTCCCACATGGAACTCCCCAATACGGTCGTCAAATCCCTTTGGTTTAATATCCCAGTACTCATGCACTGCTCTTTTCCATATTCCAGCACCCGTTTTTGCTATACGAAGTAGTTTAATATTTGTTTCACCATACTTTAATTCTCTACCCCACATTACGTCTCTTCTGTTTAAATAAAAGCCACTTAAATTTTCCCATTTCGGAAGGGCATGTCTTATCTCCTCAGCAAGTTCTTTGGAGATTCGTTCGTCTGCGTCTACAAATAGAACCCAATCACCTTTTCGACCAGAGGTCGATCGCCCTTTGGACGATGCTTTCTCTAGACCAAAGTTGCGCTGTGCTGCAAAGTCATCATTGAGTTTTCTTGAAAACACTGTGGCACCTAACTTTTTGGCAATTTCCACAGTTGAGTCTTCTGAAAAATCATCTATGACGATTATTTCGTCACACCACGAGACGCTTTCAAGGCAGTCCTTAATGTTGCTTTCTTCGTTTTTGGTGAGGACCACACAACTTAGCATGTTACCAAATTAAGCATTTTTTGTATTTAGCTTTGCAAGGCCACGCCTTGCGAGGCTGTTGAGCCTGGGCACAAAGCGGTATGCAACAGAAAGCGACACTAACCCGGCCATAACCGGATAAATATAATTCAGTGGAAAGATTTGTGTGTCTGATCCAATATTCCAACTGTGTAAGAACAAAAAACAAAAAGCGAAGTAGTTTAAGATATGAAACTTTATCCAATGCCTGTTTAGGAATGACTTGTGGCGAAAATATGAGGCAAAAACAGCCAAAGTTATTAGAGTAAAACCCAGCCTTCCATAGTTTAACAAGGCATCTGTTTTTGTAATGAATTGTGGAACCAGAGTTGTGTAAAAGCCTTCAAGACCTTTTCTTAATAAAGCACCGACCAAAAAAAATGTTGGGTGGGATAAAACAAGTATGTATGTTATTAACCCAAGCTTCTCATGGTTGACTGTTGCTTTAGGCCCAAAAATGTTTTGCCAGATTGGCATGAAGCCTCCGAGCATTATTTGAAGAAAAATCATAAAAAATGCATAAAGTCCAGTAAGCCGCAAAAGCATATAGATTGTTAGGGATGAATGTTGAAGAGTTTTTTGGATGCCGGCAAGTCCTCCAGAATTTTGGTAAATCACATATAGAGGGATAAGAAGAAATGAAAAATAGATGAGCCGTATGAGCACGCGGAGTGCACTGTTTGCCATTAAAATTAGTATACACTACAATGAAATTTGTATGCCTTCTGGAAAAGTAAGCACTGCTATTTTAGATGTCCTTCAAACAATTGTCTTGGCCTTGAGTATATTTTTGGTTGTTTATTTCTTCCTAGTTCGTCCACATCAAGTTAGAGGAGAATCGATGGTTCCAAA
Organism: uncultured Gammaproteobacteria bacterium; assembly: GCA_964366515.1. Classification (GTDB taxonomy): domain Bacteria; phylum Patescibacteriota; class Microgenomatia; order UBA8517; family UBA10165; genus 2-12-FULL-44-25. Next base: position 4,321 of record CAYIUF010000017.1, read on the forward strand.
CTTGCAGGATCTCGAGTATCTATTGACTGATAAGGTCTCATACCGTATTGGTCACCCACAGCGAGGCGATATTATAGTATTGCGCGCTCCAGTTGAGCCGTCTGAGGACTATATAAAAAGAATAATTGGACTGCCTGGAGAAAAGCTGATGATCAAGGACGGGAGAGTTTTTATAAATGGAAAAGCATTATCTGAAAGCTATTTGCCTGACGGGCTTGTAACTTCTGGAGGTTTTGCAGCACCTGAAGGGACAGAAGTTACAATTCCTGATGGCCAGTATTTTGTAATGGGGGACAATAGGCCAAACTCTGCGGATTCAAGGCGTTTTGGGACAATTGATAAAAAAAAGATTGTGGGGAAAGCTTGGGTCAGATATTGGCCGCCATCATCTGCAGGAAAAATTCAACACGCGAAGTATTAGCTAACTACACCTTTGTACAGTTTTTGGAGACGACTTTCTGTTTCAGTTAATCCACCTTTAAACACAAGGACTATCCGTGTTTCTCTCTGAGAGCGAAGAATTTTAACTAGTGTAGGCTTGTTTTCATCCCCATTTGAAAGGTTAACTCTTAGGTCTTCGACCATCCTGTCTACTTCCTCAGAAACGATAAGAGGGGTTGATGGCGGAGTTGATGCGGGCGGCTTTTGACCAACTTTTGCCTTCATTCTCCTTGCCAAATCTTCTGCGCGTCTTACCGAGCCGGATTCCCTCAGGATTATTTTGTATGCTTCAACCATTAGACTTGGGTCTTCAATTGCGGCCAACGCCCTTGCGTGACCTTCGGTGATTAGTCCCGAAAGAAGGCCATCTTTTAGAGCGTCTGGGAGTCTAAGAAGTCTTAGTGAATTTGCAATATATGCAGGGCTTTTCCCAATTCTTTGGGCAACGTCTGCATTCGTCAGACCGAATTCATCCATCAGCCTTTGGAATCCCCTTGCACGATCTAGCGCATTAAGATCAACTCTTTGGACGTTTTCGATAATTGCCAACTCCAACATTCCGCGAGGGGAGGTTTCTTTTACAATTGTTGGGACCTGGGCTAGGCCTGCGTATTTTGAAGCGCGCCACCTTCTCTCGCCTGCGATTATTTGAAATCCTGCTGGGGTTTTTGCAACAACTAGCGGCTCAAGAACACCATGTTCTTTTATGGAATCAATAAGATCTACTAAACTTTCTGGGGTAATGACGCCTCTTGGCTGTAAAGGATTTGGTTGAAGTTCATCAACCGGCATCATTGTTATTTGCGGATTAGCTGCAGCCATGTGTTTATAAATTTTAAATTTGAAATTTCAAATTTTTAATACTAGATCACAGAAACCTGTTTAACGCCATTTAATGTCTTAAACTGCACTTTACCTTCGGCCACAGAGTACAGTGTGTGGTCTCTGCCCACTCTTACGCCTACTCCTGCATGGTATTTTGTTCCCCTTTGTCGAATTAAAATGTTTCCTGAAGATACTTTTTCACCGCCAGAAATCTTAAGCCCAAGGCTTTTTCCTTGTCTTTCTCCGCCCTGCCTTACTTTTCCGCCTGCTTTTTTCTTTGCCATCCTTCGACTCCTTTTAGTCGCTCAGGACTTCGCCTGGCGGCTCGTATTTTCTAAACTCAATGTATCCCACTTTTTCACGGTTGTCAAGCAGCATACTTATATACATTAGATCATATAATGATCTAAATATAACATGCTGCGAAGACCCCGTAGTGATGCCCCTGCGACGCAAACACGTAGTATTTGGGAGCAGGTAAATCTACTACTGGGGTCAAGCGGGTTTACAAAACAATCTTGTCTACTTTCACGCGGGTGAACTGAGCTCTGTGCCCAATTGCTTTTCTGTAGCGTGACTTTGACTTGTATTTTCTCACATTTACCTTCTCGCCCTTGGCTTCTCCAACAATGCTGGCCTGGATTTTTGCACCTTTTACAAATGGATTTCCAACTTTAACTTTGCCGTTATCAGAAACCAACATAACCTCAGACAATTCAAATTGCTTGCCCTGCTGTCCTAGCGTGTCCACTTGCCGAAGGGTTCCCTCAAGCAGAATTTCTTCGCCTTCTGAAACTTTATATTGTTTTCCGCCATTATTTACTATCGCGTATTTCATACAGCTTCAAATTATATCAATATTTGACCTTGACCGCAAACCTGTTGAAACTTGCGAGGCAAGGCCTAGTATTGCAGACATGGAGATGAGGGCTGAGCCTCCGGAGGAAACGAAAGGCAGGGGAATGCCCGTAACCGGCAAAACTCCCAAATTCATCCCGATATTTACAACTGTATGCACTAGAAGACAGAAAAATATCCCTCCCAATAAGCATTGTCCAAATGTGTCCTTTGTTTGTCTTAATGTTTGGATAATTCGGCCAAAAATAACAACATATGCTATCAAAACTGCCATGCTCGCCAAAAATCCTAATTCCTCAGATAAAGCAGCAAATACAAAGTCTGTATGTCTTTCGGGTAAAAAGGCAAGCTGTGATTGAGTCCCCTGCCCCAATCCTCGTCCTAACAAGCCTCCTGCGCCAATTGCAATCATTGCTTGGATTGAGTTGTACCCAGCGCCAAGTGGATCAGATGCCGGAGATAAAAATGTATGAATTCTTTGTTTTTGATAATCTGCGAGTAGTCTCCAAAAAATTGGGGTAAGGATTCCGAATAATGCGGCGCCTCCTGCAAACCACCACAGAGGCACGCCTCCTAAAAATAGAATCCCAAAAAGACTGGATGTCAGAACTATGGCAGATCCCAAATCTGGCTGGATAAAGACCAAAATGAATATAGGAATGAAAGAAAACAGGGCAATCAGCATTCCTTTTCTTCCGGAGGCTGCAAGGTTTGCAAAAAAAAGAATCAGCAGCGGCTTTATAATTTCTGATGGCTGAAGGGTAATTTGGCCTATCTCAATCCAGCGGGACGACCCACGGATCAGGGCGCCGAAAAGAATTGTTATTAATAGTAAGGCCACTGAAAGCACATAAAGAAAAGGAGAGATTTCTCGAAGAAACCTAAGGTCTAGATTGGCAAAAACTATAAAAGACACGATTGCCAAGCCGATATAGAAAAACTGTTGGGGGAAGGAAGATGGGGAGACTGAGGATAAAATTATTCCGCCAAGTGTGATTAAAAATGAAGCAGGTACGACAAGCCAAAGATCCATATTACGGAGAAAGTTCATGTTCTTTTATCTACTTTAGTCTACCTTAATCTACTTTTTCTACTTTTAGTTTATTGCCTTTTTTAAGGTCTTTAATAAGTGTTCTATTTTTGAGCCACTCTACATTTGTCGGGTTAGATGGGATCCAAGGGGACGATACTGACACAAGACTGTTAAGCGAAACACCTAGCAATTTCCTCTGTTCTTGAATATTTCTTGCAAGTTCTCGAGTTTTTCCTTCTTCTTCGAGCTCTGGGGTAAGGGTTGTATCGAGTTTAACTTCTGGGTCTTTCAGGTCTTTGTTGACTTTCCACTCAACGAATTTAACGTTTAGTTCATCTTTAATTAATTCGAGCACGCCAGTGTCCAGCTCTTCAACTGAATGAAGAACAGAAATGCCGGCTAGTGGCTGTCGCACGGGAATTGATAAAGATTTTCTTTCAGCATGTCCCCTTTCGACAACTTTTCTTGCTATTATCATCTCTTCAATTAGCTTAAGGTCGCTGTCTGAAACATTATCCGCCTTCGGCCAATCTGCGAGACTTACAGATTCTTCTCCGGTTAGGTTTGTGTACATTTCATCTGCCATAAATGGTGTGAATGGCATCAGTAACTTGCTTAGCACTATGAGGACATGATTTATTGTTGAGAAACATGCATTGCGGTCTTCCTCAGAACTCGAAGCACTAACACGATCGCGCGATCTTCGGACATACCAAAGCGAAAAATCTTGGACAAATGCTTCTATGTCTGTCGCAGCGGATCTGGCATCGTATTCGTTGAGTGATTTTTCTACACTTTCCACAAGTTGGTTGAGCCTTGCTGTAATCCACAAATCAAGCACGTTTTCTGATTTGATTGCTTTCGCGCTTTCCCATTCGCTGGCATTTGCATACGTTACAAAGAAGTTATAAATATTCCAAAGGGTTAGGAAAAACTTGCGGCGAGTTTCATCCACTTTCTCCTCCCCAAACAAGATGTTGGCAGTAGGGTCACTTGAGCAACATATCCACCTTATTACATCTGCACTAAATCTGTCAGCGCCCTCAACAAATTCAATTGAATTACCGGCACTTTTGTGGAATGGTTTTCCTTTACCATCAAGCATCGTTGCAAAACCTAAAAGATTCTTTGTTGGAACCTCTTGATTTAATACGGTAGACATAGCAATCAACGAATAGAACCAATTCTTGAACTGCCCAGGGAAAGATTCAGTCACAAAGTCTGCTGGGCGCCAATCTTCAGGTATTGTTGAAAACGGCACGATACCTGCATCAAGCCAAGGATTACCTACATCTGGAATTCTGGTTGCCACTTCATTACATTTTGTGCACTTTATTTTTACTTGATCTATCCAAGGTTTATGTGGAGTGTGTCCTTCAAACGCATCCCAACCCTCCACAGCTTTCTCTTTCAATTCATCTTTTCCGTCTATTACTTCGAATTCCCCACAACTTTCACATTCCCAAATTGGAAGAGCTAAACCCCAATATCTTTTTTTAGATATTAACCAATCGTGCATATTATTTAGCCAATCTAGTTCTCTGCCTAGTCCCCAATCTGGAATCCAGTTTATTTTCTCAGCGACTTTTATCATTTGTTCTCTGTATGTTTTTCCAGAATCATCTACTCTGTCCATGGCAATGTACCATTCATCAACAACTCTCCATACAAGTTCAGTTTTGCACCTCCAACATGTTGGGTATCTGTGAGCGTAATCTTCGGTTTTATGTAAAAATCCCCCGTCATCAAGGGCTTGCACTATTTCTTCTACAACGCCATCGGTCTTTTTGCCTGTTAAAAAATCGAAGCCCTCAACAAAAGTTGCTGCATCGTCGATCGGCGAAACGACAGGTAGTTTTTCTTTCAGGCCTAGCTGAAAATCTTCAGATCCTGCACCAGGAGCGATATGCACCAAACCAGTTCCGTCTTCGGCTGAGATTGGTAAAATAACTGGATCAGAAGGGATTACCCTGTGTTTATATTCCCCAAAAGCTGCTTTCACTGAAGGTAATCCATCAAATGGACCTTCATACTCCCAACCAATCATTTCTGATCCTTTAATTTTCTCGGGTTGCCTTGTCAGCGTGTCGGGGACAACCCCTTTTTGTAGGCGGGCCGAGGTTTTCTCCATGATCCACAAAGTATCATCGCCATCCGGATATGATATATATTCCTCCTGAGTGTCTACTGCAACAGCGACATTGGCTGGAATTGTCCAAGGTGTTGTGGTCCAGACCAAAAGATACTGATTAGGTTTATCTTTTAGCGGTAATTTAAAATATACGGATTTATGAGTTAGCTCTTTATATTCCTCAGTTAGGATCTCATGTTGGGAAATAGCCGTACCGCACCTAGGGCACCAAGGGACAGAATCATGTCCTTTGTATAGCCAACCTTTGTTGTGTACAGTTTTCAGAAAGTGCCAGATCCAATAGTTATTCTCGTCGGAAGAAGTATGGTATGAGTTATGCCAGTCCATAAAGTAACCGAGACGCTTGGATTGTTCTGTTTGAATATCTGCATATTTTATAACCCGTTCTTTGCAGAGATTTACAAACTTTTCGAGGGAAGCAAACTTATTTCCAGGTATCAAGTTCTCAATGTCTTTTTTACTTTTGAGTCCTAGATCCTTTTCCACCTCAACTTCCACCCACAATCCCTGTTCATCAAAGCCGTTTTGGAATCTTTGTTTATAGCCGCGCATGTTGTAAAAGCGCTGCCAGAGGTCTTTGTATGTTCTTCCCCAGGCGTGATGTACGCCCATTGGGTTATTTGCAGTTATCGGACCATCTAAAAATGAGAACTTTTCTTCTGAGTTATCGTTTTTGTGGAGATATTTTTCAACGATTCCTTCGTCGTACCATTTCTTCAATAACTCTTTTTCAAGCTCTACAAAATTAACTTGTGGATTTATAGGTCTGAATTTGCCCATGGCTCAAGTATATGGGAAAAACCGTTTAGAGGAAAGACTGTTGATATAATCGCGATGCTCATATATCGATTACGCTATAATTGAGTCGAAAGGGGCTGTGCAGACACTTCGGGGAGGTGCAACTCCTCCCAGCTCCACACACTTTTAACGGCCTTGACGAAGGAAAGCAGGAACTTCGAATTTTTCTCCCCATTCGTCTTTTTGTCTTGCTTCATCATCGTCATTTTGAGACGATTGTTGCTGTTGTTGAGGCTGCTGAGTTTGTGGCTGCGTGGGTAAGTTTTGGGTTGGTTGAATAGTTGTTGGATTAACCGCTCGAGGTCGAAAGATAGATCCGGGGAAGTTGGTCTGCTGTGTTTCTTGCGGCGCGGCGCTTACTATCCCCTGTGGACTCAAGTTTTGCTGCGGTCGGGGAGGAGAAACCATTCTTCCCAAGCGAGCGCGCATCTCGTCAAAGCCTGTTGCAACTACTGTAATTCTCATTTGGTCTGAGAGTCTTTCGTTTATTGTGGCTCCAAAAATTATATTTGCGTCCGCGTCTGCTGATTCAGATATTATTCTTGCTGCCTCATCTACCTCTGACATTGTAATGTCATGTCCGCCTGCTATGTTGAACAAGATTCCCTTTGCCCCTTCTATTGATATTTCAAGAAGCGGGGAAGAAATTGCGGCACGGGCTGCCATTTGAGCCCTGTTGTCTCCAACGCCAGTTCCAATACCAAGAAGTGCAGATCCAGCATCTTTCATAATTGCGCGAACGTCTGCAAAATCCACGTTTATCAAACCCGGGGTAGTTATGATTTCTGAGATTCCCTGAACGCCGTGTGCCAAAACTGAGTCAACAACTTTAAATGCATCGGCAAGAGTTGTTTTTCGGTCGATTACGTCCATCAACCTTTGGTTCGGTATTACAATTAATGCGTCAACATTGGGCCTTAGGCCTTCGATTCCTTCTTCTGCTGAGACCATTCTTCTTGTCCCCTCAAAAGCAAAAGGTTTTGTGACTATTGCAACGGTAAGTGCCCCCGCCTCTTTTGCAATTTGGGCAATAATCGGGGATGCTCCGGTTCCCGTTCCACCGCCCATTCCTGCCGTTAGAAAAACCATATCAGTATCAAGAAGAAGTTCTTTTATTTTCTCTCTTGATTCCTCAGCCGCTTGTTTTCCCATATCTGGGTCTCCGCCCGAGCCAAGCCCTCGAGTTAACTTTTCGCCAATTTGAAGCTTTGTTTCAGAGGGGTTATTGAGAAGAACCTGGGCGTCTGTATTTATTGAAATAAACTCAACGCCGTCTATTTTTGTATCCTCGATCATGTGTGTGATCGAATTCCCACCGCCGCCGCCAACTGCAATTACTTTAATTTTTGCTAAACGGGAAGTATCGGGTTTTACCAGCGCCATTAGATGCAAACATACTGGATCAGTTGACGGAAGTCAACTGAGGAAAGTAGACCAAAATAGAATGATGTATGAAGTATACTGAATATAGTATGGGGAAGATTACAAGAATTGAGGATCTTGTTGCGTGGACCGAGTCAAGAAAGTTAGCAAAAATGCTTTTTGAGTTAGCAAACAAGCTACCTAGAGATGAAAAATATTCAATAAGTGCTCATTTAAAGGAAAACGGAAGACACATTCCCGCAAACATAGCTGAAGGCTTTAGCAGGTTCTACCTCCGTGATAGTCTTCAGCAGTATAGGGTTGCACTTGGTAGTCTTGGAGAATCGAAAACTGATGTTTACCTTTGCTTTGATAGAAAATATATAAATGAAGCAGAACTTGATATTTATCTTGGACAGCTCATTTTGGTTGAAAAACTCATAAGCGGCTTAATTAAATCTGCCAAGAAAATTAAAACGGAGCGATAAACTATATTCTCTATACTATCTACCTAATACTTCAAATTGCTCCTACGGAGCAATTTCTTCCCAAACCGGGTTATCCCTCAGCAGTTGAGGAGGAAAGTTGAGGAGGAGATCGGGGGCATATTCTATAAATTCACCTGGGTTTGATTGATTTGCATTTGTAGTTAGTGTTGGGTCAAGATCGCGCTGAAGGCTTATTGAATTCCAAGCAATCAAAGATCCTCTTACATATAGTTTTGAGTCGGCTGAGGGATTTGAAGTCCCTGTTCTTATGTTTCTATCAGCCATATATATTCCTTCTATTGCGGGCTGGTTTGGGTGAGAAACCCCGGGGTCAACAATAATATCTCTGGAAACAAAAGCTGCAAAGAATCCATCACCTTTGGAAATATTAATTCTTCCCTGAATTGTAAGGTTCCCGTTTACGAACAATATTGCTTTTCTATTCCCGAGATTTGCCTGGCTTGAAATTGTTAAGTCTTCATTTGA
>CAYIUF010000018.1:0-10253 GCA_964366515.1 uncultured Gammaproteobacteria bacterium
TTTTTTGAAACGGAGATCGGTTCAAGCTAAAATGAGTTTGCCGGCGGGGAGTTACGGGGCCTCAAAAAGAGGGTGGTACGATACAGGTATGACCGCCCGCGCGATTCAGCAATTCCGGTATCAGTTCGACAGCCACATGGTTGCATTGTTCCTTCTTGGTATTCTTCAGGACGTTGATGTCGTACTTGCCTTTGTGGTTTCCGCGATCGCCCTATGTGTAGTCTATGACCGCTACTTGGACCGGCGATATACTGCGCTCCAGTTGCACATCCTCGTCTTCTGTTTTGGTTTTTATGGAGTAGCTGGCGGGTATTTGATTCTTACAACACTGGCTGGGTAGATTATTATTAAAAAGTAAGCTTAAAAAATATGAAAGAAATACTACAAAAATTCAATATATACTTTTTTGTCTTCCTACTACTGTGGTTGCTATCCGTGTACTCGACCATCCTCACTGCGGCTGGATGCATAGTTGTTATTGGTGTGGCCGGTTGGCAATATTGGCGGGGCAAACTCGACTTCCTGAACCTGTGCCTCTATATTGGAGTTTTTGCAGTGCTCGGCGGTCCCGGATTCTTTTTGTTTTGGTACGCTTAGCAAGACATTAAAACTAGGTATATAATTTTGCCATGAATACCTCACTCAAAAACGGCCTGATCGGTGCCGGGGTCATTGGTGCTCTGGCGGTAGGAGGGTATGCCTTGATGGGGAGTGGAGATAAGACCACTGAAAGCGATACTGATTACTCAACGACCCGCACGAACCTCTCAACTGGAGGGGCAGATAAAGATTGTGGCGACTTCTCTACCCATGCTGAAGCACAGGCATTCTTCGACTCAGCGGGTCCGGGCGATCCTCATGGATTGGACCGCGATGAGGATGGTCTTGCTTGTGAGACTTTGCCCTAAAAACTCTTTATGAAAATTTCCAGTCTACATGGACCGAAGCTTCAGTCAATCGCGACGCGGCACCTGTTCTCACCACGGCGGAGTAGCACAGTGGCTGTAAACTCCGCCGGCTAGACGCGTATTACCACCATTTAAACCAGTCTACAATCTTACGCCAAACAGGTTTGATTGGAGGTGTAGAGTCGGGTGTTGAAGTTGGAGCTTTGGAGCTGATACTTAGTGTACTTGTGGCCTTTGATGGGACTACTGCGGAATTTATGAACGGCTTTTTAGTTTCTTTTTGCGATACCGTAGATGCTTTAGCCGGGCTAGGCGTTGGTGCTACTTTGGCTGGAGCAGACACGCAATAATTTTTTTGTTCATTAAGTACATACCCATTCGCACAACCACAAGAGTTTTGCCCTGCAACGATTCCGTAAGGACCAAGCTTTTGGGTACAAAGCTCTATCGGATCTAATGAAGCAGACGGCTGGGGAGGAGATATATAAGTAGATTTAGGCGCCGGAGCGGGTGTGGGCACATAGTAAGAATAGTCCTCCACTTTTGTTTTCAGGCTATCTTCGTAGGTTCGCTCCCGGTGAGTAATGTCACACACTTCACTATCATCTTGGAGTACTATTTTATCCCAAGTATCAAGCTCGAAGTCCGTGCCAAGATTCACAACAATCTGTCTGTTTTTAGCTCGTTGCATGGAGCTTGAATAACATCCATAGTTGTAAGTGATTAGGTATTTTCGGCTGTCGTATTCACTCTTAATAATGGCCTGTCTATCATCGGTATTAACGTCGAGGAGTTTGAAGTAGACATTATTTTGTTTCTCAACACATTGGCCCGAATCACTGAGCGTGTAGCCACTATTACATTCACAACTCTTGCTTAAACTATTGTAGCGAGAATAGGAACCGAATTTTGTGCTGCAGACAGTGTTTCCGTAGGTACATCGTCCTCCACTAATTACATATCCGGACATGCATTCACATTTATCTGTAAGACTATTGTATCGAGACATTATCCCCAATTGGTCGCTACAGATAGATTCTGGAGATACACATTGAGTCCTGCCTATAGAGTCAGTACCAAGAACATACCCATAACTACATTTGCACGATTCACTCAGAGAGTCGTAGCGGGAGTTGTAGCCAAACTTATTGCTGCATACAAGATTAGCGTCTGTACAATATTTTGTGCCGGTAATACTCGTATCAAAAACATATCCGGCTATACACTTACAGTACCCACCACTTGCATAGGACATTGATCCGTACTGTTCACAACCGTCTCCATAAAAGGCACTGGTCAATACAGGAAAAAAGAAGAATATGGCAAAGAAGAGTAAAAGTACCCAACATGCCGCTTTCTGCAAAGAGAAGCGCGTGTAGTTAATTTTGGGGATATAGTTTGTAACAAGCATCTTTGTCATCTTTCGTGGAGGCACTTAATCGGTCTGCATTAGCGAGCGGAAGCCTGCAGGAACATTCGTCGTCCCTTTTAAAATAGTCTAATAAACCAGCGAAAGTACTAGTGCTGGTAATTCCCCTTTGGGCATAATACTCTTTTTCAGTGAGACCATACTTTGTGAGATACTGTTGGTAAGTTAAATCATGTACGTCGATACACTTATTTGTCAGCTGTCCAGAACTCTTGCACTCTCTGTACCAGTTATTTGAGTACTTAGTATCAGCATCGGCAACGCATGAATCTAGGTCTTTTTTTGCTTGTTCTTTGCGTGTCGTATCTGCTAATTCAGCTCTCGCTCGATCTGCAGCTTCTACTTGACGAGCTTTTTCTGGTTGAAGGACTAGGGCACTATATGTAGTCCAAGCGATAAAAATACCGACAGCCAAAATACCTAACTGAAACCAATGTTTTTTTATAAACTCCTCGTTTATTTCCATAAAGACTAGAAGCTACCACTTATAGGGGCTGGTATAACCTTTTTTGCCAGTATAGGGGTTGTAGTTACCCTTGGTGGAGTAGTTGTCGAGCTTGGTTTTGTTGGGCGAAGTCTTGTAGTACGAATTTACATACGTACTGGTGGAGGGTTTGTAGTAGGACTTAATTTTAATGGTCTTTGCCTCTGCGGGTGTGGCCATTACGAGCAGGAGAGAAAGAAGAGCTAATCCTACTAAAAACTTTTTCATTAAAGTCAGAGTGAGTTTATAAAATGACCGCCCCGTGTCTGTACCACAATAGTGCCTGTTTGCCTCATAAAAGTACAGCACTGTAACTCATTGACAAAAATCGAGTGCAAGCGTACGGTTATGTAGACAATTGAATAGGGTGGCCTAACCCGGGCAACCGGCATGGCAAGTAGTCGAGTAAAGCATAGAAAACCCGTCATGGGATTGCTTTACTCGCCGTATCGGGAAACCGGTATGCCGTCGCAAGGCGGGACCCCGTGGCGGGCTTTGTGTGTTCGGTGGTGGTCACTTGATGAAAAATATACTTAAAATACTGGCAGTCATTACAGTTGCATCTTTGTTCGCGCAACCAGTTTTTGCTGTTACTACACTAGAAGTAGCGGCGCAGAGTAAGAAAGTAATTTTATCTCAAACAAAGATGGCCTCGTCGACTGCGTTTGTCGTTGCCGACACTGTGAAAGATACGGCGGCGGTACAGAAGTCACTCGGTGACTATGTACCGGGCGAGATTATTGTAAAATTCAAAGAGAATCGAGTGGACCTTAAAAAATCGACCGGCATCACTAAATCTTCTCAATTTGCTACACGTAAGAATCTTTCGGTAAAAGAGAACATCCGTCGTGCGAATCTTACCGTGTTCAAGATTAAAGGTAAGGAGGCGATTGAGCCGGCAATAGCGCGTCTAAAAGCAGATCCTGATGTGGAGTATGTCCAACCAAACTACCAATACTACCCATCAGATATTACTACGAACGATACCAGCAGAGGTCTTCTGTGGGGATTGGATAACACTGCCCAGTCGGTCAATGGGATTTCTGGGAGCAGCGACGCTGATATTGACGCGCCGGAAGCTTGGGTGATAAGTGAAGCGACGACTTCCACTTCAGTTATTGTGGCTGTTATAGACAGTGGTGTTGCTTACAACCACCCTGATTTGCTTGCGAATATGTGGAGTGGAACAGGTTGTGTTGATGAAAATGGTGCGGTGCTTGGTGGGTGCAACCACGGCTACGATTTCGAGGATAACGACAAGACTCCTCTACCAAGCACCTCGTCTCACGGTACACATATTGCGGGCACAATCGCAGCTGTAAAAGGTAATGGGCTGGGCATTATGGGAGTTGCACCACAAGCAAAAATAATGGCAATGAAGACATCCTTTACGACCGTAGATAATGTAAAAAGTATAAATTTTGCAAAACAAAATGGAGCAAAAGTAATAAATGCGAGTTGGGGGTGCTACGTGTTACCAGACCAAGGCGGTACTCATGCTGATTGTACTGGAAGCGGAAACTATGGTGACCAAGCACTAAGTGACGCAATTGCCGGATTTCCCGGTCTGTTTATAGCACCGGCGGGCAATGGCGATGGAGATAGTGACGCAAGCGGAGATAATCACGATTCTGGGCAAACACTTCACTCATATCCGTGTGATTTAACTCTTTCAAATATCATTTGTGTCGCCGCTACCGATCAAAACGACTCGTTAGCCACTTTTTCAAATTATGGGGCAACTTCTGTTGATGTTGGTGCTCCGGGTACGAATATTTATAGTACTGTAGCAGATTCACCAGTGATGTCAGAAAATTTTAATAGCATTACAGCCCCTAATTTACCATCAGGCTGGGTTACTGGCGGTACAAATAATAAATGGGCGACATATAATTTCTCTGGTGATAAGGTTATATATGGTCAGGTTCCGAGTTTTCCGTATGACAATAATGCCAATACCACCGTTACATCGCCAACCTACAACCTGGGCAGTGGCACCAGTGGGGCAAATATAGATTTTTGGGCCAGATGCGATACTGAATATCTCAGTGGTTGGTGGGACTATATGCAACTCGAATATAGTGCTGATGGAGTTAATTTTTCTGTTCCGCCAGATCCATACTATGGCGACTTAGGAGATGGTTTTAGGTGGGATGAACCAACTCTTGATATTTTTGGTGGAGAAAATCCGTTGGATAGCACCGGTGGCTCCGTGTATCATTATGCGGATATATCAATTCCAACACAATATTTAACTAGTAATTTCAAATTCCGTTTTCGTTGGGTGACCGATTCTTCTGGTAACAATTATGATGGTTGCTGGGTGGATGATGTAAAAATTACTAAATTTAGCGATGGTTCTGATGAAAAATATGCTTATTCAGACGGCACCTCAATGGCCACACCACATGTTGCGGGTCTTGCGGCGTTAATTGAAGGATATAATCCTAGCCTCACGTCCGCACAGGTAAAAAATACAATTTTAACAACAGGCGACAGTCGGTCGTCTCTATCTGGCACAGTTTCTGGTAAAAGAATCAATGCGCAAAAAGCGCTTCAAGCTGTCAATCCTGCTAAAGCCATTACTGCTTTTACAATTCCTTCTCAAGTGGGTTCAACAACAATCAATGAAGCCGCACACACTATCGCAGTAACCGTGCCATTTGGCACCAATGTAACGGCTCTCGTGCCGACTATAGCAACTTCTACTGGAGCATCAGTCAGCCCATTGAGTGGCGTAGCTCACAATTTTACAGCCACGAGTACTTATACTGTCACTGCTGCCGATGGGTCAACTCAGGCATACGCCGTGACTGTTACTGTTGCACCAGCCGCAAACCATACAATTTCGGGAACAATGAAATATTACGATGGAATAAAAACAATTTCCGGTGCAATCGTCACTCTTAGTAACGCCAGCACAAGCGCGGTGATAGCCACTACAACTACAAGTGGGACTGGTACGTATCAGTTTACGGGGGTTGCTAGCGGGGGTAATTATCTGATTACGGCTAGTAAGAATGACAACGCTTCAGGGCTTTCAAGTGCTGATCAAATCAAAATAGGCAGACATATAGTGGGGCTTGAACTATTTAGCACAATTTATAAAACTATTGCTGGAGATGTAAACAACAGCGGGGGGCTTTCAAGTGCTGATCAAATCAAAATAGGTAGGTTTATAGTCGGGCTCGACTCTAGTCTACTATCAGGTGCCTGGAAATTCTATTCTTCTGATATGACACTTGCCACTAGCACCTACTTGACGACAGGACTAACGAGGTCTATATTCAACGCCACAACTGATATTTCTAGTCAAGACTTCATAGGGATAAAGATGGGGGACGTTAATAATTCTTGGACATCAAATTAGTAGTTTAATAGAATTAATATTTTTTTATGACAAACATCACAAAGACAACAGTTGCTCTACTTTTATCGATAGCGGGTATCGGTTTTGCGCTCCCTATGGTTGCAGCAGCTACTACAGCCACACCAACTCTCACGATTGGTTCTCAAACGGCAATAAATGGAGCCACTATAAATGTGCCAATAAATGCGAGTGATTTTACTGATGTTGCCGGCATAACTTTAACGGGAATTCAATTCGATAATACTTTGCTCAATTATACCGGATATACATTAAACACTCTTCCTGTTTCAGGTTCTCTTGTTAATCTTGTAGGAAGTCAAGTAAATGTAAATTGGTCTGATTTTTCAAACCCTCTAAACATTAACAGTGGAACCCTCTTAACTTTAAATTTTACAGTAATTTCAGCAGCTACCGCAAACGCTGGCTTAACCTTTACTGGCACACTGGAACTAAATGATAGTGCTGGCGAGCCAATAACTGCTGACTTCGTAGGTGGTGTTATCTCCCTTAATCCTGCGGCAACACTTTCCAGCATCGCAATCACTCATGTTGCGGATAAACTTACTTATACTGTAGGCGAAACCCTGGATCTCACAGGCTTAGTAGTTACTGGGACTTATAGCGATACTTCTACTCAAGTTGAAACCATTACGTCTGGTAATGTGTCCGGTTTTGACAGCTCTGCACCCGCAACGGATCAAGTCTTGACTATCACAGTTGGTGGGCGGACTACAACTTACACGATTGATGTGGTCGCCGCAATTAGTTCTGCTAAAGCGATTACCGCCTTTAGCTTTGCAACACCGTCAGCTACCGGTGTTATCAATGAGACCGCTCATACCATTGCGGTAACTGTTCCATTTGGGACTTCCGTCACCGCCCTTGTGCCAACTATTGTAGTTTCTATTGGAGCGTCAGTTAACCCCAATACTGGTGTAGCCCAAAATTTCACAAACCCAATTACATATACTGTTACCGCCGAAAACGCCTCAACTCAAGCATATGTAGTGACAGTTACTGTCGCTCCTAACACAGCGACAAATATCCTCTCATTTGACTCTACATCTCCTGTTGCTGTGGGCGCTATCAGCGGGACAAATATTACCTTGACAGTACCTTTTGGCACCAGCTTGGTTGATCTGCCGATAACTATTTCGCTTTCTTCCGGTGCATCAGTTCTCCCCGCTGCTGGAAACACAACCTTTGTTGATGGAGTTGCGACTATCTATACCGTTACGGCTCAAGATACCGTTACGACACAAAATTATTCAGTGACTGTGGTGATAGCGGCTAGTTCTGCTAAGAATATTACCTCATTTAATTTTGCAGGCCTAAACCCAAGTGTTACCGGCGTCATTACTGGAAACGATATTGCTCTTAACGTTCCATTCGGTACCAATATTACTACCCTCGTGCCAACAATCGGAATTACCGGAGCATCGGTTAGTCCAACTTCCGGCACTGCCCAAAATTTCACAAACTCAGTCACTTACACTGTTACTGCGGCAGATACCACAACTCAAGAATATACAGTGACCGTAACGGTTGCTAACCCATCGGATATTACCGCGTTAACAGCAGCTATTACGGTAGCGCAAAATAAGCATAATGCGGCCATCGAGGGGGATCTTCCGGGACAATATCCCGCACCTCTTAAATCTAACTTGCAGACGGCAATCAATACCGCCTCTACTATAACCGAAGCCTCTACGCAGTCTGTTGTAGATGCTGCGGTCACTACCCTAAACGCTGCAGTTGCTACATTTGAGGCTGGTAAGGTCGCTCCCTCCAGTCTGACCAACCTTAATACTGCAATAGCTTCAGCACAGGGCGTTGTTGCCGATACCACTGTGGGTACTGATTACGGGGAATACTCTCAAGCGTCCGTCGACACATTGAATGCGGCTATCTCTACTGCCCAAAGCGTTGACAACACTATGGCGCAGTCTGTTGTAGATGCTGCGGTTGTTACACTCAACGATGCTGTCTCCGCATTTCAGGCAAGCGTTGTGCCTACCCCTGACAAAGCTGTTCTCACCACTTCTATCGCCACTGCGCAAACAGCATATGATGCCGCGTCGCCGGTTGAAGGAGCTGCACACGGCAACCGCACTATCGGTGCCCACGCTACACTCCAGACTGCGATTGATGCCGCGACCGCTGTGAATATCAGCACGACCGCAACTCAAAGTGATGTTAATTCCGCCAAGTCCACACTGGACGCCGCGGTCACCACCTTCAATGCGGCGATTGTGCCTACTCCAACCATTGTCGCTCTCTCGGCTTCTATTGATGCCGCTACTACTGCGATTACCGGTGCTATTGAAGGTATAAATCACGGCGAATATGCCGCTGGCTCAATCGCCACATTCCAAACTGCTATTGATACCGCTACCGGCGTGAAGAATAGCAACACGGCTACCCAAAGCGAGGTCAATACCGCCAAATCCACTTTGGATGCAGCAGTGACGACCTTCCAGTCGGGTCAAGTGCCGACCCCTAACACCACTGCCCTCACAGCTTCTATCACAGTCGAAGTCGGAGCAGTCCACGGGACCCCCGTATATGTACTGACCGAAACTGACTACACTACAGGAAGCTGGTCTGCTTATACTTCTGCCGTCGCGTCAGCAATCAATGTTGAGACAGACACAAGCGCAACACAAACAGAAGTTGACGATGCCACAACAGCCATAGGCACTACAAAAGCAGCCCTCGTATTTGCCGGTCAAGCTGCTCTCAATACAGCAGTTGCGACTGCAGATGCTTTGACTGAAGCTGATTACACCGCAGGAAGCTGGTCTACTCTTACCGCGGCCTTGGCGCTTTCTCACAGCACAAATGCTCTAACCGTTGCAAAAACGACTGCAATCAACAGCGCTATTTCGGGGCTTGTGTTGTCTGTACAAGGAGAAACTCTTACACTCATTGTTACGACTTCGGGTGACGAGGCATCCACAACCATATCAAGCGCTACTCAAGCATCAACTGTCTCAGGCGGTATCACCACGACACTTGATATACCATCCGGTACGGTCATTACTGGCCCATCGACTTGGGACGGAACGCTGACACTCCCAGTAGCGACGACAACCTTTACTCTCACAGCTAACTCCGGTAATACAGCATCCGCTGCTCTGGCGATAGAAGTCGGTGCAGGTGACACTCATCTCACCTTCGACCAAGCGGTCAAGCTCACATTTGCCGGACAGGCAGGCAAACTCATTGGCTGGTCGCAAGCTGGCGTCTTTCATCAGATCACAGCCACCTGCGATAGCCCCACAAGCCCGACACTTGCAGCTGGTGCGGACTGCAAGATAGATGTTGGCTCCGACCTCATTGTCTGGACCAAGCACTTCTCAACCTTTATCGCTTACACGGAGACGGCTATTCCGGCACCAGCTCCTGCTAGTAGCAGTGGCAACGGCGCTCCGGTTGGAAGTGGAGGTGGCGGTATAGGGGGGTCGTTTATCCCGGGTCTCGCGGTCGCGGGTTCAACTTCCGGAACTGGCACAGGTACTGGTACAGGCACCGGCGGAGAGGTCTTGGGTGCATCGGCATACAACTTTACGCTTTCGCTCCGCCTCGGTTCGACGGGTGCTGACGTAACGGCGCTCCAGCAAGTGCTCATTGATGCTGGCTTCCTCAACATCACCACGCCGACTGGATATTATGGCTCTCTCACTTTCGCAGCAGTCAAAAAGTATCAGGCGGCTCACGGCGTAGACCAAGTAGGCATAGTAGGCCCTCAGACCCGCGCACAGCTCAATAAGGGCAGTACACCGGTGTCAGGTACCCGTTCGGTTACACAAGCACAGGCAGACGCTATTCTCGGCCTCCTGTCGTCCTTTGGCGCAGATGCGAGTATTATCGCCAACGTCAAAGCGTCTTTGGGTTACTAATATCTCTTCAGTCTTCACAAAAATCACTACCTGTTTTGGACTCTAAATAATGTGTTAAAGAAAACCCTGTACATAGTCGGAGGCGTAATTGCAACCTTTGTCGTGTTGGCAGTGCTCGTGCCGACGCCGGATACCACCCAGCCTGTTGGCGAAGTTGCAG
>CAYIUF010000018.1:10263-12657 GCA_964366515.1 uncultured Gammaproteobacteria bacterium
CTTCCGATCTAGCGGCTGAGCAAGTGTCTACTCAAGAAGTCCCGGCCGCTGCAAATGAACTCTATGCAGTTATTAAAGTAGTCGATGGCGACACCATTACCATCAATCTCAACGGTAAGTCCGAGACAATCCGTATGATTGGAATAGACACACCGGAGACGGTAGATCCGCGTACGACGGTGCAGTGTTTTGGCAAGGAAGCATCCGACAAAGCGAAGGAACTCCTTACCAGTAAGAAAGTCAGTATTGAGAAGGACCCTACCCAAGGGGAGCGGGACAAGTACAACCGACTCCTGGCGTATGTTTGGCGTGAGGACGGACTCTTCTTCAACAAGTACATGGTAGAGCAGGGCTACGCTCACGAATACACTTACAACACGGCATACAAGTACCAGAGTGAGTTTAGGGCTGCTCAGACGGCCGCACAGGCTCAAAAGAGAGGATTGTGGGCACCTGGTGTATGCGATGCTAAAAACACTGCTCCTGCAAGCCAACCTGCTCAGACCACCCCACCTCCAGCTACTACTCCGAATAGCAATTACACTTGCACTGCAAACACCTACAACTGTACCGACTTCTCAACTCATGCCGAAGCGCAAGCTGTGTTCAATGCCTGCGGTGGAGTGGGCAACGATATCCACCGGCTTGATAGCGACGGAGATGGAGATGCATGTGAGAGCCTGCCATAATAAAGACAACACTATGGACATACTCATTATTTCTACAACATCCGTTCTTTTCTTGCTTATCGCCTACGCCTTGTATATGAGGAAGGAGGTACAAGAACAAAATTTAGGGACTAGGTCTTCAAATGGAAGTGGCGAAGGGTTCTATGGGAAGAGAGGGGCGAGAGAAGACGGCTCTTACATCACTACAAAATGGTTTATGATTTTATTGGTCCCTATTATCCCCTTGGGTACATATAGAGTTTGGAGAGGCAAGAGTACACAAAGTTTCTTTGCTGGCCTTTATTCTGGAGTCAGTCAATCCACAGAGGTAAGACTAGAGCGGTTAAAAATGAATTGGGCCCAAGTCCTTTCAACCTACGCGGTCCTTATTTTAGCGTTACTTTTTGTACTCGGTTTCGTTATTTTTGCATTTAACTTTCCGACCGTCGGGTTACTGCTGTTTGAAATCTTTGTCTTTATTGGGATGGTAGCGTTAGTTGCGTGGATAGTAAAAACTCTATTTAATAAAAAGTAACTAGAGACCAAGACACTAAATGAATCTGCTTATTATCATTGTGGCTGTCCTTGTACTTGTAGGTATCGCCTTCGTGCTGAAAGAGTTATTCGGTGGTACAAGCGCAGACGACCCTTCGCCATACCAAAAGAAGAAGTACCTGTTCGACACCGCAAGTGAGTTCAACCTCTACAAAATCCTACTTGAGCTCTACGGCGACAAGTACCACATCTTCCCCCAGATCAACTACAGTCACGTCGTCGAGGTTAAACAGATGGAATGGAAAGAGGAGCGTAGATATCGCAGTAGGATAGATAGAAAATCAGCGGACTTCGTGCTGTGTGATAAAGAGCAAGTGGTCCCGCAGCTTATCATCGAGCTTGATGGTAGCGCTCACAACCTACCAAGCAAACAAAGAAGGGACGAGTTCATTGACGACATAACAAAAATCGTAGGGCTACCTATCCTCCACCTTAAAACCGGCAGTACGAATAAAGAGTTTGTAAAAGCTGAAGTAGACCGGGCTCTCCTGTCTCTGGGCTAGCTGCCGGCAGGCCCACGGGTCTAATGCAGCTACTATAGGGCAACACACGCCAAACAACCACACCAACAGCACAAAAAAAGGCGACCATCTGGAATTGATGATCGCCGTTTAATGTGAGCCGCTATTTTGTAGCGTACTGCTGTATAAGTTCAGAAGCCTCGGATTTGGTCAAAGTGTCCAAGTTTGGCATCCACTTATCTCTAACCTGCTCATCCGCATTTACTTGCAGGAGCTGTTTTAGGTACTCCAGCTGGCGTAAAGTCGCCGGCGTGCTTTCTCCGCTATCGGCTTTATATGCCTCGCCGAGCTCTTGTGCGTCCCCTAATCTCATAACGTCTAAACTTTTACAGCTGACGTTTATGGCACTCATTAGGGCACCATTTAGACAGCCAAAAAGAGCCCTATCAAGCCCTTTGTTGAGCCTAGAAATTGCTGTGCTCCCATGCCCAAGGCCAATAGGTTTACCGTCCAGAGATAGTTCGCATTTTACCGCGACTAATCCCGGCGTTTTGAGGGCGGCCATAGTGCCAAGATCCGGAGAGAACGTAGCGCAGAGGTTGTATTGGGCTTGGCACAGTTTGGCTAGGATCAATCTCACGGGGTTTTGTTCGTTGCTCATGTCCAGCGACCTTTCCTGCGCCTGCTTCACCGGATGTGACTGACGCGGT
>CAYIUF010000019.1:0-12645 GCA_964366515.1 uncultured Gammaproteobacteria bacterium
CTGGCATTCTGAATGCCTCCACTGGAGATCCCGCCAAAAAATGCTCCATCAAATCCTTCCAAATTGGAGCAGCCCCCATAGACCCCGCAACACGATCCATAGGGCGCCCATCATTATTCCCAACCCAAACTCCAACAACCAAAGATGGGGTATAGCCAAGAGTCCATGAGTCTTTATAGCTTTGTGTTGTACCAGTTTTTACAGCAGCAGGCCTCGAAATTGTCAATGCATTTCCAAAAACCTCAGACCGTGCTTTGTTGTCTGAGAGTATTGATGAAATCAAAAACGCGATATCCTCGGAAATTACCGTGTTCTCTTGGGGGTCGTACGAATAAATCTTTTTGTCAAATTTATTCTTAATCTCCAAAATTGTTGTTGGAGAAACCTTTTTACCTTCGTTTGCAAATACCCCGTAAGCCCCAACCATCTCGGTAAGCTTTACCTCGCCTGATCCCAACACCAGGGATAGTCCGAATCTGTTTCTTTGCCCTAAAGTCGTAATCCCAAACCGCTCGGCAGTTTCAATAGCTTCATTTACCCCAACTTTGTTCATAACCTCAACTGCGGGAATATTCAAAGAATTGGCAAGCGCATATCTTGCCAAGACATTCCCCCTAAGCTTCCCGTCATAATTCGCAGGCCTATACGGGCCAACAACTGTTTTATACTCTATCGTTTCATCCTTCAAAATCGTCGCCGGTGTTATCAATTGCCTCTCAAGGGCAGCGGCATAAACAAATGGCTTAAAGGAAGATCCAGGCTGGCGCAATGAGGTTGCAACGTTTACCTTCCCAAATTCCGTGTTTCCCCATTCCTTACTTCCAACCATAGCTCGAATCTCGCCAGTATTTGGATCCATAACAACCGCCGCCCCATTTGAAACCTGCCTAAAAGCCAATGAAGCAACATGTCGTCTAACGCTTGTTTCAGCATATGCCTGCCAGTCCAAATCAAGAGTTGTCCGCACCTTAAATCCAGACCTCTCGATTTCTTCCTCTGAATATTTCTTCAAAAGCTCGTCATACGCAGCAAATGCAAAGTGGGCCGCCTTATTTACAACCGCATCGTCTTCTGAAATCAACTTAAGATCCTGCTTTTCTGCCTCCTCTTTTTCTCCATTAGTTATATGTCCAGCCTTCCTCATTTCCCCAAGAACCAGGCGCTGACGCTTCAAAGCCTCATCTTTGTGGTTTGCATAATATGATGGTGCAGGCATGATTGCCGACAAATATGCAGCTTGAGCAATTGTTATGTCTTTAGGATCTTTACCAAAATAAGCCCGCCCCGCCTCTCCAATTCCGAAAGCCCCGCGTCTCCCAAAGTAAATAGAATTCAAATACATCTCCAAAATCTGAGTCTTTTCATA
The DNA here is from genome assembly GCA_964366515.1 of uncultured Gammaproteobacteria bacterium. Classification (GTDB taxonomy): domain Bacteria; phylum Patescibacteriota; class Microgenomatia; order UBA8517; family UBA10165; genus 2-12-FULL-44-25. Next base: position 1,367 of record CAYIUF010000019.1, read on the forward strand.
CTTTTCTTCAATTTCTCGAGCCAAAATCACTTCCTGGTATTTCCTAACAAAGCTCTTTTTTGGAGTCAAAAGTGCATTTTTTGCCAACTGCTGAGTAACTGTCGAGCCGCCGTATCTTAGCTGTCCCGAAGTTATATTGACATAAGCAGCCCGTACTATAGATTTTGCAGAAACTCCGCGATGGTTCCAAAATTCCCTATCTTCCATAACAAGAATTGAGTTTTGGACATGCTTTGGAACATCCGCAATAGAGGTAAACTTCTTGTTTTTTGCATCATGAAAAGTGAAAAATGGGCGACCCTTGCGGTCAAGAAGAATAACTCCGGTATCTTTTCGGTTCATAATTTTCTCAGGTGAGGTAAGGTCTTTTGCATAATAAAAATGTGTGGAGACGGGGATAAAAACAAAAGCAAGGGAAATCACAGCGAGTACTGAAAGCATTGAAGTACGAAGCAATCTTTTTAATTTGGTGTACCATGAATCTGAACTTGGCCAATACATTTCACTAGAGTCTACGCACAGCCTGTACTCTTTTGAGTGAGATTGATGTGAGAAAGCGGTAAATGTGGTAAACTCCCAAAAACGCACATTAAGGAGCAAAAGTTGACCGTAGCAGAAGAGATCGAGAAGGCCGTTTTGTGGACTGCAAAGAACTTTAGAAAAACTGGGTTCACAAAGTGGACTGTGTTGGATGTCATTCGTCGTATGTATGGGCACGAGGCAAGGTTTACGCTTCGAGGAATTGCTCGCATCATGGGCCTGATGCAAAAGAGACGACTTATAGATTTTGAACACGGCTGGTGGTACCTCAAAAGGTACTTTCCTGCCTCTAAAGAAAAGTTCCTTGCCCGCATGCTCGACATAGGACAGCAGGGGTTGCCCTTTCAGGAGGCACTTAAGCTCTTGAAAAGGTTCGATCGACACGAAACCAAGGCTCGAGTTCTAATGCAGAGGTTAGTCTCCTATGTCGGCTGTGGAGAGCTTGTAAGGCTACGGAAAGGAGACTACGACTGCGTCGTGCATCCTGACTGGTTAGTAAAACGTAGACGAGCCAACTAGCACATTCGCCCCAGAGGAAATTCAAAAACCCTGGGGCTTTTTTCGTCCAAAGGTCGACCAGCCTTTGGCTGGCGTGCCTAAACCCTCGACATTTTTATAACGATCGTACAATAAATGTCCAGCCATATCTCAAACCCCCATATGCCCCATAGCACTTGACAGTAATCAGGTTTTGTGGTATGATGCTTATCACAAAAGTTGAAGCCAAATTGGCCTCAGCGCACATTTCAAAATATCTTCTGGGCAGCATTCTGGAATTATTTTCATTTATCATTTAGCATTTGGCATTTATAATTTCAGACAGCTGCTCAGTAGAGTAGCCGCGTTAGGCACGGCGGACGTGCTTGTTTTAGAAGGAGCACAAACCAAATGGCAGGAACAGCAACCGTTTACTTCGATGACACGCTTGTCAGCGAAGGAGATGGCTTTGTCGTTGAAAACGTCAATGACAAAAGCGGAACCTACAAACGAGGATCCAAAATGGGTGTCGGCTTCTGGAGTCGCCACGGAACCTGGGAGTTCACAATTCCTTTCGAGGGAGACCCGGACGATCAGTGGTACACGAGGCACATCAACAGAATCGTCGCAATCCAAACCGTCCCAGTCGACTCGATGGGCGAGCGCGAGCCCGGCGTCTACCTCTACAACCGCGACAATACGACCGGAGGCAACGTCGCCTGCACCCTCACCAAGTCGGAAGGACAGTGGGTCTTCGAGCTGGAGGGCAGGACACTTGAGCGAATCCGCGAGCTTTTCCACAAGATCGCCGCCGGCGAACTCCAGCCCACAAAAAGCTGGATGACCAACGTGCGACCGCGGATAGCCGTTCGAATCGGTTTAACGATTGAGCCAGCCAACTGGCAAATCGCGCTCTACCTACACACGGAAGGCACCAAAAACCCATGGTCTCTTGACCATCCAAACAAGGTGGGTGCCAGGGAAAAGAACTATTTGGAGGACAAGATGAAGGTTTGGAAGGGCTGCTTTGACAGTCCCGACATCGAACCCTCCAGGATCGTATTCCTAGCCGAGCCTTTTGATCCGAACACATTAGCAAAGGCCCTAGCCGATCTGCTCGAGCACATCAAGACCGCCTTTGTAGTCGACATCACCGAAGTGGACGACCCGAATAACCTTCGGAAACGTCTGCCGGGGCATACTAGAGAAGCCTAGCGGCTACACACTCCCTGCGGGGCAAGTAAAGTCAGTCAAAAACTGAAACTAACTCGCTCCGCAGGATCTCTCAAAGTACATGTGTAATAGCAGATTTCAATCTGCGCGCAATAAATTGCGCTAATACATGTTCTCTGAGAGGGAAGCGAAACTTCGCTTTCTAAAAGCACATTGACTCTTGTCATCCCAAACTTGCTGTCATAGCGCGTCTTTGGGATCCATAAAAATTGAAAGGAAACTGCAGTGGTAATAAGTCCAAAGCACATCGCCGGCCCGATCTTTGGTGAGCTCGACCGCCCCCTGACCCCAAGTCAGGTGCGCCGAATGATCCTCCAGAAGGCTATCTCCATGGATCACCAGGAGTTGGAGCGCATCGCAACGAACATCTCTGTTCGCTGGATACCCGAAGAGCACGGCAAAAAGATTCCATCCATGATTCTTGGGATCATGCTCGCGAGCGAAATGCCCATATCGAAGGTGGCTGCGTTCGCCTCATCAGGCGCATTCCTGGCGGCCACGACCGACGTGATCGTGAACTTCTGTCCCGACACCGACACTGTTCATGCCCGAATCTGGGACCTCGGCGTCCTAATGGACGAAACCAGCGGTACCGAACGAGCACAAGACGCCGGCCGGCATTACCTGATCAACGTCTCGAAAACCGAAAGTGACTGGAGGTCGTTGGCAGAGCTTCTGCTCAACAAGTTCGTAGACCTCAACCACAACGTGTTCAAGCACTACATTCAGGTCTGCCCAATAGGCTACCTGCCACATTTCTTGGACGGATTTATCCTCGCCGCGTTCAACGTGATTTCCAAAGAGGCCAATCCTCATCCCAAGGACCATCTCGGACTCATGCACGCAGTCTTAGAAGGCCTCCAAAAGGCCGCCGACAAGGATCACGCCCAGTTCGTTCTAGACGAGTTCTTCAGACCGCTGGTATTCGTCCCGCACACAGTGCGAGACCGCATAAACCAGCTCGTACGCGATCTACGACTGCGTACGGCGCCCGAAACAAGATTGGTGTACACCACATAAGGAGCAAAGTACAAACCCCCAGGGTTCAATCAATCGTCAACTGACGAAAGAGCGAGCACCTGGGGGTATTTCATTCGTAGTAGCGGAATTTATTCCGCGCCTAGCGCGAAGTAAACTTCGCTATTACACTGCCGAGAGGCTCTGGGAGCCTATCAAAAACCCACATAATCAAAGGCAAAGACACAGCCCAATAAACCCCAAAAAGGCTTATTACAAACACTTTCCAGTACTTTTTAACGTCTATTGTTAAAACTAGTTCTTCGATCTGCTCAAGTATTTTCATTTCTACTTATCTACCTTACTACCTGTCTACCTATCCCCGCATCAGCCTGCCTCTTATTCCCAAACTTCTCCTCAATAACCCTCCACAACGATCCTGAATCATCCTCAAATCCCAATGCCCACATACCGATTCCGCCAAGCTTCTTTTCTTTTGCAAAGTCATATTTAATTCCCAAAGACTTTGCGTCTTCCTGGAATATCATGCGCCAACTGTTTCCTTCTTTATATGCAACCCATCCAACCTGTCCTTTCTCGTCCCATCCCGAAGACTCAACAGATACGTCCGCAGTCAAAGCACTTGTCCTTGCGCGAGATGGGGGAGCAGCAAAATATCTCTTAATTTTCTTAAATCCCTTTTTTGTCTTAACACTTACAGTCTTGTAATATCCTTTCTGCGTCTCGGCTTTTACCCCCGGGTTATATACAGGGTACTCATAACCATACCAAGGAAGGCCTAGGATGAGCTTTTCCGCGGGCATCTTGCCCAAAAAATCATCAACTGCGGTTGAAATGTCATACCAATACTCTCCATCTTTTGCCCCATACAAAGGCGCAGTGGGCATAGCCTGATCTGAGTCAGTTACTGCAAAGTCGTAGGCCATCATAAAGATTCCGTCAGACGCGTTGGCAATTTCTGCAACATCATAAATTCGAGGAGACATAACGGCCGATGCATAAAGGGAAACTGTAACCTTTGATCCAGGAACTTTTTTGTGCATTTCCTCAGTCATCCTCCGCACAAATCCAGTAAATTTCGGCTGAAAATCTGCTCCCGCTCCTCCAAAATATTCAATATCAATATTTACTCCGTCAATCCCGCGATCGGCAACCTCCTGCACAATTTCTGAAACTGCATGGTCCTGAGCCTCTGTATTGTTCAAAAAGGACTCAACATCATTTGGATTCATTTGAGTGACTGTCAAAACGACTCGAGTTCCGGAATTGTGCGCCTTATCAAAAAGGGCAGTTGCCTCGTCTGAATGGAATTTTCGATAGGAATCATCGTCTTTATTTATGCTTCCATCGGCTAACAGCTTCGCGTCAAAATAAGCCAAAGTAGTCAAAACGTCAAAATCAACGTTTTCAAGTTTATGAAGAGTCCAATGTGGTGCGAATCCAAAAACTTCAGAATCCACAACTTTTACTTGCGAGTTGGACAATGATTTTAATTTATAGGAATGGGAAAGAGGAGAGATGAAGTTTACACCGCCAACAGAAAACAACCCAAGAAACCATACGAAGATTCCTACAAATAGCATTCTATGCTGCAGGGCAAGACTTAAGAGTTTTTTTACTTTGAGTAAAATGTTTTGCATTTAGTTGCTGGCTTACACTTTTCCTGCAAGACACAATTGAAGTACTTAAGAAGACTTTGCATGGGGTAAACCGGGGAAAGGGGATGGTCAGAGCAGGAATTTTGTTGTTAAGCCGACAGTGGGCAGAATACCACCTAAATGAAATTTTGTCAAGTGTTTTTGTGTATGAATTGTGTAAGATTTGACGTGGGAAATTGGATGTGGGAAGTTAGACAACGAAGTTAGAAAAAGGTGACAAAACAATAGCTAATACTTCTGCCACTTATCTTTAAGCTTCGAAATCTTCTTACCAGTTATGTGATATCTTGAAATTAAATCATCTGCTTTTTTAGCCTCAATGTAACCCTTCGCCTTTGCCAGCGCTAAATGATTTATGGTTTCATTCGATTCTCCAATTGCATCGCGAAGCATCTTCTTAAAAACAGGTGGAGTTTCTCTTTTCCCATAGCCTTCCGCAATCAAGGCGGGAACAGCACGAGAAGAACGTCTCGTCTGATCTACAAGTAAGTATTTTTCAAATTCAGGATAGTTTTTCAACTCCTCTTCCACCTCAAGATTAAGTTGAAAAGACTCCTTATAAATCTCAAGGTCAAGAAAGCTTTTTATCACACTTCAATATCTCACTTCCAACTTCACATTTCCAACTTCACACCTCTAACTTCCAACTTCACGGCCGTGTTTAACCATGCGATACAAAATGTAGGCAGGAAGACTCAAATAAACCGCAATCCAAAGACCTTTATCTACTATTTCATGCATTATTCCCGGAGTCTTGGCAAATATCCCCGCATAATCCCAGGGGAAAGTATAATTTACATGGAAAGCATACTCTTGAATTACTTTAGGAATAGCAATTGCCGCAAGAGCCGCAGTAAGCTGTGCTCGGCTAGGCACAAATCTTTTCTTTGCAAAGTACTCGTAAAGCAGGCAAAAAACAAAGAAACTCTCAAAAATATTCGGGAATAAAAAGAGGGGAATTTTAGATCCTGCAGTAAAAAAGACAATTACTCCGTTAAGCCTTACCAAAAACAACAAAATTGCAGTATTTCTGACCATTTTGCTTGCAAATCTCAATGAGACAAAGGCCTCAAGAGATAAATAATAAACATCCAGCAATTTATCCCAAGCTTGATACCCGGAATCGTGGGGGACAAACGTCCAATCCAGACAATCCAAAAAAACTGCCAAAAGAGCCCCTAAAAGCGGCCGCTTCAGAATTACTAAAGGAAAAATCAGTCTTAAAACCGTGAATAAAACCAGCATTGTGTAAACTAATTCCCTAATTCACTAATCTCTAATCAACTTTCTCGATCACCCCACAAGCAACACGAGGCCCGCCAGAGATTCCGGATCCATGTTCGCCACCCTTATATGGATCGGGATTGCCGTGAATCATGAGTGAGGTCCCTTCCCCAGTTAATATAGATAGTGGACCGTTACTGAGTGTCACACGTGTTGTAATACAAACCAACCTCCCCTTGCCGTCTTCCCCAATTACTATGTTTGGAAGATCTCCTGCATGGAATGGATGATTTACATCTGGGTCAGAATTGCCCGAAGGCCCTGGATCAAAGTGACCTCCTGAGCATTTGAATCCTCCCTCACAAGTTCCTTTCTCGTGGATATGGACCGCATGGAGTCCGGGTACCAACTTTGCCGGATCTCCTGACAACTCGAGTTTAACGCGCACCAAAGTTTGAGTGCCCACACTTAGTTCTTCAAAATCCGCAGTTCCAGTTATTGTGTCTCCCTCAATATCTGCATGAGCTCGCGCTATTATCTTTTCTTCCCCATCTAATATAACCGCCATAGTTATATTGTAACACCTGTTAGCAGTAGCGCAATTCATTGCGCGCCTGATATACTATCCCCAAGCCCAAAATTTGCACACGGAGTAAAAAATCGAATGGTCGCAGCAGTAATGATCCCAGCTGTCGCTGATTCCCAAGCCGGCTTGACTGAAGCCCAAGCCCGACACGAGCTTAAACGCTGTTTTATCGAAACACACGGCACATACCCAGAACTTGTGGAAATCGGGGAGTGCATAAGAAGGCCTGAGAGCGGCGTCAACTACTTCGAATTCAAAGTCGTTCACCCGCCAGTTGGTACCGCGATCGTTCTGACCAGCGGACCTGTCCTTTTGCCCATCGGTTCTTAAACCTGCTCTCGCCCCGAAATTTGTGTAAGCACAAAAATCGGGGCTTTTTCTTGTTTGTGTAGTAAGAACCCGGCTGCGCCGGAACCTTGCTACTCGCTTCGCTCGTAGTAGCAGAATTCATTCTGCGCCTGTACAATACCCCCAGCACTCTGAAAACTGAAAGGAAGAAAAATGGCAGATACCCCAGAACCCATAGGTCAGGATGGGATCAAAGGCTTACGCCTTGAGGATAAACTCACAGCCGGATTTTTCGTCGGCACCGGATGTGATCCCGTCTATGTGCAAGTCGAAATCGTCGGGCTTGAGAGACGCGCGGACAACCGTTACATGGCAACATGTTTGCTTCTGGAAAACCTTGGTTCAGACGCAAATCCGATACGCCGCATGGGGACAAGGACGCCAAGCTCGGGAGAAAATCTATATCCGGCAAAGCATGAGACACATGTCAACGTTGGGCCGCTGATGGTGGCTGACCAGCATCACTGAGCAGACAACGAGTCAGACGATAAGGGCTTGGTTCAAAACCACCGCACGTTCGTAGTCGAAGCCGCCTAACACCCTGCCACCCAAAGCCCTGTTTGGACCCACAACTCGTGGATCATCAAATAGGGCTTTTTCATGCTAATTCACTAATCACTAGTTCACTTGTTCACTTCAAAAATCCTTGACATTCCCATGTCCCTCCCTGATACTTATCTTGTGGTGGACCCTAGGGTATGTCCCCGGGGAAAACGTATGTCATTGCGAGGAGTGCAACGACGAAGCAATCTCTATCTCTTGTACAACGATTATCGTTTAGATTGAGATCGCCACGCTCACTCCGTTCGCTCGCGATGACATTTCTTTTATGAGTTTTGAACTAGTACCTGCGGTTATCTCCGGCTTTACAGCCTTTCGTTATTTGACGCATCCAACGTCCAAGTTTTGGTATCGTATTCCCAATATCAAGCTCCATGATAGAGTCCACCTTTCCCCCTCAATAAGACTCTTTACAAGAACAAGAGTAATCCACATCCATCATTGGTTCTATTGCAGTGTGCTTCTCGGAGTCTCAGTCTATGCCTCCGGAGGCTTCATAGACGCTATGTTTACAAAAGGACTATTAATTGGGGGCATAATCCAAGGCTTCACAATGCCCGAGGCAAGAAATCTTATCTATCTTCAAAAGGACGGCTGGAAAAACTTCTCCCGCGATGCGTTCCGAAAACCCCTCTCCTTCCCCGCAAAAAAGCTATCCTCAAAGAACTGAATCACTACTTTGAAAACTCATATCGTGCACGAACAAAATTATAAAACAAGCTAACCCTCCCCATAAAAATCCCCCAAATACTTTTCCTTTCGCAAAATGCCTTTAACGAATCAATATCCGCCGAAGCCAAAACTATAACTTCAGTCGAGTAGGGGAACATTATTGCCTTTTCATTTTCATTATGGCCCAACCCGCGCGAATGCCCCAGCTCATGTGCAAGTGTATGAATTAGCTCGTTTTGATCAATATCAAAATAAATGTCTATCTTATTTTGGACCGGGTCAAAAATTCCACCCTCAGGTTTAACCTTCAAAACCTCATTCAAATTATCAATAGTATTGTTAAGCTGTCCAACCTGGGAATTGTGTTTACTTGTTGAAATATTCAAATTCTGAGCCTCCCTATTCAAATAATTTCCCTCTGCTTCTAAATATTCCTGCTCCTTTTTAAGCTTCTCGTATTCACCCTCAGGCGCCCCACCTTGTTCGTTCCATTTTTTAACCTCAGCATTAAATGCTGAAAGTCTCCTTTCAAACTCAGAAGCCCTCCTTTCATATTCCGCAATTTTAGAATCCAGGTCCTGCAAGCTTGAGCCAACAACATTTTCATATTTTTTAATACGGCTATTTAGAGATTGCCTGTCGTCATAAACCAAGTTAATTGAAACTGCATGCGCTTCTTGCTGATCATGCTTAAAAACTTCTTGCCCGTATGTCTTGTTCCAAATTGAGGCGGCGGTTTTGGTATCTGCTAAAAACTTAGCCTCGGTGACATTAAATCTTTCGTCAATTGAACCGATTTTATAAGAAACTGGAGCCGCACAAGGGTATTGGTAAATAAGCTTGCTAGGATCTTTCAAAACCGAAGAATCCAATCCTCCCAAAGAAGCTCTAAAAATCAAAACTGTTGCAATGATTATTACAAATGTTGGCAAAAGTTTGCGCATGACTACTTCTCTATTTGATAATTCCAGTATAATGCTTGAGTGTCAACGGTAGAAACAGCAAGAAGACTACACGAAAACCCATTAGCACCTCAACCTGCAGCGCTTGTTGATATCGGTGGAGGAGTTAGTTACGCCGTGGCCCAAAGACAGGCTCGTTATTCGCTAATGGGGAATGGTGCCACAGCGGGAGACCGCATGCAAAGTGCAATTTTCGCAGCAGCCGCAGCAGTTGAAGAAACTGGCGCCACACCCTTAGTAATCACTGTCTATTGGGGAGCGGGGGATTCGAAATGGTTTGGTGATTTATCTCAAGTAGAAGAGCTAGTAAAAGCAACCTCAGAAGCCTGTGAAACCCTCGGTGTCGCTTGGGGAGCAGGAGAAACACAAGTACTTAGAGAAATCGTAAACGAGAACGCTATTCACCTGGTCGCAAGTTGTGTTGGCGTCAAACAAACGTAACCTCCATCCCATCCTGAACCTTCAAGCCAAAACTAACTGTCTGACCTTCAAAACGAGCGCCAACTCCCCAAATCTTTGCCTCAGTTTTTCCTATTGCAACATCAGGCCCAAGCAAGTCCAATAAATCCTGGAGGGTATCTCCCCTGCGCATGATCGCAGGCTTCGCCATAATCATTGGCTCAGTTTTCGAGCTTCCACCTCGGGGGTGGCCGCTCGAACTTTTCTTCGGGTCTCGCAAATAAACTCTAATTAACCCCAAAGTCTCCCAAATCTTCTCCCTCAGCTCGCGAAGACCCAAACCATTTTCTGCACTGATTGCTAAAACATCATCATATTCATTTTCAAACTCCTCATGTTTATCAATTTTGTTCATGACAAACAATGCAGGAACGTAAACTCTGTTTTCTGCAAACGCATCAACCAACCGATCCAAGCTTAATTTTTCTCTTATCGTAATTTCTCCATTAATTACCCCAAACTCTTTTGCAACTCCAATTATTGTTTGCTTTTCTAAACTTTGCTTTGTCAAAGCATTAATTTTTACCCCGCCGCGTACCGCCTTTTTAACTAAAACTTTAGGTCTATCCTCATTTATCCTTACGCCATTTATATACAACTCATCAACCATTTTTGTCCATTGATCTTCTTCCTTCCCGCTTTCTGCAATTATCAATAAAATATCGGCCCCTCGAACAACAGACAAAACCTCGCGTCCCTTTCCCTTGCCAGAAGCAGCACCCTCAATCAACCCCGGTACATCCAAAATCTGAAGTTGTGCATCCCTAAAGTCCATCATCCCCGGAATTACTGAAACAGTTGTAAATGCATATTCAGCCACGGGGGATTTTGCATTAGTTAAAGCATTCAAAAGAGTCGACTTTCCAACCGACGGAAATCCAACCAAAACAACTGTGGCATCTCCAAATTTCTTAACAGCAAACCCGCCTTTGCCCGACGAAGCGCCCTGCGAAGGCGGGCGTTCCAACTGGGCCTTGAGCTTAGAAACTTTTGCCCGCATCAACCCAAACCAACCCTCTGTACCTTTGTGATACGGGGTCTTGGACATCTCAGTTTCTATAGCTGCAATCTGTTTTTCAATTGACTCCATAACATTGTATTGTATCAACCACGGCTGAAAGAGTGAAAATTTGGTATAATGGCTGTTGAGGACCACTAGCTCAATTGGTTAGAGCGCCAACCTCTTAAGTTGGATGTTTTGGGTTCGAGTCCCAAGTGGTCCACAAGTGTAGTAAGAACCGCTTCGCGGACCTTGCTACTTCGTAGTAGCGCAATTCATTGCGCGCAGACTGAAGTCTGCTACTACATCCTACGCCTCTGTAGCTTAACGGATAAAGCAATAGTCTTCGGAACTATTGATGAGGGTTCGATTCCTTCCAGGGGCACATTTTTTCTTCTGCTCTTAACTTCCTTTTATGTCTTTAATCAAAAAAACATTCGTCTCATTGTTTGTTGTGATTTTGTTTTGTGGCTTACCACAAAACGCAAAGGCCGTCGTGGATCCATTCGCAAAACCAAACAACCACTTTGGAATTCACATATTAAACGAAGGCGACATTGATGCTGCGGCAAGTTTGGTTA
>CAYIUF010000020.1:0-12606 GCA_964366515.1 uncultured Gammaproteobacteria bacterium
AACTCGTGACTGGAGTTCAGACGTGTGCTCTTCCGATCTGGGAGTATTCATACAATATTCTAATATCTAATTTCTTAATCCTAAACGAATTTAAAATTCGAAATTCAAGTTTTTGAAATTATTTAGAATTTAGGATTTTGTGCTTAGGATTTCTGCTTCGATCGAGAGCAGTCTATTATATTTTGCAACACGTTCGCCGCGGGCTGGAGCGCCAAATTTAACATAATCAGAATTTACTCCAACTGCAAAATCGGCAATAAACCAATCGTTTGTTTCCCCCGATCTGTGGGAGACGATTACATGCCAGCCTGCGTCTCTTGCCATTTTTATTACCTGCATAGTTTCCATAACCGTCCCAATCTGGTTTGGCTTTACCAAAATTGCATTGCAGGCTTTTTGATCAATTGCCTTTTGTACTCTTTCCGGATTTGTTACTAATAAATCGTCCCCAACAATCATCATTCTGTCGCCTAGCTTTTGTGTAATTCCTGTCCATGCTTCCCAGTCTTCTTCATGGAAGGGGTCTTCAAGATATGTAAGTCTGTATTCTTCGTTTATTTCTTCGTAGTATGTTGCCAGGGCTGAACTATTCAGGGAAGTTGCTTTGTCTTTTATTGAATAACTTCCATTTTTATAGATTGTGTCTGCTGCGACATCGAGCCCCAGGAAAAAATCTTGGCCGGTTATATATCCTGCTCCTTTTATAGCCTCTGTGTCTATTTCGAGGGCGTCTGCGTTTGTAAATAAGTTTGGAGCGAATCCTCCTTCGTCTCCTACTGAATGAATTGCTCCCCGTCTTATCAAGGCTTCTTTGATCTCGTAATAAACTTCAACAGAAGATCTTAGAGATTCTGTGAAATTTTTTGAAGTTGCCGGAATTACTTGGAATTCTTGGAAATCTAAGTTGCCCGCGCCATGAAGACCTCCGTTTATCATGTTAAAAACTGGTGTAGGTATTTTTTGTGATTTTCCGACAGTTGCATTTGCTGAAACAGCCAGCTGATTTATCCAGTTAAAGAGTGGAACGCCCGAGGACGTCGCCCCGGCTTTTGCGACTGAGCTAGAAACAGAAAGTATTGCATTTGCTCCAAGAACTTCTTTGTTTGGGGTATTGTCTAGCATTATCAGCCTTTTATCGATTTCAAATTGGTTTGTCGGGTCCAGGCCAATTATTGCTGGCCCAAGTTTTTCATTTACTGAGGATACTGCCTTTAAAACTCCGCGACCTGCAAATCTTTTTTGATCTCCGTCTCTTAGCTCTTTTGCTTCTCTTTTGCCAGTTGAGGCTCCTGTTGGAACTGAAGACACAGATGTGACCCCACTGTCAAGCCTGATTGCAGTCTCCACGGTTGGGAAGCCTCGGCTGTCTAATATTTCTCTTGCCCAAACTTGTGATATCTTAGCCACCTTTCGACTTCGCTCAGGGCAAGTTATCCCTGCGCGATCCTCCTTTCTGCTTGTTGCACAACCTGCTGAACACGACCGACTGAGTCTGGGTTAACAGACATGCTAGTTATTCCAAGCTTAACTAAAAACTCACACAACTCATCATAAACGCTAACTGCTTGGCCGCATATTGAACTAGTAATCCCATGCTTCTGGCAGGCCTTTATTGTTCTTTCTAGAGCCCACAAAACAGCCGGGCTGGTTTCTTTGAAGGCAGGGGCAACTTCTGAGTTATCACGGTCTGTGCCGGAAATTAGCATCGTTAAGTCGTTTGATCCAATTGAAACCCCGTCTATTCCAATTTTAATAAAGTCGTCTATTAAAATTACATTAACAGGAAGCTCTACCATAAGCCAAAGTTTGAAGCTGGGACCGCGAACTAAGCCTGATGCTGCCATTATTCTTTTTACCTGCAAAAGCTCTTCTGGAGAGCGGACAAATGGAATCATGACATTTAGATTTTTGTATTTTTCTCGGACATGTTTTATTGCTGCTATTTCGAGTTCAAAAACTTCCGGATCTGCAACATATCTGAAAGCTCCTCTAAAACCGAGCATCGGATTTGCTTCTTCTGGTTCGTATGTTTTTCCTCCGTCAAGGTGTCTATATTCGTTTGTTTTAAAGTCTGTTGCACGATATGTGACTGGTCTTGGGTCAAACTCTCTGCAAAACATTTCCAAACCTTCTGCGAGTTTGTCTACATATTTGTCTTCCTTTCTTTGGGCAATAGCCTGCTTGGGGTGGATTCCAATTTCTGCAATCATGAATTCTGCCCGCAATAGTCCAACACCGTCTACGGGAAGTTTGGCAACTTCTGCCGCTCTTTCGGGTTCTGCAAGATTTACATAGATTTTTGTTGCAGTTTTTATGTGGGGGTTGGGTTTTATTTCTTTTGCTTGAGTGTTTGCTTTTTGTTCATTTTCTGACCCTTTTGCCGGTTTGCCCTTGTAAACTAATCCTTCTTTTCCGCTAACTGTTACTGTTTCTCCGTCTTTGAGCTTGCGTGTTGCAAACTTGGTACCCACAACGCATGGAAGGCCAAGTTCACGAGAAACAATTGCAGCATGTGAAGTTACTCCTCCCTCGTCGGTTATTATTGCCGCTGCTTGCTTCATTGCGGGAACATAATCAGGTGAGGTCATTTTGGCAACCAAGATATCTCCCTTTTTAACCTTGCCGATTTGTTTTGCAGAGGAGACTATTTTTACTCTACCTGTTGCAAGACCTGGGCTTGCGCCCTGGCCTTTAAGGATGGGCTCACTATCGCCCTCTCCCACCTCGGGAGTGTTGTCAGATTTCACTCCCGAGGTGTTGCTTAGAGTTGTAATTGGCCGTACCTGAATTACGTAAAATTTCCCCTTAGCATATGCCCATTCAACGTCTTGGGGGAAATAGTAATGAGCATGAATTTTTTGGAGAATTCTCCCAAGATCTTTAACTTTAACTTCAGTTAGTTTTTGCTTTTCAACTTTGCTTTTTGGAACTTTTTGTTCTTTTGTCTTTCCACCTTTTTGTTCAAGAAGCACATTTTGGTCATGTCTTTCGATTTTTGTAATCTCCAAAGAATGCCTTTCGAGTTCGTAATTATCCGGGGTTACGGTTCCTTGGACTGCGTACTCTCCTAAGCCCCAAACAGCTTCTATAACCATTTTGTGTTTGTCTCCGGTTGCAGGATCATTTGTGAAAGCGACTCCTGAGATTTCTGATTGGATCATTTCTTGGACAACAACTGCTATTTTTACTTTGAAATGGTTAAACCCTTTTTCTTCTCTATAAAAAATTGCGCGGGAAGTAAAAAGGGAGGCCCAACATTCTCGTACTGCGTTTAATAATTCTTTATCACCCTGGATATTCAAAAATGTTGCCTGTTGGCCGGCAAATGATGCATCGGGAAGGTCTTCTGCGGTTGCTGAGGAGCGGACTGCTACTTTGGGCTTTCTAAACCAAATCTTTCCATGCTCGCTGTATGCGTCGAGTATTTCCTTTTGCACAAGTTGAGGAATTTTTCCTTTAACTAGCAGTTTTATTATGTGCTCTGAGGCGGATTGTAGAGCTTCTGGAGTTCTGTGCTTTTTGGAAGCATTGGATGTTTTCAGAATCTCTCTAATGTGTCTTTCAAAGCCGTTTTCTTTGATAAAAAGGGCGAAGGCGTCTGCTGAGATTAAAAAGCCAGGTGGGACCGGGAAGCCTGCTTTGGTCATCTCGCCCAAGTTGGCGCCTTTGCCTCCGGCCTTGGCGATTGAATCTCGGTCTATATCTTTGAATTGAAGAATGTAATTCTTGGGCATTAACTTATTCTAGCCCGTGTGTGAAGAAGATTCAATTGGGGTAACTGGGTTTTTCCTTACTCTTTTAGATAAACGACTAAGGAATGCTTCTGTTTTGAAAAAGCATTCCTGGCAAGCATGTTTAAATTTCGTTTTGAAGTTAAGTATATTAAGGAAGTTTATACTTTCGGTTTGCTTACCGCACACGTCACACGTATATATTTGAGACATCTGGAAAAATATCTTACCACTTACCCTCGCATGAGCGTCAAGAACATCTTAATATGGTTTTTCTCAAACTAACCAAGTCAATTAAATATGGGTTATTGAATATTCCTTATCAGGTTATATACTTAAAACATGGCACTTACGAAGACCGATTTAAATCAAATAGATGAGTTATTTACAAAACGTCTGGATGATCGTTTAGACAAGCAAACTAATAAGATATACACAGAAATCGTAGATACAATTATTAGAAATACGAAAGCATTGGAAGATCATGTTACAGACGAAGCAAATATTGTAAAAGATGAACTCCGGGAAGAAATGAGAAGAGGTTTTGGTAAGAGAGACGAGCGAGTTGATCAAATTGAACTAACACAGGCGGAAGACGGTAAGAGAATTGGTAAACTTGAGAAAAAGTTAGAGAGTTAGAGAAACTCTATGTTTAGTCAGTACTTTTTGCAGTTTTTTGCTTAGTTCCTGTAGTTCTGCTTTTGTCTTAGCTTCCACACGAAGAGAAATTACGTTTTCTGTGCCTGATGCTCTTATTAAAAACCAGGATTTGTTAGGAAGAGTTACTCTTGCTCCGTCAATTTCTAGAAAGTCTCCTTCAGGAAAAGTTTTGTGGCACTCTTCAATTAAACTGCCGACCACAGATTGAGCAGTCTGGCTATCTTTTATTTCCACTCGGATTTCTGGAGTGTGCGGATATTGAGGAATTTGTTTGATAAGTTGGTTGAGTGAGATATCTTTTTCACTTAAAATCTCGCAAAGTCTTGCGGCGGAGTAGAGACCGTCTGAATATCCAAAATGTTTATCTTTGAAAAAATAATGGCCCGATATTTCGCCCCCAAATAAGGCGCCGCTTTGATCGATTGAAGTGGTCATATTTGGATATCCAGTCTTTGAGAGTTGTACTTTTCCTCCATGTTTTTCAATATATTTAATTACAGATAAAGAGGATGCAACATTCAAAACTATAACGGCCTTTGGGTGCTTCTCAAGAATTGAAGCGGCGAAGATTGCGCTCAGTAAATCTGGTTCTACTCCTTCAACTATCAATCGGTCGCCGTCTTGGTCTTGAGAAATTCCCAAACTTAGCGACATAGTTTCGACTTTGTTTCTAGTTAATTTTAGCCCTGAGTAAATATTGTTTAAGTATTCTTCCGCCACGTTCTTTTGTTCAACACTACCTTTGCCTCCGCCTCGGCTCGCTTCGAACGAGACGGGTTTTTCATATTTACCCATCTCGACAATCTTTTTTAGTTCCTGATAATCGTCTTTCCCAAATGGTTTTTTATTGAAACTTATTTTGAATCCATTATTGTTTTCTTCCAAGTGGCTTGCGGTTATCGATATTCCTGCGGCCACCTTTAAGGTGGACTCGGAAAAGTTGACCATTGGGGTTGTGGCGTTTCCAATATTGACCACGTTACAGCCTGTTGAGACTACGCCCTTAATAAAGTTTTCGGAAAGGCTTTTGCCTGAAGGACGCGTATCGCGGCCGACTGCCACAGAGGGAGTTGAATGAGGTTCTATGTGGCATATGATGTAAGTGCCAAGGGCTTTGCCCAGGTGGAGTGCAATATTATCAGTTAGATCATCTCCATACTTTCCGCGGATGTCATATGAATGGAAAATTGAGTCGGGCAGTTGCACAATCTAATAATACTAGCGCGCAATGAATTGCGCTACTGCAGGGCAGGTTTCACTACAGTGATGCGAATAATAACTCTAGTGAGGAGGACAAGTTCTCTGGCAGTTTTGAGGTTTTGGAGGCGCGGTCAATTTCAAGTAGTTTTGAATTTAGATTACGAAGCTCTTGTTCTGTGAATTTATTTGCTTGGGACAATAACTTCCCTCTTTGCCAGCCTGGCACAACCAAGGAGTCGGGGTCAATCTTTGCCCAGAGAAGCATTCTTGTAGTTCTTGTTAGCATTGCAAATACAAGTTCTGCTTCGAGAGTTTCTTTGCCGCCTTCATATAGAGTAATTAGTCTTTTTGTATTTCCTGGAAACACATTATCTAAAAGTGGAAATAGAGAAGATGGTAGTGGGAACTCTTGTATAGAAAATCCGCTTACCTTTTTTAGCGTAGTTGGAGGTAGTTTTCTTTTTTCCCAGTAAATAGTGTCTGTTTCTGGGATTCCGCTAAAATCCTTCGCACTTGCCAGATAACCTTCAACGATTAAACATTTGTTCTCCTCAAACAAACCTTGAGACTTACTTTTTAAAATTAACTCGTCTTTTTTTGGTTCATCAAGGCGAATTATTTCAACGTCTTTTTCTTTTAGCTGATCAATTAACGAGTTTAGCTTTTCTCTGGAAGCTACAGTGTTCTCACCGTGAAGAACGATTGCTTTCATATGAGGCCAGCATACCATATAACTCTCGTACTCGCCTCTCGTTTACTCCGCCTTTTCTTTTATGGGGAACTAGGGCTCCTGAGAAGTTTTTGGGGATATGTAGAAGTTCATGGATTAAGACATGGTCGCGGTCTCGGTCAGATAGCTTGTTAAATTTTTCTGAAATTACTTCTAAAATATATCCTGGTTCAACATCTAAAGTCGTTTGCCAGATTCTATTCAGTCCCCAGATTCTTGCATATGCTCGGGTTTTGGCACCCGTTGACTCGTAACAGAAAATACGAGTGCCGCGGATATGTGGTAGATCACAAACGCTGATCAAATGCTTGATTCTCTTTTGTAATCGTGTGGATTTACTCCACTCCAAAGACTTCCGCGCCTTCTTTGACTTTTTCATCAACTTTAATCCCGACCTCTTGGCCAGGCTTTGCCTTTTCCAGGCTTTGATGCTCCTCCTGCAGAGAATCAACAGTCTGGTCGAATAAATCTTCTCCCCCTCTGGCAAACCGTACTTTTGCACCCACACTCAGGGGTTGGTCTAGTCTTACGATTGCAACTCCAATTTTGTCGTAGTAATGGATAACTTCTCCAATTCTTTTGCTAATTTTTTTTCACCTCGTTTTCTTGGGATATCTTAATATGAGTATAAGCTATGGCAATCGCATCTGCCACGTCATCAAAGTACGTCTTCTTTTTCGGTTCCGGGGAAAGACCAAATATATCTAGAATTGCCTTTTTCATCAGCTTTTTGTCTGCGCGCCCTGATCCTGCAATCCTTAGCTTAACTTGGCCGGGAGTATACCAATGTAGAGGTATGCTGTTTTGTTCTGCTGCTAACATAAACACACCTTGGGCTTGGGAAACTGCGATAACCGTTTTGGCATTCGAAAAGAAAAATATCCTTTCCATTGCAATGACATCGGGTTTGTGGAGTGTGAGAAGCCCAAGCATTTTCTCGTATATTTCATTCAAGCGTCTTGTATGGTTTTCTGAATCTGTTGAGTCTATCCAGCCGTGAGCAACTAAGCGAGGCACTTTCGTGCCATTAAGCTTTAACAAACCATAACCTGTCGTTGCGGTACCGGGATCGATGCCTAATATGAGCATTAACAACATTCTACACCATATGGTATTATCTTGCCGTGGCTTCCCTAAGACAGATTTTTGTTATTCTTACAATTGTTACAGTTGGGGCATTGGCCGCTTTCTTCGTAGTTAATTCGCGAGTGAATTCTCAGTCGACACAAAAGAGTAGCGATCAGAAACTTTTGGGAGCACAAAATGTGCAAACAGGATCTTCAAATATGGTACCATCTGGTAACCCGACGCCGAGCACTATGAACGAACAAATGCCTCCACTGACACAGTTTGAGAATGAGAAAACATATTCTGCAGTTCTTCATACGACCGAGGGCGACATTACTATTAAACTCGACACGAATACTCCAGTTGCCTCATCAAACTTTATATATCTTGCAAACAAGGATTTTTACAACGGAACAATATTTCATAGAGTTATTAAGAGCTTCATGATTCAGGGTGGAGACCCCAAAGGAGATGGAACCGGCGGACCGGGATATAAATTTAACGATGAGCCAATAACGGGAGAATATAAAAAGGGAACAGTTGCTATGGCAAATTCTGGCCCAAATACCAATGGTAGTCAGTTTTTTATTATGCATGAAGACTATGCCCTACCAAAAAATTATGTAATTTTCGGGCAAGTTACAGAGGGATTGGAAACTGTAGACAAAATTGCAGAGGCTTCAGTAACAACTTCACAGTCTGGAGAAAAGTCAAGGCCAGTAAGCCCAATTAAGGTAAACTCTGTTGAGATTGAGGTTAAGTAAGGTGTGGTCCGACTGGGACTCGAACCCAGAACACCTTGCTTAAAAGGCAAGTGCTCTAACCATTGAGCTATCGGACCTCAGTGTCTATTTTACCACGAATGGTTAGTGCTTTCTACCTAATTCTGTATCTCACCGCTGGTGTCTGCTAACCACACTCTACCTTCTACGTCAAGGTGATAGCGATGCCTGTCGAACAAATAATCTATTCCCTCTGCTGTATTTCCAACCTCAATAAACATAGTTTGTCCGTTTGATATTTTTGGAACTGCCTGAATATCTGGGTTTAATGCTTTTAGCAGAGAAACGTGCGTGGTGTCTGAAGTTACAAATAACGGTATGAAGTCGGGACCTGGACTAAGTGGATTTGTGTCCAGGTCTTTGTAAAGATTTCCAATTAACCCCAAAATTGGGTATGCGATTTGTTCTGGTCTGACTGAACCATGCACTTTATGTTCTTCTTCAGATGCCCCAAACCATTTTTCCATAGCTTCAGCTTGTGTAATGCCTTCAGTAGCCCATGGTTTAAGCGTATTCCCCTTTGCTGTGAGAGGTGAACAATTTTCCATGTCTAGAAGCTCAATTTTTACGGGGATATTGGAATGGATATTGTTGTATTCGACAACCGACAGTCCTAATTCATGCAAGAACACATTCAAACTTTGTTGACATCTGGGAAGGCTTGAACAAAATGGTTTTATAGCAGCTGAGGTTACCTTATTCTTTACCAAATACTCAAAAAAGTCTCTGGCAGACTCTCTAATTGTGCATATTCCTTTTTCTGAGAGAAGTGTGTCTGGGTTTACCAAACCTGATTCAATGGTTTCCCCATGGCGCAAAACTGCAACTCTCATCACACGGGTACGCCTGACTAAACCTTCGGTCTCCTGAAGTCTTTCGGTTGATCTTGACACTTGTTCTGCTATGGTAAGTCTTTCTGTTAAGGGTATGCTCATAATTTTGTATATATCTGGACAGAAATTGGCACGAGAAATGCTTGAGACACAGAAAATACATAGGTATTGGGCAGGGAAAAGGGCATATTTCTGATTAGATTAGATACATTGTGCACTGGATTTCGTGAGGTATCAGTAAGGGCTTTGTATGAGGTATGTGAGAGGATTTAAGAAGGCATGCTTAAGTACCAATACACGGTTTTTTCTGGGGTATATTGGCTAAAAACGACTCGTGCTTGTTGGCTTGATAAGCCGTATTTGATATGCAAAAGACTATCAAGATGGGCGGTTTTTAACTGATACAAAAATCTGTATCCTGGATTCATATCTTTTGCGGATTCTGGCAGAAGAACTTGATCCACTTCGCGAAGCTCAACACTGCTTATTCTATTATACCACTCCCTTACCTCTTTCATAACGTCGTCTTTTGCTACCTGGAGAATTTTTTCTCCAGCCATTAAACTTACAATCTGCTGTAGTTTAGCTCCGCCTTCTTCTGTGTCTTCGACACCCATACCTTCAGGAATTATTCTGCAATCGTTAACAAGTAATCTATATACATCTCTGGGTTCTGCCTTTAAAACAGCTTCTCTTATCAAACTTGCACGGTTTTGGCTCCTTGCATCGGGGGGGATTGCTAAAATCAACGTCTTGGGAGCGTTCAGATCCTCGGCACACATCTCTTTTGCAATTTCCTCAAGGGCAGTTACACCGCGATCTTTTTCTCCTACAAGAGATAGCCCGACAACTTCGGAAACACGAATAACGCGACGTTCGTCTTCGGGCATTGGAGCGCGTATAGCCTCATATAGCATCCTGGCAAATTCAGTCCAGTTTGATGGTCCCCATTCAGGTCTTGGGACATCCATTGCCTCTGCTGATGATTTCATCACTTGGTCGTATAAACATTCCTCAAATCTGACCTTGTCAGGACCAAAAAGGAAGGTAAGCTCGCGAACCATCTGATAGAGCACTGTTGTTTTGTTCGCTCCAGGTTCACCCATGACGATAATTGTGTCTATTGTTGGGTGTTGTGCAACATACGAGAGGATTTCTGCACCTGCGGGTCTTAATTCTAGGCTTCTAAGTCCGAAGAATACCTCTGATTGTGAGGTGTCGACCATCCTTTGCCCTTCAGGAGTCCAAATTGTTGTGGTAGGTCTTTCAACTGCCATTTTTGTATTTGGGCAGTACAATCGTGAGGGTTGTGCCTTTACCTATTTCGGATTCTACACTGATTGTTCCTTTATGTCTTTTAATTATGTCTTTTGAGATAAACAATCCAAGTCCCATGCCCTCTTCGTAGTTTTTTTCCCCTTTATAAAAACCTTCAAAAATTCGAGTCAGGTCTTTTTGGCTGATCCCACGGCCTTGGTCTTTTATATTGATCAAGTAGTTTGACCTATGAGATGAAAGTATGACTTTGATTTGTTTATTTTTAGGAGTGAACTTGCCTGCATTGGTTAGGATATTGGTAAAAACCTGGGCGAGCTTGTTTGCATCTCCCAAGACTTGTGGATTTCGCTCTTTTAACAGGTTCCTCAAAATAATTCCGTGATCTGGATATGAAAACTTAAATTCTGCAATTGCACGGCTTACTGCGTCTGCTATATCTGTTGGCTCAAACTTGTACGGCAGTTCACCTTTTTTTATTAAATCTACTGCCAAAAGGTCGTTTATCAGTCTTTTCAGGCGGGAGGTTTCCCACTTGAGTTCTTGTGCCCATTTTGACTCTTGCGGATGCAGGGTTGAATCTAGCTTTCTTGCGAGGAGTTGTACATATCCATTGACTGCTGTTAGGGGCGTCCTCAGTTCATGGGCCGCCATTGAGATGAAAAGATCTCTTGCCTGCACTGCATCAGTTGATTCGGCAAGCAACTGGGCGTTCCTTAAGGCTAGAGTAGCAAATCCGCCAAAGAGCGCCAATACGTCCCTCTCCCTAGGGCTAAATTGCATATTTTTTGCCGATTGCACTGTTAAAATTCCTACTCTTGTACCATGGAAGCTCAAGGGGATAAATATGATAGAGCCAGCGGCAAGCTTTTTTAGGGCTGGATGTGCAGATTGTGCCTCTTTTAACTCGTTTTGGTAAATCATTGAGGGCTTGCCTCCTTCAAAACTTGAATATACAAACCCACCTTGCCGGGGAATAACTTTGTAAAACATGGGGTCTGATGCGTAAACCCTGTTTAATTCTTTGCCATCATACAAAAATACAGACCCATGCTTTGCCCCAACAAGCTTTATTGATTCGTCAACTATGTTTTTATATAAATCCTTTAGGTTTGTTGAAACCAAAAAACCTAGACTAGCTTGATAAATTTTTTCTAGGATGTTTTCTACGTTTTTATGCAAGTCGCGATCTTTGATTGCCTCCCAGGCCTCGTTGTAAAGCTGGGTTTTTCTAATTGCCGAGCTTGCAACTGTTGCAAAAAGGCTAAGTACTTTTATTTTTTTGTCTGCGACTTTTCTCTCTTTAGATAAGTGGAGTGTTAAAACCCCGATTGATTGATCTGCATATATAAGGGGGACAAAGATAACGCTTCTTGTGCCCAGGTCTTTCAGCTCTGGATGTGCCCTCCAAAGTCCGCGGCTACCCACAGCAAATGCTTTTTTAGTTTCAAAACTTTGAAACGCGTAGCCTCTTTTTAAGGGTACTGAGCTGTAAAGAACTGGGTCTGAAGAGTAAATTCTATTCAGTTGCCCATCTTCTTCCAACAGAATCGACCCATACTTTGCTCCTACAAGCTTTATTGATTCTTCAACGATTGATTCAAAGGTTTCTTCGGGGGTCAAAGGAGCCAAGAATCTTGCGCTTGCTTTGTGTATTTGCTGCAACAGCCTACTGCTTGGCATTTCTTGCCCATATTGTACAGTATTCATACAATTTTCTTACCACGAATGAGCTTGTGTGGCTTATACTTGGTGAAATGGCTAAGGTTTTATTGGTGGAGGACGACGAAGGAGTTGCGGAATCGACAGCCTCGATTTTAGAGCTTGAAGGGTATGAAGTCGCCTGCGCAAATTCCGGAGAGTCGGCAAGAGAAGCATTTGCCAAGTACAATCCAGACGTTTTAGTAGTAGACCTGCTTCTGGGGGATGAAAACGGCGGCGATTTGGTCGCGGAGTTTAAAAAGAAGAGTAAAGTTCCTGCAATTATGCTATCTGCGCATCCTACTGCTGAAGCCCAAGCCAAAGCTGCCGGGGCTGACGAATTTTTAGCAAAGCCGTTTGATATAGATGAGCTACTTCTCAAGATTAAAACACTAACCACATAATATTAAGACTTTACTTTCACCCACTTCACACACCCACGCAGTAGTCTGCACAAATGGAGGTGAGCATTTAAATATAGCAAGCAAAAGAGGTTTTGCGGCGATGAGTGAGGAAAAAAGACGAGAAATTGCAGCAAAGGGAGGAAGAAGTCAGGGAAAATACAATAACCCTGGTAACTTTGCGAATGATCGAAGGAGGGCTGCTGCGGCGGGGCGTGTTGGAGG
>CAYIUF010000021.1:0-12340 GCA_964366515.1 uncultured Gammaproteobacteria bacterium
GTTGGAGAAGATTTTGCCGAACTGAAAGCTATTGAAATTACAACCGACTTTGAAGAAAACCTCAAACCGGAAGCAAAAGAGAAATTGCACAGTCTTCAAAAAGACCTTGTCGCTGATTTTGAGAAAAGGATGCTCAAACTTCCTCCAAACTTGAGAAATAGAAAACTCCAGTCGTACATCCACTACTCATTTGGTGACCCGCTACTTCAAACAGAAGCGTTTGAACATATGAGAATATTGCTCACGGATACTAGTCTAATCTCAAGCATCGAGGGGTTAAGAGAGGTGGCCGTTAAAAGGTTGTCCGATCGTCTGTCCGAACTTGATAACCAACAAGATATTGACAGCTATTTAGGCAAAGCAGACAAAAAAGCAATTGCGCCTACTGAATTCTCGCTGAAGGAAAAACAAAAACTCGAAAAACATCTTTTATATAACGTAAACGATCCAGAGATTTTTGCAAAGTATGAAGAATTCCTACTCAAAAACGGCGGCACGAGCCAATCAATAAAAGCAAAATCGGCACTCATTAGAAAAGTCGATTTAGCAGAAAAACAACAACTTTACGAAGTTATGCAGCAGATTACCCAATCGATCTTCACTGGGCATGGAGCAGAGTTTGAAAAACAACTACCAAAAGGGGTTCGCAACCAAATTCAAGAGCTTAAAAGATCCTTGCCACCGAGAAACGTTCCAAAATTCGCACTTCCAGAAGGTATAACCCTACAAAGCATGGCAATACTACCAAAGGATGTCCAACACTCTATAGTCCAAGCCGCCAAAATGCGAATCCGAGATGATCAAAAAACCGAAGAAATTAAGCTTGATTTAACTTTAACCGCAAAAGGTCTCGACATATCAGAACAACAAATCCTTCCAGATAACCCATTTTACTTTATAAAATACCTCGCAAGACGGGCTCAGCTACTTTTAACATTTGATCCTCTCCAACGCGTCGAACTTTTGGTAAGACACAATAATGAGCGAACCTTTGAAGCGGCCAAGCTGCTTGAAAAGAGCGGTTCGAGAAAGAATGTAGACCTTGCCCTCAAAACCCTTCTTGAAATCGAGAAAGATTTTGCCCGCCTTAAAGCAAATGCCAAGAACCTAAATACCTTAAAACAAAAGGCTCCTCAACGTGTCGACGGCCTCATTAACTCGATTATTAAAAACGGCCTCGCAAGGCAAACTATCTTTGCATCAATCGAAGATAAAGTTTACAGTGCAGATTACGTCAAAGTTGAGAGAATTAGACAACAGGTGCTTCAAGACGGTATAGATTCTCTGCTGCAACTCTCCGGTGGCGACGCTCAATTGCTTGTAGAAAAACTCGAACAAGCGGTAGTTTCAAAAGAGGGAAGTAAATTCAAAGAGCTAAAAGCAATTGAGCTTCTTATAGAAATAAGGCGTTTCCAGCCTGAGAAGATAGATGAGATTTTACAAGCCTCAGAAATTCCCCTTATTAAAAATTTCGAAGCAAAGCTCCTTGAAATTGAAAAAACGGAAAGAGAAAAACTGCTCGTTGCATACGCTGCAAGCATTCCGGGAAACCCCGTCCGACAATTTGAAGCCTACGAAGAACTTATTAGTAATTTTGATAGCAATGAAACAATCGAACTTGTCCAAAAACTAGAAAGCAAGGCTGTCGAAAACTTTGCAGATTTAATAGAAAGCATAACAGATCAAAATACGCTTGAAGAATTTGCAACAGATGTTATCGGAAACCAACCCGAAGATTTAGAAATCGTCATAGAAATTGAGCTTGGCTTAGAATCTTCCAATAACTCAGCTATTCAAACACCTCTTGAACAAAAAATTGAAAATGTAAAAACTATTGTAGAAGAAGAAGTTGCAGAGGCGATTGTCAAAAGTTCTCAAGAAGGTCAGGGTCCTTTAACCGAGACAGAGGCAAAAGAAATCGTCAAAAGTATAGAAGAAGAAATTACACAAGAAGTCCGTGAAGAACCAGAGCTTATTGAAGAAATAACCCAAGATCTAACAAACACAACTGACGAACAAATCCTCCTTGAAGAAACAATAGAAGAAATCCAGGAGGAGATCCTCTCCCCTTCAGCAGGTAATACAACCCCACCCGTAGAAACTCTCCCAGAAGAAATTCAGGAAGAAATCGAAGAAATCATAGCAGATGTACCTACCGAGCAAATAATCCAAACTCAAGTAAGCACTGGCACTGCAATTGTCACAGTCGAACAAGTGCAAGCTACAACAACCGAGCTAGTTCCAAATATTGAAGCACCTCCCCCTATCCCCGCCCCAGTAACCCCATCCATGCCGGGGTTGTAGCTTTTCCCGTATTGAAAGGTTCTATACGGAGGTCCAGCTGAAATGTCCTACATGAAAGGCTATTGCGCCATTTATTTTGAAGTCCAAATGGCATCAAACTTGAACTGATGTGGATCCCAGCCCAGGGTATCTTCGCAAGCTACTCATCTTCAGGCAAAGCATCAAACTCTTTTTGTTTTTCCTCAAACCACTTGTTCATAGCTTCAGGATCACTCATCTTCCCCATCATCTCATCCATCTTTTCAATATGAGCTTGGTCCCCTGCTTGGGCCATCTCCATCGCATGTTGTTTGCTTAACTTACCCATCTCTTCAAAAGTTTCTGCATGAAATTCTTGGTCGCAAGCTCCTGCTAATTGTCTACAAGTCATTGTTTTCATTATTGTTAAGCATACCACAAGGCCTCAGGGTTCTTATTACAAATCCTGTATTGACAAAGTATGTACAGATAGTATACTATGTGTGTGAAGTATAAGTTCGATTTTTCTAAAGAAAAGGATCTAATTCTTAAGACGACAAGGGGCGTTGGTTTCGAAGATGTAATTGACGCATATAAAAGGGGTAAAAAGCTTTCGATTATCGAAAACAGAAGCAAGTTACACAAAGGACAGCGACTCTTAGTCGTTAATATCAATAACTACGCCTTTGCGGCACCTTATGTCATAGATAAGAAAAGAAAAAGGTTCTTTTTAAAAACCGTTCACCCCAGCAGAAAACTAACTGAGAAATACATACTAAAACAAAAATGAAAAAAGCAAAAAAATTCGATCCATTCAAAAACCTTGTTCTAGACAAATATGAACAAGAAATAGAAGACGCCCTTGAAAGAGATGAATATGTGGAAATTCATGATAAGGAGCTGAATAAAATGCTTGATGAGGCTGCAAAAAACTCCCCTGGCCTAGAAGACAGCAAAAGCATAACCTTAAGAGTCAAAAAAAGAGACCTAATAAAACTCAAGGCAAAAGCGGCAAGAAACAGTATCCCCTACCAAACACTCATAAACCTCCTCATTAACAGTTATGCAGAGGGTAAAACGAAGATAAATTTATAGAAAAAAGGGTTTCAAGCCGGCTTCAGAATTGAAAAAAATAAAGAATGAAAAAGCCAAAAGACGTTGATTCCTACATCAAAAACGCCCCAGAAGAAGTACAAAGCAAGCTTAAAGAACTAAGAAAAGCTATAAAATCGCAAGCTCCCAAAGCCGAAGAAAGAATTGGCTACTCCATGCCCTACTACAAACTCAACAACAAACCCCTCGTATACTTTGCATTCGCCAAAAAACACATTGGCTTGTATGCGATTCCCCCAATTACAGAAGATTTTAAAAAAGAACTTGAGGGTTACAAAACTTCAACTGCAACAATCCAGTTTCCGCATACCGAAAAACTCCCAATTCCTCTTATAAAAAAGCTAGTTCATGCAGCAGTTATAAATAGCAATGCCAAGTATGGCAAAGAGGGTGTAAAATAACTTTGTGAAAGCAGTACAAATAAACGATTATGGTGGCATAGAAGTTCTAGAAATAAACCAAAACGCCCCCACCCCTACCCCCCCTGGAAACCAGGTGCTTGTAGAAGTAAAAGCAGCAAGCATCAACCCAATAGATTACAAAGTTCGAAACGGATTCTTAAAAGACGCAGTACCGCTAAAGTTTCCGTCAACAATGGGCGGAGACTTTGCAGGCGTATCGGACACGGGAGAAGAGGTCTACGGATCTGCTTTAATTCTAAATGGAAGTTCCGGTGGATTTGCCCAATTCGCGGCAGTAAACAAAGAAAACATTGCCCCAAAACCCAAAAATGTTGATTTTGACGAAGCCTCTGCCCTCCCCCTCGTTGGATCAGCTGCCATCCAAGCTTTAGAAGAACACATAAAACTTCAAAGCGGCCAAAAGATACTCATCCACGGCGGAGCCGGAGGTATAGGCCATATTGCAATTCAGCTTGCCAAATCACTCGGCGCATATGTTGCAACAACAGTAAGTACCAACGATGTGGACTACGCTAAATCACTCGGCGCAGATGAGGTAATCGACTACAAAACGGAAAAATTTGAAGAAAAGTTAAAAGACATGGACGTAGTCTACGATACCGTCGGAGGCGAAACTTTGGACAAATCTTTCCAAGTTCTAAAAAAGGGCGGGGTTATTGTCTCAATGTTGGGCGAGCCAAACCCAGAACTTGCAAAAAAGCATGAGGTAACCGCAATTGGACAAAATACAGTTACAAATACAGCCCATTTAACTCGCCTCGCAGAACTAGTAGACTCAGGAAAAATTAGGGTAAATATTGATAAAGTATTTCCCCTTGAAAAGGCAAGGGAAGCATTCAAATATCAAGAAGAAGGCCACCCCAAGGGCAAAGTTGTATTAAAAGTGGTACAATAGAGGCAGAAAGGAGACAAAAATGAACGGAACAATTAAAACTAAAACAGACAAAGGCTATGGCTTTATTGCGCGTGAAGGTGAAGATAAAGATCTTTTCTTCCACTCAACTGATTTAAGCGGTGTTTCTTTTGATGAACTTCAAGTGGGCAGCACTGTTTCATTTGATGTTGAACAAGGCGAAAAAGGCCCATCAGCAAAAAATGTAAAGCTTGCTCAGGCTGAGGCGCAAACCGAAGCCCCATCAGCAGAAGCAGAAGAAACCCCAGAAGCAGAAACAACTAAGTAAACTGAGGTTATTGGGAATTCTTTTAGGGTAAGTTCTAAGTCTTGGTAAATTTCTACCAAGGACATATCTTGCTATCTTCGTTTTCCCTTTCTCTTTCTCTTGAAACTTTTGCCACTTTTCGTATTTCGTCTGAGGCAAGTGCATACTTCCCGTGCAATTTTTACTCCCACATTTGCAAACATGCTTTGTGGGTTTTGTCTTGTCTTCAGGGGCAAGAAGATACGCGATTGTTAATTCCTCCCCCGCCTCAATCCTTCTCAAAGCAAAAAATAAAGTGTGTCCACAGTACATATAAATCCAACAATTCGGCTTGCAAGAATGATTCAAAAGGTGAATTCCGGGTTTTGACAAATCCGGATAAATTGAAGCCGAATCATTCAAATACATCAAAAAAAGTCCTTTTGCATCCCTTTCCAAATCGTATTCTGCGGTTTTGATTACCTTCCCCAAATAATCCCCAATTACAGTTCCTGCCAAGATCTCCTTTTTGGCAAAAACACCCAAACCTTTCTCGGCCGTCTTGCGAACTTCCCAAAAATCCTCAGGTATCAAAAACATATGAAGGTTAATATACCCTACTTAGAAGTTTGACGCCAAATACAAAATATGGCACCATTTAGGAAGTGGCAAAACTTTTCCCGTCTTCTGTAAAAAACCTCCTACGTGTGCAAAACATGATCGCAATAGTATCCCTAGTTTTGCTTGCCGGAGGCGCCTACTACCTCTATACAGCCAAAATTAAAGTCGCAAGTCAAACTTCTGAACTTAAAGCAAAACTAGCAGAGACTGAAAAAACCTTAACAGAACTTCAAAACCAAGACCAGGTCAAATTCAACCTTGAGCTTAAAAAAGAAATAGAAAGCATAAATGCATCTTACAAAAACACGGTTAAGGAGTATCAAAACATCACAGATTTGGATGCCCAAAAAGGAAAAACCGAAACCCTAAAAAAGAGTCTTGCTGCAATCTTAAACCTCCTTGCTGAAAGAAATTACGAAAAAGCAGACGAACAATTAAAAACCCTCACTGCTGATATCGAAAAAGAACAATCAAAAGTGTCACTTGCTACAACCCCTGGATCAGGAACTGCACTAAATACTGCAAACTTAACCCAAACCAATACTCCCCCCGGAGCAGGCTATTCAAGACAAGTCGTCTCAGCGCTCGACACAACATATGTTGTCGATATAGTTGCGGCAAACATGAGTTCAACCAAAATCATCGTAGATACCGCAACCGATGGCGACTGCGCAAATGATTGTGCGGTCTTGTCACTCGGCGACTATGTAAATCGAAACGGCGCATTTGCAGGTATAAACGGCTCATACTTCTGCCCAGCAGACTACCCGTCATGTGCAGGAAGAACTAACTCCTTTGACACTCTTGTCATGAATAAGAACAAGAAGTATATAAATTCCGCCAACAATGTCTACAGCACACTTCCAGCAGTCATTTTCCAATCTGGCTCAATGCGCTTTGTGGGACAAACTCTCGAATGGGAACGCGATACCGGAGTCGACGGAGTTTTATCAAATCAGCCGCTTCTTCTCTCGGGCGGCAACATTACATTTTCCGGCGGCTCTGATCCAAAGCAGGGGTCAAAAGGCTCAAGAAGTTTTGTTGGCAACAAAGGATCAACCGCCTACATTGGCGTTGTTCGAAACGCAACAGTCGCAGAGGTAGCACATGTTCTAAAAGCAATGGGTCTTGAGGGCGCGTTAAACCTGGATTCAGGCGGCTCAACGGCCCTTTGGTCCGGCGGCTACAAAGCTGGCCCCGGACGCAGCATCCCAAACGCAATCCTCTTTGTCGGCAAATAAATTGCTGACCTATTTCCTACCTGTCAGCATTCTGCCAACCCAAAGCATCAAAAGCGATCCCAGTACCGCAACAATAAATGAACTAAGATTGAAGCCTGTTACTCCTACTCCAAAAAACATTCCTCCCAAATATCCTCCAACTGTTGCACCTACTACGCCCAACGCTAAATATCCCAACAAACCTCCGCTTGAAGGACGAGGATCTATATAATTTGCGATGCCTCCTGCGATGAGTCCAAATATTGCAAAGTAAATAAAATTACTCAAAATTATCTCACCCCCTTTTTTATTATCTTCTGCTCTCAATGTATTTCTTTTCAGAAGATAATGTCAAGGTTTTTTATGTTTATCGTCTTGGCAATTTTGCTGTAGTATTACTTTGGTCAGGAGGTGAAGAAATATAGCAACAATAGTAAACAATCCAGCCCCCTCCAACAATTCAGGCGGTCCATTGGGCATGATCATTGTAATAGTCGTCCTTCTGATTTTAGGATACCTTGTTTGGATATATGGACTCCCCAGACTCAGGGAATCACAATCTGGAACTCAAATTAACGTCCCCGACACAATCGACGTTAACATTAAACAATCCGAGTAGTTTTAGCCTACAATTAGACCGTGCTAAAGAAAAAAAGCTTAAAAGTTCCACTTTTAATCCTTCTCTTTCTTATTGCCCTTTTTCCCAGAATCTACAAGCTCAGCTCAACTGAAATATATCCCGATGAAATTACCTGGACGATAAGAAGTAGCGAGGCTTTTTTGGCAATAAAAACCAAAAACTTTGATTATTTCAAAACAGCCTGGTGGACCGACAAAAAAGAAACCCAGGCTATAAATCTTCCAGGAGCCGTTGCCTCCGGAGCCTCAATTTTCTTTTTAGCAAAAGGCCAGCCAACCCATTATTCAGCAGAGATTCTCCCAGACTATCTAGCAGCCCGCATCCCCACAGTATTCTTGGGTTCTCTTTTCATTCCAATTTTCTACCTGTGTGTAAACAAAATTACCAAAAGCAAAAAGGTCGCGATACTCGCAAGCATAATGTTTGCCCTAGACCCAATTTTCCTTGGACTATCAAGATGGCAGTTGACCGATGTTTACTTGATGGTTTGGACTTTTTTATCACTTGCGTCTTTTCTTCTTGTCAAAAAACCCCTGCTTTCAGTGCTCCTATCCTCCTTCTTCCTCACTCTTGCCTTCCTCACAAAACCGACCGCATTGCTGTTGTTGGTCATTTTTCTAATCTACTCTCCGAGAAAGTTTTTGCCCACACTGCTTGCATTTATCGTACTCACCCACATACTGTGGCTGGGTTCAACAAGCTGGCCGGGTTTGGAGATTATCCAATACTCCCAAAGGCAGTTTCGGCTTTCTCACGTCCCATCCATGTGTTTTTTAATGGCCAAGTCACAGCAAAACCGCCCTTTTACTACTACCTATACCAGCTAATTGCTCGCTTGCCTCTACTTACCCTGATTGGTCTTGCCGCCACGCTGCTCTACAAAAAACTACGCGTTAAAATCCCAGAAAAGAGGCTGACACTTAGCGTTTTGCTCTTCATAGGACTATATGTTATTGCCATGTCATTCTCTCCTGAAAAACTGGGTGCCAGGTACATTTTCCCAATTTTCCCCTGGCTTTATTTAATCTCTGCAGTCTCA
Organism: uncultured Gammaproteobacteria bacterium; assembly: GCA_964366515.1. Lineage (GTDB taxonomy): Bacteria > Patescibacteriota > Microgenomatia > UBA8517 > UBA10165 > 2-12-FULL-44-25. The sequence continues at coordinate 8,457 of CAYIUF010000021.1, forward strand.
ATTGTGGCAATGACAAATACACTCAAAAAACACCTCAGGCTGATTGCTTACATGCTCTGCTTCGCATCACTTGTGGTAACTGCAGTAACCTACTTCCCCAATTACTACCTTTTCTACAATTCTCTGGTTGGCGGACCGGAAAAAGCGCAAAAATATGATCTTGTGGGTCTGTGTATGGGAGCAAAAGACGCAGTCGAATATCTTGAAAAAGCCCACCACCCAACAAGCGTTGCATATATAGGATGCAACAAGACGGTTATTCCCTATTACTCGCCAATTTTAGTCTCAACAGATTGGGAAAATGAAAAGTTTGTAATAATTGAAGAGTCCCTAAAAACCCTCTCCCCTGAAAAAGATGCCGTTCTTTACTTCCAAACGAAAGAACCCATCTTTATTAATTACAAAAATGGGGCAATTCTCTCTCGCGTTTATCAAAATTCAGCCCGTTAGATACAAAGTTATCTAACTGGGCTAACAAATATATATGTTTTACGTCTATGTCTTAAAAAGCGAAAGAGATAAAAAGCTTTACACCGGATACACTGACAACCTAAAAAACAGACTCCGTCTCCACAACAAAGGTCGTGTTAGTTCCACAAAAGACCGAATACCTCTCCAACTCCTTTACTATGAAGCATGTTTAAACCAGCAAGATGCCACTCATAGAGAAAAGTACTTGAAAACAGCGTGGGGAAAGAAGTATATTAAAACCAGATTGAAAAACTTTCTAATGGACAATCCCATTAGATAGATAAATCATCTAACGGATTCACCCCGTTAGATACGTGAGTTATCTCACGGGGTAAAATGGCAAAACTTAGACCATACCTACATTTCGACAACAAAAAGTGCCGCGAGGCTATGAGCTTCTATAAAGAGGTTCTCGGCGGAGAGTTAGAGTTCCAAACATTAGCAGAATCTCCCATGGCCGATATGCCCGATATGCCCCCAGGTACCGACATGGAGAAAATCATGCACTCTTCCCTAACTTGTGGCGACTGGGTGCTCATGGCCTCAGACATGTTTGACCCAAGCTCGTTCAAAAAAGGTGACGACGTTAACCTTTGTTTGGTTTGCGAGAGCAAGGAAGAGATAGAAGACCTATACAAAAAGCTCTCTGAGGGTGGAGATGTGTTTATGAAGTTAGAAGAATCCCCCATCGGCTGGTTTGCCCAATTTACTGACAAATTCGGTACAGAATGGATGCTCCAATATTCCCCAGACAATAAATGACGCCCAAGGAGATCTAAGAATCAGAAGGTTTCCCCAGAGTATACGAATGGACTGATCCTCCAAATATGAACTACCCGGAGCATTCCCACAAGGGAAAGGTTAGCTTCTTCGTAGCAAAAGGCTCATTCACTATGAAATACCCCGAGCATAAAGTTGTAGTTGAAAGCGGAATGTGGCACGACGTCCCAGTAGGCGTCCCCCACTCTGGCTCAACAGGTCCCGAAGGCGCAGTTTCAATAGTTGGTGAAGAATTCGATGAAAACTAGTGCTAAACTACCACAGGAATCGCCCTTAAACAACTAAATTTGGAGGACAGGTTATGAACCTCCGCGGAATTGATTTCGGAAACGTGCTTGGCGCATCTGGAGTACAGGGATTTTTTGGAGAAGGCTACTGGTTCCACAATGTCTGGCACCCTTTTGGCCTAGACTTTTCTGGAATGACATTGGTCGCAAAAACGGCAACACTACTTTCACGCCCGGGCAACATGCCACTCACCCCGCAGTTCACACCTCGGGACTATTTTCCAAAGTGTGTCGTTGTCAAACCAATAGATGCCCTTCTGTTGAACTCCGTGGGCCTCAGCAACCCAGGGATTCATGAACTAATGATGGCAGGAGAGTGGCAGCAACTAACAGACCCATTTCTTCTCTCTATCATGTCGCTAGCAGACACACCAGAAAAAAGGTTCGAAGAACTTCAAAGGATGGTGGAAATCATCGGCCTGTGGAAGCCTCGCTTCTCTGCACCATTCGGCGTCCAGATCAATCTCTCCTGCCCCAACACCGGCCATGATCCACGCGTGCTAATTGGAGAATCTGCAAAAGTTCTCGAAATCGCAAACACCCTCGGGGTGCCAATCATGCCCAAGTACAGCATCGCCACTGCTCCCATCCAAGCAGTCCTCGAACTCAATGATCATCCAGGCTGCGACGCAATCTGTGTCTCAAACACCCTCCCATTCGGGTGGGAAGGTCTCGATTGGCAAAAAGTCTGGGGGAGCAGAACTTCTCCGATCGCACACCTTGGTGGTGGTGGCTTGTCGGGGAAAACCCTTCGTCCGCTTGTCTGCGAATGGATCACACGTCTGCGCGATGCGGGGTTCACAAAACCCATAAACGGAGGTGGTGGAATCCTCGCCCCCAGGGATGTGGAGATCTACAGCGCAGCTGGCGCTTCTTCGGTTTTCTTAGGATCGGTTGCGGTCTTGCGACCCTGGCGAGTGAAGGCAATAATCGATCACGCAAACAGTCGCCGCTGGCAATAGTCCATGCCGGATGCAATATTTGAGCCCTAAGCTCAAGCTTTGCCTCCGGCTTTTTCATTCTAATAATTGACAATACTGTGTGACTATGGTACTATGACCATAGTCATGTTACAAACGGTCTCAAAGTCCCAATTTAAAGCAAAAGCCCTTGAGTATCTACGCACGGTTGAAAGAAAAAAGGAACCCTTGACGATTACTCATCAGGGAGAACCCGTCGTGCAGGTTGTGCCCTACAAGGATGCTGTGCGCAAAAGAGACGAGGAAATTCTCAAGAGTTTGCGTGGCACCCTATTGCGCTACGACGACCCGACTGAGCCCGTCGGCCTCGAAGACTGGGAAGCCCTAAAATGAAAGTGGTTTTAGATACCCACACCCTACTCTGGCATCTTCTTAATCCCGAAAAACTTTCAACTAAAGCCCGCATGCTTATAAAAAAGGAGGTTGGCGCTGGCAGGAAGCTCTTAGTTTCCTCTTTTAGCATTTGGGAAACGTATCTCTTGGCACAGAAAAAAAGAATAACACTTGACATATCCCCAGATGCTTGGCTTCAAAGAACAGAAGAGCTTTCTTACCTAGAATTCGTTCCTGTAGGTAATAAGATAGCTGCTGAGTCTGTAGCGCTTAACGGAAACTTGCACAAAGACCCGGTAGATAGAATTATCATCGCCACAGCTCAAAAGTATGGAGCAACAATAATCACCAAAGACCAAAGAATAAGAAACTACCCCCACGTTCAATCCATCTGGTAGACTTAAATTAGTGTAAAATGAAGACTATTCGATCGCGGAGTGTCGGAGTTTCTTCTTACGGGGCTGTGCTATCCCGACTTCGTCGGGACGGCGCCTCATCCCCGAGCACAGAGACTCCGGGTATTCGGCTTGCAGCCAGTGTAATAAACAAATGAAAGCAAGAATTCTCCATATCCTAATTGCTCTTGTAGTCGGTCTGGCGGTGGGTTATTACTTCGGCTACGACATCGGCCTTGAAAAAGGTGTGAACCTCGTTAGATAGATTTGGTACGGTAAAATATGCCCCAAAAGCCTTGCTTTACGAAAGATAGAGGGTCTACTTTTTCAAAAATCCGAGGTGGAAGAAGACCAAAAAAAGAACAAATCCTACCAAAGCCCTCAAGCCAAACAAACTCGGGGTTATTGTATAGCCAAGAAACGGGATAGAAATATTGTTTGAGTAAAAATAAAAGCTCGAAACCGCCGCAACAAAAGTAGCCCCCGATAAAAACTTAAAAACTTCCTTCCAATTAAGCTTCACAAGTCCAGTATATCACACTCTAGGAACCAGCTCGTTCGAGACCGTGTCTCTCAGCGGCAAACGTCATCCAAAAAGTCGCCCGGGCCCTAAATCTAAAGCTCAAAATCCAACTCCT
>CAYIUF010000022.1:0-5337 GCA_964366515.1 uncultured Gammaproteobacteria bacterium
AAACCCGATCCGAATAGATCAAACTGTAATTTTCAATTTATAATTTTTAATTTTCAATCAATTTTTAATGTTTCAATATTTAAAACATTCATTTCAAATTTCGAATTTCAAATTACAAATTTTCTAATATGCTTTCTCAAAGAATCCCATACCATGCTTACCTCAGCCCGCGAACTACGTTTGCGCTGCTGAGGAGCGCAGCTACGGGACAGGTCGCCACTGTGTGGAAAGGAGATTTGTGTTATCACAGAGGATAGCAATAGACCTAGGCACCGCCAACACCCTTGTTTGGGTGGCCGGGCAAGGTTTGGTTGCAAACGAGCCTACGGTTGTTGCGGTTTCAGTTGAAGAAAACAGAGTCGTAGCCGTTGGAAACGAAGCAAAGCGGATGCTCGGCAGGACTCCTGAGAACCTTCAAGCCCTGCGGCCCATGAGAGATGGTGTAATTGCAGACTACCAAGTAACTGAGGCAATGCTTCGGTATTTTATAAGCAAGGTTTCTCCAAGGTTTTCTTTTTTTAAGCCCGAGGTTATGATTTGTGTTCCTGCAGGCTGTACCCAGGTTGAAAGGCGAGCAGTACTGGACGCAACTTTGTCTGCTGGCGCTCGGACTGCTTATTTGATAGATGAGCCTTTGGCTGCTGCAATTGGGGCAAAGATTCCGGTTTCTGCTGCCTCGGGACATATGATTTTGGATATTGGGGGAGGGGCAGCAGAGGCTGCAGTTATTTGCTTGGGTGGGGTTGTGGAGCATAAATCGGTTCGTGTCGGGGGGAACAAAATAGATGAAGCTATAGCAAACTATGTCAGAAAGAAACATAATTTGATTATTGGAGACCAAACAGCAGAGACAGTCAAGATTAAGGTTGGATCGGCAACAAGGCTTGCGATTGAGGAAACTGTGGAGGTCTCCGGGCGGGATCAGATTTTGGGACTTCCGAGAACAATAATTTTGACGTCAACTGAGATAACTGAGGCTATGAGACCGGCTTTACTTCAAATTATCGGGGCGGTAAAGGGTGTTTTGGAGGAAACCCCTCCTGAGCTTGCGTCAGACATTATTGAGCGGGGGATAACGATGTCTGGAGGTACGAGTTCACTGCGTAATTTTGATCGTCTTATGGTTGAGGAGACTGGGGTTCCGGCACATCTTGCCGACGAGCCGTTGCTTTGTGTTGTTCGTGGGACTGGAGTAGCTTTAGAGAATCTGGATTTATACAAGAGAAGTATAGCTAGAAAATAGAATTTTCAATTTTCAATTCTTAATTTTCAATGAAATCTAAATGTTTTAAAAATTTAAACATTACAAATTGATTACAAATTACAAATTATAAATTAGAAATTATATCTCCGCAAACAATTATACCTAGAAAGCATTTTCTCCGCAATTATCTCCTGTAATTGAGTATGTTGTGAAGCTAAATTACTTTACCGCAAGGGTTATTGTCTCGATGTGGAATACTGCGGAATAAATACCGCAACTAAGAGAGTTTGTACTTATATATACCGCATATGTTTTTCAATCTGCAAATTGTGCAATTTTTAGCCTTTGACAGTTTATTTTTCTTGTTTCGGATTTTCGCAGATGGGGAGCGGATTTACACGGATACTTGATGGGCCTGTATAATGGGCATTGTATGCAGAAGGCAATAAAACCCTCTAGGAGCCCAAGCAAATTACTTTATGGGGATTTATCCTATCGTGTTCGAGGTGCTTGTTTTACAGTCTATAACACCCTGGGATTTGGCCACAAGGAATTGGTTTATCAAAACGCATTAGAGAAAGAGTTAAAAAGTCTTGGCATTCCACATAAGAGGCATCCAAGACTTAGCGTTAGATATAAACTTGCAGTTGTTGGAGAATATATACCTGACATAACTGTCGATGAGAAAATTATTTTAGAGTTAAAAGCGGTTGAGTTTGTCCCAAACGCTTACCATCAACAGCTGTTACACTATTTGAAAAGTACCGGATATCAATTGGGTTTTCTTGTGAATTTTGGGTCGCCGAACCTTAGTATTAAACGAATTGTTTTATCGATCTAGACTTTATTTTTTACAAAATTCTTATCTGCGAAAATCAGCTCTTCATCTGTGCGAATCCCAAATTTGTATTTTAATTAACAACGGGTGTTTTAACTTATAAGATCAACTATTTAACCTGCAGAACCGTGGTATATAAGTCAAGAGTGGTAAATCTTCGGGACTTATAGTAGGTAGTTTCATTTTATATTGATTTTTGGCTATCCGATATAAGCATTAGGTTTGTATTGGCTACAAATGTAGCGGGGTTAAATTGTACACAGATAAGTATAAACTCGCACAGTAGCACTTATCAGAAAAGTGGCCGGTAGCGAAGATGGCAGTTACGAATAGGGGAGCGGTGACAAATTTATAGACTTAACTTGTAGTTAGTTGTACTGGGGTGCAATTTTATACCCTGATTTTAGATTTTTGGAAAATTTTTCGTAAAAAATTGAACTTTTGCCAGGATGGGGGTAGTATGTAATGAGGCTGGAACGATTCTATAGAAGTCCAGATAAGGAGAGATATGACAAAAAAGATTAAAAATGTGAGAAAAGGGTTAAAAAACGGCCAGGAAACAGTAAGAATAGAGCGAGATATCGTGCCAATTCTTGGAGTAGCGGTGGATAGCACTAAAAGAGGGAGAGTGCTATCTCAAGTAACCAGTTTTTTGGAGAAAAACCGAACTCAGGCACGAGTTGGTCAGGGTCAAGAGTTTTTGGGTAATTTACCTAAACTTTTTGTAGCTACTCCAAACCCCGAAATTGTTAATTTAGCCTCAAGAGAAGCATCTTTGAGAAAGATACTAGGGCAAGCATCTCTTTGCGTCCCAGACGGTATTGGAATCATTATGGCCCAAAGGTTTTTAAGGATGCAAGTACCAAAATTTCCAGGGGTGACCCAGTTAGTACTACTTGGATCAGGTCTTTGGGTTGGAATCTCCGCAATAATTGCCCGCGATTGGCTCATATCCTTCGGTGAAACGGTACCTGGAAGACTTCTTTTTGAGGATTTGGTCTCTATGTCTGCAAAAAAGGGTTGGAAAGTGTTTTTGTTAGGAGGTGGGCAGGGGATTGCAGAGAAGGCAGCGGATATAATTCAAAACTCAAAATTTAAAACTCAAAATTACAATTCGAAATTCAAAATTTATGGGGAGGCTGGGCCGAGGCTGGATATGAATGGACTGCCACTGAATAGCGAGGAAGCACAGGTGGAGCAGGACACAATTGAGCGGATAAACGCTTTTAAGCCTGACTTCTTGTTTATTGGGTTTGGGGCGCCGAAGCAAGAGTATTGGCTTTGGCGGAATTTACCGAAGTTGGATATTAAGGTAGGCATGGTTGTTGGGGGAACTTTTGATTCTATTGCAGGCACAGTATTTGAAGCGCCAAGATTTGTTAGCGAAATTGGGCTTGAATGGTTTTGGAGGCTTGTCACTCAGCCCTGGAGACTGCCACGCATACTCACGGCTGTTTTTGTATTTCCGCTGAAGGTATTCATTTGGCGCTTGCGAAACGGCTAATCTTCGAGTGTTAGCTTTACAATGGGTTCGGTGTATTCTTCTTGGCGCATGAACGCTTCGTATGTGAGTTTTGGGTTTGTTTTTGAGAAAAACGAGAGTATTTCTTGTGGCTTGACCCATTCAGTTTTTCTTTTGCCTAGATATTCCGGATAGGAACACGGCTGATCGCCATAAGAGCATGGTTGTCCTGCCTCCCAGCTTTGCAAGGTCTCTCCTTGCGAAGCTAATGCCTGTTTGTGGATGTAACGGGTAAGGTGGAGTAATTGCTCGTCTGTTTCTACTAACACAGCTTTATATACTCCCTGACATAAAGAACCAACTCTTTTGTGTTTTTTGTTGAAATACATGGTGTATCGTGTTCCCAGTGAGCTTATAAATCTGTCTATGGAGTCAGCTTTAGTTTGTTTTACAAGAAAATGAAAGTGATTGGGCATAAGGCAGTGGCTAAGGAGAGTAATTTCATTCGCAAAATTTCTTAATTTTAGAAGTTTAAGGATTTTATCTTTTTCTTTCCAGTGTGCTTGGGGTGAGGAAAGCTGATCTAGGAGTGACTCTCTGTCGATAGGGAGCAAATAGTCTTTTAGATATGAAAGAAACACAGAGTAATCCTGTTCATCTTGAAAGATTGTCCGTTTTTCCACGCCCCGGTTGTAGATGTGGTAATAGCTGTTTTCGGCATAAGTTTTGAGAGAATTTCGTGAGGGCATGTTTGCTTATATCATATGCTATTGATGTTAGCTTTGCAAGGTCTCTCCTTGCGAAGCTGGCGTAGAGAAAAGGCGCTGGGGGTCCAAAAGATTTGGATTTCAGCGCCTGAACGGTAGAAATTAGCTACGTTTTTGAACGGGGATTATGCGTCCCAGAGTGAACCAAGCGGCTTTGACTGGCACAAGCATAAGGAACGGCCAGGCAATCAGGAAGCCTGATGTGAATTTGTCAACGAAATGATCGGTCAAGGGGGCGTACTCCCACATCCAGGCAACGAGCGCGTGGGAGAATCCTTCTCCACCTAGCGGCACTGCCAGTTGTGCAGATACCACAAACATGAGGATTTTGACGATCGGGTGGGCGTTTTTGTCGTGCAGGCGATTGCCACAATCGCAGTTTTGTCGCGTGCCATAACGATTGGTCCGTACATCTTGGTAGGTAGCCTCCTTTTTTTGTTTTTGTGCAAGCTGAACTTTTTAGATTATATCACAGGTTTATACACACAATTAACTACAGGTTGTGGACAAACTGTGTTATAGGGCGCAAAGCTTGCTTTGTCGGTTTAAATAGGGAATTTTAGGCACGAGTAGAATCCTGGCGAACCTGTTTAGGCATGGACTGAGTTTAGGTGCTGTATTCTTGGCAAATCTGCTGCATTAATTGTGTGATACCCCCCAAAAAGCCAGATGCTGAAGGCTAATTGCTTTTGTAATGCCCTGAGACGCGTTGTTTATAAAAATCACATGCAGTTATATGTTTTTGGAAATATTTTTTGAAACTTTTGACAAGATATGGGGGTGAGTCCCGTTAGAAGTCCGGACAATTTCATTTGTCCGGCAAAAATCTAGTGATTTTTTACTTCTGACGGGATGAGTACTAAAAGGACTACAACAACGAGCGGCTGGATACATTGTGTGTTCATTATGTGTGGAAATTTGGGTTTTGGACGTAAAGCCAGGGCCTTTGTGGCTGAGAGGGCTTCTTTTTGAGTAAGTAAAAGTAGCAGATTCCGTACCTGGTTGTTTACTCTATAGTTCTGATTAAGTTCTATTTGTCGGGGTTATTATGCTCGTCTCTATAGGA
>CAYIUF010000022.1:5437-8782 GCA_964366515.1 uncultured Gammaproteobacteria bacterium
AGGATTTTAAAGGTTTAATGAAGATTTGTGTGTTTGGCGAGTGGATAGTGGTTTTGGTGTATATTGGTTGAAATGGCTGCTGAAAGGGCATTTTTGGGCAAAACAGGCCGTAGAACTGCTTTGGTGGGGGGTGCTGGCCTTGGGGCTGCATTCTTGCCGGATTTTGCACCTACTGTACATTCTGCTGAGGATCTTTCGACACATCAAAACGCAGAATTAGAGAAAAGATACTCATTGGGGGCAATTTTTTATGCTCTTGATACCTGCAACGCTTCTTACTTGGCTACAGCAACTAATAGTTTTGAGTGGACTGGATATGAGGATTCAACATGGAGCTATGCTCCCCGCGGAAGGGAAATTGCAGACTATTTCGAGAATGCGATGACTTTTGGGAAAACTGAGGCTCTTTTTTGGCAAGAAACGGCCCGCGGCGCAAGAATTGTAGTTTCCGACTTGGCTTTGCCTAGGGGTCGCGACACGGCTCAGGCGTCTTTTGTTGAGCTTGAGATGTTGGGGAATCAATATGTGATCTCCAAAATTGAAGAGATATCTGCGGCATTTTATACCTCCTCGTTTTTGAATAGTTTTAAAAAAGATGAATGGAAGGATTGCGAGGCAAACGGATATTGGGTTAGGACTTCTCATTTACAAAAGACTGGCCAACTTTTGACAGAACCGGGAGCAGAAATAAATTACGTAGCAGTAAAGCATGTGGTTTGTGCGCCGGGTATTATAAGCGAGGTTTTAGATGTTGGTGGAGGAGAGGAAGAAGGCGGTATTTTTCACAAGTTTTTAACAGAAATTCGCGCCAAGAAAGATGGTCCCTCAGATTCTGTTCACAGTGCAGCCGGAGTGCGGGTAAATTCAAAAGGTGTGGTGTATGCAGACAGGCAGCTTTGCGAAGATACTTTGTCTGATCCGAGAGACCGTTCGTACCTGCCATATGACTTTATGCTTGTTTGGTTTGGGCTCAATCCAAATGGGCAGCTGAGAGTTGTTACCCATTCTCAGGAAGTCCATACCTGGATACTTGCGCTAATGCGACTCAAGAAAAACATTGAAGAAAATCCTAATTTTCCTATAAAACCTGGGCAAGTAAATGTGTTTTTTACACATGCGATGCCGCTTGGGCTTAATAAGCCAATACTGAAAGATGTGGCGAAGCTTATGCCCCAAGTTGATGATGATTGTAAACTGCTTGGGGCAGTCCCCGAGCTTGGGGTTCTTTCCCACCCTACAGCCAAGTACATGTTTTGGCGTTGGGATAATCGCAGAACATGGGGAAAGGAAGTAGAAGACACAATTTCTTGGTTTGTAAAACGAGGATCGAGGATGGAATCGGGGGGAAATTGGATGGATCGTGCAATTTCAATTTTTTGGGGATCGATGGATGAGCGGCAATTAAAGATTGCCCAGGCTTTTGGCGGGGGCCCTGAGATTTTACGTCAGCAGATGGTGCCTGGAGTCCCTAAAGGTAAACAACACATGTTCTTTTTGGGACATGCAAATTGGGGGCATGATAGGTTTTTGAAGGATAAGCGAGGGTTGGACAAGGTTTTGGATTTTGCGCTGGCCTCAACTTAATCGGAAGATTTGTAGTTTATTGTCGGCGGTTAAAACTGCAATTCTGTTATCGCCAATGTCTTTTGCATAGATAATAGGGCTTGTGAAGCTTGCTTTAAGTTCGGGTTTTCCTAATTCTAAGTCAAGTTTCAAAAAAGAGTCTGCAAAAACATAAATTTTATCTCCTTTTACAAAGATGAAAGCATCTTTTGATTTCAATTCTTGTTTCCAGCGCACACCATTTTCTGTGAAAGCTTGGGTTGACGGGTATATTCCGTAGAGGGTGAGTGGGCCTTTCGGTTTCGTATTTTCATCCCAGTTTGCCAGTACATAGGTATTTCCCTTGCCTCCGGTTATGAAACGCATGGCGTCTGTTGGATAAAGGAAGGATTCGGTTTTAACTTCTCCGGGCCGGTTCTGGGTATATTTATAAACACGGAGCAGGCGGTCGACTTGGGGCGCTCTTTCATGCTCAATTTTACCTCCTGGGTAGTACGTTATCGCTTGTGGACTTGATGAATAGAAGCTGAAGTCAAAATCGCTTGACCCATTAAATGTAGGTGCGGGGGAAACTGTAAATGTCTCGGGTGTTGGGACTGGTTTCATCAGAAGCTGGCTAAACAGTAGAAGGCCCGAGCCGTATAGGGGCTTTTCGTCTGTTCCTAAATTTGCCTCTACAAAAATTGCGATATCGGGCTTTGTGGGATTCAGGGGTGAGGCGTGTGGGGAAACGCGTATTCTTAGGGGTTTTGCATGGCACATCCCATTGCAATTTGTACGACCAGGATGGTCAAATTGTCCTGGAACAAGCTTCCACTTGGCTAGTTCTTTTCCGGTTTGTATATCGTGAAGGGCAACCTGCAGGGTCTCAGAATCGGGCAAACCGGGACGTTTGTCATGATCAAGCGGTAGCAGGCTGACTGAAGTTGCAACGTAGTTTTCAAAAACGTGATAAATCCAAGGTCTATTGGCTTCAATGCCAGAACCTGAGCCAATTCTTATTGGAGTTGGATTATCAAAAGAATAAAAATTAATGAGTCCTGCCGAATTTGCAACTATTTTTGAACTTGTCGCCTCAAGAAAGGTGTGGTTTAGTCGTCCGGAGTTTGTTTGTCCTGATTTTGGTGTTTCCCAAAGTCTTTTGCCATCTTTTGTGAAAACAGTAACCCCGTCATACGTGCCCGTAACTGTTTGGCTATGAGGAAGGATAATAAAATCGCCTTTTATTACTGCGCCTCTATTGTATTGCTTGGAGAGCTGTTCTTTCGGGATTGGATACGGAGAAGGGAGGGCTGCAATTTCTGCTCCAGATTTTGCGTTTAAGAGCCTGACTGTTCCGTCGTTTGCCATAATCAAACCCCTTTCACTTCCAATGGCGAGTGGTGTTGCCGCATCCTTCGATTGCCAAACTGGTTTTCCGTCTATGTCTAAAATCGATGTGATACCTTTTGCGTCACGAACTAATGCGCCGTCTTGCGATATTAGTTGGAAGAGGGGCTCGTGGGGCGACCTTGTTGTTTCGCCTGGCGCCAAGGCGGAGATGTTTACTGCCGATTCGGAAGTGAAACCTGGTCGGGGGGTTGGAAGGGCTTTTGGGGTTGTTTGAGATAGTGGATTTTCTCTGGAACCTGAGGGTTGGGATCCTGGGCCACAGGCGGCTACAAACATAGCCGCAAGTGCTCCACGGCGGGTTAGTCTTTCAGCAACGGACATACTGTAAAGGATGGTAAAGGAGTGATAAAGGAAAGTAAAGGAGGCAAAAATGAGATTTTGACCCTTGAC
>CAYIUF010000022.1:8882-12231 GCA_964366515.1 uncultured Gammaproteobacteria bacterium
CGTACCCGCGCCTCATTAAAAATAGATGAACTGCCTGATCTTTTGACAGTTCGTGAAGTAGCAGAAGTTTTACGCGTTTCTCCTCTGACAATTAAGCGCTGGGGCAAAAAAGGAAAGCTTCCTGCAATACGTATCAATTCTCGCGGTGATAGACGCTACAAGAAAGAAGCTGTATTATGGCTTTTGGGTATTCAACCAAAAGATATGGAATAATCTTCAGCAAGTAACAAGGTACAAATTACAAGTTACAAACAAATCTCAAATTACAATTTTTTGAATTTTCAAACATTGATGCTTGGTTATTGTTTGTTTCTTGGTGCTTGTTTCTTGTTTCTTTGAGTTTTTAGCCTCGTAAATGGTATACTACACCCTCGATGCTGCAGGAGCTATTGCTTTCCCAAAATCTTGGCGATCCGATCTTTTCCCCATTAAAGTACGCGATTCGTGCTGCTTTTTATTCTGGTGTTTCGGTTGACACTATAGTTCTTCTCCTTTTGCTTCCTGCAGTTACTCTTTTTATTGCTGCATTTCGCCATTTGATTGGACTTCGAGGGTTTGGGATCTTTTTGCCCGCATGTTTGTCAGTTGTATTTTTGGCAATTGGCCCGGTACTTGGGATTGGGCTCTTTTTGGTAATTATTTTGGCTTCAACTTTTTTTAGAACTGTTCTTCGCAGGCTTCGAATAAAAATTGCATATTTGCCTCGCATGTCTTTGATTTTGTGGGCTGTGACTTTATGCGTTTTTGCAGCGCTTTTTGGGGCAACATACATTAGCACTTTGGGAATTTCTGGGATTTCGATTTTTCCGGTTCTTATATTAATTTTGCTGGCTGAGGAATTTACAAGAGTTCAGCTTGGAAAAAGCGTTGATGTTGCAATGACTTTAACCACCGAGACATTAGTTTTGGCTCTTGTTTCTTGGGGAGTCTTGGCGCTTCCCCAAGTTCAAAAGTTTGCACTTTTGAATCCCGAAACAACGCTTTTGGGGGTATTGGCACTAGACCTGTTCCTTGGCCGGTACACAGGATTGAGGCTTGCTGAACTTTGGAGATTCAGGAAATTGCTACGCAAGTAATTTTCAATTTTCAATTTACAATTTTCAATAACGGATTTTTGAGAAAAATCCGATATATCAGAACTTGTTCTGTTATCAATTTTTAATGCTTAAATATTTTAAACATTCATTTCAAATTTCGAATTTTAAATTTCAAATTGTATGAAATTGTCATCAATTTTAGGTCTAAATTCCCGCTCTGCAATCTTTGGAAATGGTTCTTCTCGTGGAAAGAGAATTGCTAGGTCTAAAATTTTGACAAAGAGGATTTTGAAGCGGGCCGGAGTTCCAACACCAAAACTCTACAAGGTTTTTCGTACAGATTACGACATCTCTAATTTTGATTGGAGAAAAATTTCTTCTTCTTTTGCGCTTAAACCTTCAAAGAGTTCGTATGGGGATGGAATAATTATAATTCGTAAAAAATCAAAAGATTTGCGAGCATGGGTTACAACCCAAAGAAAAAAGATTTACAAAGAAGACTTGGATTTGCATGTTTTGGATATTTTGGAGGGGGCGTATTCTATCGGAAACGTTCCTGATATTGCTTTTTGTGAGGAGTATATTGCGCGGCATAAAATCTTCAAAAGATATGCATATAGGGGAACTCCGGATGTTCGTGTTTTAGTTTTTAATTCTGTTCCTGTAATGGCAATGCTTAGAATTCCAACGCATGAGTCTGGGGGACGCGCGAATCTTCATAAAGGGGCAATTGGTGTTGGGATTGATATTGAAACAGGAATTACAACTCATGCAATTTCCCATGGATTGCATATCGATCATAAACCTGGAAATCCTAAGGTAAAGTTCTCAGGAATTAAAATTCCGAACTGGAATCATATTTTAGAAATTGCAGTAACTGCTTCCCGCGCATTGGATTTGGATTTATGCGGAGTAGATGTTGTATTGCATCCCGAACGAGGGCCATTGGTTTTGGAGCTTAATAGTCAGCCAGGTTTGCAGATTCAGCTTGCCAACATGGCGGGATTGAAAAAGAGACTTGAGCGGGTTGAGGATCTTCGCGTTATTGATGCAGAGCATGGGGTGCGGATTGCAAAGGCTTTGTTTTCAACTCACCAAAAGAAGAAAGATACAGCAACTGGCGTTTTGGGAGTTTTTGAGAAAATTAAAATTCAAGATTTATCCGGCAAGAAGAAACTAGTTGAGGCGAAAGTTGATACCGGGGCGTATAGGACGGCGATTGATAAGAAGTTGGCGCACGAGCTTGGCCTGTTGCGCGCAAAAAACATACTTTGGAAAAGAAAAGTAAAAAGTACATTTGGAGAAGAAGAAAGACGGGTTATTTCTCTGACTTTTTATCTTCATGGTAGAAAGGTTACAACTCAGGCGGGAGTTGCAGATCGCAAAAATATGAAAAAAAGAGTGATTATTGGAAGGCGAGATTTGGGGGGATTTTTGGTGGAGCTGGGACGCTCGGACAGGGGGAAAAAGAGGTGAAGAAAATATTAGTACTAGTTGGGGGTGGGACAAAGCATCTTGCTCCGTTTAAGGAAGCCGCTCTCAAATGTGGAGTTCAATTGGAAGTTGGTTCTTTCAATCAACTGAATTACACATTGGATGGCGAGAAACCACAGGTGAAGTGTGGAACACGAAATCTTGCGGAGTTTGACTTGATTTATTTTAGATTAGTTGGAAAGAGGGCTGAGGATGCGGCGCTGGTTTCGGCATATGCAAAAGATCATGACATCAAAGTAGTTGACCAGGTTTATCACAGAGGGTACTCGTATCTTCCTTTGAAGAAGTCACTTGAGATGAAACTGCTTGTCGAGAATGGAATTCCCCTTCCAAAGACGTTTTTTGGAACATTAAAACAAATTTTGGAGAAAGCAGAAGATATTTTAGGATTCCCAATGGTTATTAAGGGAAGTTATGGGAAGCAAGGACACGCGGTTTGGCTTTGTAAAAACGCCGCGGAACTTAAAGAGCGGTGTGCCCAACTTGCGGAATTAGAGAAAGAAGGGAAAAGATTCTTTGCTCAAGAATTCATTAAGATTAAAGAAAGAACCCGCGTTTTCGTGGTAGGAGATAAAATAATAGGACACATAACACTTCCAACTAAGTGGAGAAAGTATGTTGCGAAAACATATGGGGACACCCCTGTAAGGCCAGGCCTTGCGGAACGTGATCTGGAGTTGTCGGTAGAAGCTGCGAAGACGCTTGGAATCGATGTTGGGGGAGTTGATTTAATCCAGGATTTAGGAACGGGGAAAGTATATGTTTTGGAAGTAAACTCTGCGCCGCGTTGGGCAAGATTTAAGATAGAGACGGGGATT
>CAYIUF010000023.1:0-12008 GCA_964366515.1 uncultured Gammaproteobacteria bacterium
CCGCTGAGGAGCACAATGTCAATCTCGCCGCGCTTAAGCGAAACCTTACTGGACGCAAGAGCGGAAAGGATCAGGAGGGGATTGAAGACCTCGAGAGGGACCTGTCCCGCAGGTACAAGTCTCTCGCTCTTCAAAACAACGCCGCGCTCAAGCAGGTACTGCAAAAGTTCGATGAGGGCGACATCTCTGAGGCCGACGCCGAAGACTTTCTCAAGCGGGTTCGGAACCTTCAGCGCAACCATCAGAAGTCGCTCGACGACGTGGTCGCTCGTTTCGAGGCCATGAAGCCGCAAACGCAGACAGGCGAAGAGGAGCAAGCCGCCTAGAACCAAGTCCAACCAGTCCACAACCAGCCCACGGGCCGGGATCAACTCATTTATTTGAGAAGACCCGGCCCTTTTTCTTGCCTTGACAATCGACTAATAATCGACTATAATACGCTTATCACCGTGTTCAAACCTAAATATACAATTACCAACAATCTCCTTGAAAATATAAAGCGAGTCAACGCTTTGGTCAACGAGCTAAACGATAGAAGATTCCCAAATGTAATTTTATTAGAATTTGAAAAAGTAGCCCGCGCGGTCTCAACTTACGCCTCAACCAGCATCGAGGGCAACCCTTTGCCCCTGACAGAGGTCAAGAAGATCCTTAAATCTAAACCTCAATATCTAAGAGACAGCGAAAAAGAAATCCTAAACTATAACGAAGCATTAAAAGACCTAAACAAGAAGCTCGAAGAAGGCAAAGTTAAAATTTCCCTCGATCTCATCTTAAAAATTCAAAAGTTGGTGACCCAAGACCTATTACCAAGCTCTGACTCTGGGCACATAAGACAAAAGCCAGTACAAGTCAACGACCCCAAGACCGGCCAAGTAGTCTTTCTTCCGCCCGACGTAGCAGATGTGGAACCTATGATGAACAAGTTAATTGTATTCACAAACGAGAACAGGGGCAAAATTGACCCTCTGATTTTAGCAGGGGTGTTCCACAAGCAAATGGTCCTAATTCATCCTTTTATGGATGGAAACGGCAGAACAACCAGGCTTGCCACAAAGGTTTTGCTTGCCCAAATGAACTTAAATACTTTTAATCTATTTAGCTTTGAAAATTATTACAATAAAAATGTAACAAATTATTTCCATATGGTTGGAGAGTTTGGAAATTATTACGACCTTACAGGTCGCATTGACTTTACCACCTGGCTTGAATATTTTACCGGAGGAATAATTGATGAACTCTTGAGAGTTCAAAACCTGCTACCAAGAGTGGGAATAAGCCCAAATACACAAATTCAAGAGCATCATACAAAAGTTCTTGACTACATAAAGGAAAACGGCTTTATTACCGACAGAGACTATTCCAAGCTCTCAGATCGAGCAAAGGCAACAAGGACTTTGGATTTCCAAAGATTAACAAAATTGGGCTTGATTGAAAGAAAAGCCAAAGGCCGCGCAACTTATTATGTCTTAAAAGAACGTTAATTTAGCCTTCCACACCTGGTGTGGAGGCATAATTCTCCGTACTACCTAAAACGGAGAATTTTTGGGAAGCATTTAATTCATGGTATAATCCAGGCATTGGGCGAGTGATGAAATTGGTATACATGCGAGTTTTAGGAACTCGTGGAGAAATCCGTGGAGGTTCGAGTCCTCTCTCGCCCACCTGTAAATACCTCGTTGACACAAGCCTACCTGTGCGCATAAACTAATTCACTAGTTGGCTAATTCATTAAGTTAACTAGCACACTTTGTGGACATTGCCCATCTACACGTTAAAAAACACAAAAAAAGGTACCATCATTCGGTCCTTTTTCTCTTAATTCCCGCCCTAATCTTTGCCATCATAATTGCCCTTTTAGTCAGAGCCTTGCCAAGTGACAGAGTTCAAGGAGCTTCCACTAGCATGGAAAATCCAAAATGACAAATCCTAAACCCTAAACAAATCCAAAATTAAAATTTTGAAATTTGAAATTGTTTAGAATTTAGATATTAGAAATTAGAGTTTAAACATATGAAACAACTCGGCATGCTACTGGCAGTTTTAGTCGGAGTAATCTTCTTGGCTTACTGGTCCTCAAAACCAGGAAATCTTGAAAGTCTGTTTCTTCGCGCCGGAGTCCCAATCGCAAACCAAGAAGCTCCCAGTCCCGAAGAAAAAACAATTAAAATTGACTCTCATAAATTCAAAGTTGAAATTGCCCAAACTGAGCAGGCAAGAAAAGTCGGGCTCTCAGAGCATGAAACTCTTCCAGAAGACTGGGGCATGCTTTTTGTCCTTGAGAAAAAAGATGAAAAACCCGTCTTTTGGATGAAAGGTATGAAATTCCCAATCGACATAATTTGGATAAACGATGAAGTTGTCTCAGAAATTACCCCCAATGTCCCAACAGTTCCTTCAGGCATTTCGGATTCCCAAATCCCACGCTTTAGCCCAAGAGTAGGAGTTGACTATGTTTTCGAGGTCCCAGGAGGAGTCACTGGAAAACTAGGAATAAAAGTTGGCGACACGGTCGTTTTACCCTCGCTTTGACATGGCTGAAAAACCAACATATGGCCGTCGTAGAAGTACAGGCCCCCGAACCCGTGCATTTATTGGAATCGAACTCCCAAAAGAACTAAAAGAAAAAATATTAAAAACTCAAGAGCAGATACAAAAATCTACAAAACTTCCATTGGATCTTGAAGCCCCAGACAACTTGCATGTTCATCTAGTTTATCTAGGCCATATCGCCCAAGAGCGATTATCAGCAGCATACAAAGTTGTTAGAGAAGCGGCAAGGGAATTTGTGCCATTTGAGGTAAAAGTCGGGCCTTTGGGCTATTTTTATTCCGGTGAAAAGCGGGATCATTCTGTTGTGATTTTGGAAATAAAAGACCGAGAACGAAATCTGCAAAGCTTATTTCGCCAAATCACAAATGCCCTAAGTACTGAGGAATTTTCCCCGCCGCACAGACTCATTCCAAATGTGCAAATTGCCCAACTCAAAAAGCAAAGAGACAGAAACGTCCAGACAAAAATGCTTGAAACGTTAATCGAACAAGATATTGATGAAGATGTACTTACCGTTGGTCAAGTTACTTTTTTTGAGGAACAGAGAGGGGGAAGCATTAAACCTCTGGAACGTATCCTAATCGGGAATTTTTAATTTCTAATTTCTAATTTGAAATGAATGTTTTAAACATTAGAAAATTTAAATTTCATTATGGCGCAAGACATATGAGCTTGCTTGAAATCGCAAGCGATTATAAATTGAAAATTTCAAATTTTAAATTCATGAAAGTCAGACTACCTAAATCACTACGTTTCAAACACAACTACTTCACCCAACCGTTGGGTATCGCTGTCCTTGTCTCCCTCGGTTTCTTCACAGGCTATCTTGCGGGGGCAGGGGAGGTCTCAAAAATCTCAAAACTTAGAGAGACCCAAATCTTGCAAGATTTTCAAAATACCTTAGCTTCTCTAACTCAGCCAACTCCAACCCCTACCCAAAAACCCAACGCCCCAGTAACCCAACGCCCCAGCGCCACTATTTCTTATACAGGCCCCCAACTCTGGGAAGTAGTCAACAAGGCTCGGGTTGAACATGGAGTAAACCAGCTTTCTCAAAGAGATATTTTGTGCACAATCGCAGCAATTAGACTATCTCAAATCAGAGAACTTGGAAAACTAGACGGCCATGACGGATTCCAAGGAGTTTATGATAAATATAAAGATAATCCAAATATGCCCAATAACGTTGCAGAGTTTCTAATTTCTGGATACCCAACTCCTGATCAAGCAGTTGCCGCATGGCTCGATACTTTGGGGCATAAAAAACTAATAACAGGCGGAGAATACCGCTGGGGCTGTATCTATGCTCAAGATGGGTTTGGAGTTGCTATAACTGGATTTTGATCGGTATGTCATTGCGAGCATAAGCGAAGCAATCTCAGTAAATGAAATCTAAACTTATATTTTTAGTGCTGCCGTGGTTAATATCCATTAGCCTTGGAATTTACGTCCTTTCTTCTCCCTATTCTGCCCCTGCCACCTCCACCCTCGGCACATCTGTGTCCGTTATTCCCACCCCCTCATCTGCTTTAATCTACCCTGATCTACCTTCGTCTACCTGTTCTACATGCACTACTTTTCTTGTTGCCCGTGTCATCGACGGCGACACAATCCAACTTGAAAACGGCCAAACGGTACGATATATCGGGATAGATACCCCAGAAACAGTCCACCCAAACAAACCGGTTGAATGTTTTGGACAACAAGCATCAGAGGAAAATAAAAAATTAGTTTTAGGAAAAAATGTAAAACTTGAAAAAGATATCTCAGAAACCGACAAATACGGCCGTCTTTTGCGCTACATATGGGTAGGGGACACACTCGTTAACGACTACTTGGTGAGAAACGGCTATGCCCACTCAAGTTCCTATTCTCCAGACGTAAAACACCAGCAACAATTCTTAGAATCTCAAAGATATGCCCACGAAAATAAACTTGGCCTTTGGGCTTCTGGTTCCTGTGATTCAAATCTCCCTAATACCCCTAATCATCCCAATCTCCCTAATCCTGACTGCCCAATAAAAGGCAATATCTCCTCCTCCAGCGAAAAAATCTACCACACCGAGGGTCAGAGGTACTATGACAAAACCCAAATTGACGAAACAAAAGGAGAAAAGTATTTCTGCACAGAAAAAGAGGCAGAAGACGCAGGCTGGAGAAAGTCAAAAGTCTGAAAAGTTGAACACTTGACAGCCAGACTATATAATACTCGTTAACCCAAGCACAGTTTACAGCTTGGGTAAATTGTTCAAAAAGAACTTGATTATAAAATCATGAAAGCCAAGTGGGACCTATATTTACCCAAGGACACAAAATTACCTCAACATATTGGGATAATCCCAGACGGGAATAGAAGATGGGCAAGAGAACGAGGCTTTCCCCAGCTTGTTGGCCATAAAGTAGGCCTTCTTGACCAATTCCCCGACATTATAGTCTCAGCCTACGAAATGGGTGTCCCCGAAGTTTCAATCTGGCTTTGGAGTACAGAAAACTGGGATCGCTCAAAAGAAGAAATCCACTACCTCTTCAACGACATCTATCCTCTGTTTATGTCCAAATTTTACAACTTTGCCCAAAAACACAAAATCCAAGTAACCCATTACGGAAGACGCGACAGGCTCCCCGCAAAAATGATTAGAGAAACGGACAAGTTAATTGAAAAAACCAAGAAATTCAAAAAAAACAAACTAAATCTTTGCGTTGACTACGGGGGAAGAGACGAAATCGTACGAGGAGTACAAGAAGCAATCAAAAAGGGGATGTCCGCAGACCAGGTAACAGAAAAATCCTTTGGGGAACTTCTTGATACTAAAAACTCAAACCCCCTAGACCTTGTTATCCGAACCGGAAAAGTCCAAAGACTCTCAGGCTTCCATTCTTGGATGAACTCTTATTCCGAATTTTATTTTGCCGATTGCTATTTCCCCGACTTCAGCCCTCTAAAATTAAAAGAAGCAATTATGGATTTCTCAAACAGAGGCCGAACGTTTGGAAAATGACCGTCCTCGCTAATCACTCGCTCGCAATGACATTAAGGCATTACTCTCCAATAACCTGCACAACCACATTACGTGTGCGTGCACGATCAAGCTCAACTATAAATATCCTCTGGTATCTCCCCAAAAGTATTTTTGCTTCCTGAACAGGAATAGTTGTTGAAGATCCGCCCATAAACAAATGCTGCATATGTGAATGTCCGTTCGGAAGTTTGTCTTCAATGTGATCTGGGGAAAGAGTGTGGTGATATTTACTTTCTTTGGGAAACATTTGACTTAGGAGCTCCTGAACATCTTGATGAAATCCTGGCTCCATTTCCTGAACAACAATCGCGGCAGTCGTGTGTTGAGAAAAAACATTCACAATTCCATTTTTTACACCAGAATCCAAAACTTTCTCGACAACAAAGTCAGTAATATCCGTGAATTCCGGAACTTTATCTGTGCTATTTATCGTTATTGAAGAAGTTACAACCACAATTTTTGTGCAGGTAACGTTCATGCTACCAAAATGTGCCCATGTGCCGCAAGTATAGTATACTAGTTAGTTAAGCGCTGCCCCATGAATACAAATGTCCAACATCAAAAAAAGAATAGTTTCAAGATACAAAAACTCCCGTCATTTCCTATCTTCTCTACTTGAAACCCAAAAGGCAGGATACCCCGCAAAAGAGCTTGTTGTAATTGGAGTAACAGGCACAGACGGCAAAACTACAACTGCACACCTAATTTACGAAATTCTACTCTGCGCAAAATATAAAGTTGCTCTAATTTCAACAGTAGGAGCATACTTGCCAAAGGGCCTAGCCCTGAGCGAGCATAGCGAGTCGAACGGGTTTGTCGACACTGGCCTCCATACAACAACGCCCGATGCAAAGACCCTCCAACCTCTCTTAAAAAGGTTCAAAGAGCAGGGGATAACCCATGTAGTCTTAGAAGTAACATCCCATGGCCTAGACCAACATAGAGTACTTGGGGCAAACTTCTATGCGGGGGTCTTAACAAATGTTACACATGAGCATCTTGACTACCACAAAACTTTCGAAAATTATAGAAAAGCTAAATCCAAACTTTTCCGCGGGGTCCAAGTTGCAGTCCTAAACAAAGACGACGAGTCATTTGAATTTTTCAAAGCCACAAGCCCCAACAATGCGCGTGTGGTCTCTTACTCCACAAAGGGTCTAGCAGACGTAAAAGCCCTAAACATCTTAAATAGACCATCAGGATTAGTATTTTCGGCAACAGACAACGGCGTTGGCTACAAAATAACAACTCCACTACAAGGAACATATAACGCCTCAAACATCCTGGCCGCAATTGGAGTTGCAAGGAATCTTGGGGTAGATTGGAAAACAATCCAAAAAGCGGTCTCAAGTTTCTCCGGAATCCCAGGAAGAATGGAGTATGTTAAAACCAGGCCTTTTAGTGTGATCGTAGATTTCGCACACACCCCCAACGCGCTCGAGAAATTATTAACTACTCTCTCAGAGAGAAAAAGCGCAAAAGCCCGCCTAATTGCAGTATTTGGCTGTGCCGGGGAAAGAGATCGAGCAAAGCGTCCTATGATGGGTGAGATTTCAAAAAAGCTTGCTGATATCTCGATTTTTACTGCAGAAGACCCCCGAACAGAAGACCTAAACAAAATCCTCTCAAAAATGCTTGAAGGTGCAAAAAGAGTGCGCAACACCAAACACAAGGTGTTAAGGATCCCAGACCGTGGAGCGGCAATTGAGCGTGCTATAAAATTAGCAAGAAAAGGCGATATCGTCGTCATCTGCGGAAAAGGCCATGAACGCTCAATGGCTTATGGCTTAGAAGAAATTCCATGGTCTGATCAAGAAGCCTCAAAGAAAATCCTCCTCAAGTTTAAAAAATGAGCTCAAAGGTGGTATACTAACCCCCAACATGGCCGCAAAGACCAAATCCCCAACACGTTCATCCGGATCTTCTGTGCTTGCCAGAGAAGATGACGGCACAATTCAACTTACTCTCACAATTCCTAATTCCCAAGTTCAAATTAAAAAAGAAGAGGCATTAAAAGCCCTGAGCGAGAAAATAGATCTCCCAGGCTTCAGAAAAGGCAAAGTTCCAAAAGATATTGCAGAAAAAAGAATCGACAAGCAAGATTTATACAACGAAATGTTAAGTCGTCTTTTACCTGATGTTTATGCAGACGCAGTAGAAGCAAACAAACTGAGGCCAATTCTGGCCCCTCGTTTTGAAATTGTCTCAATTGACGAAGAAAACGACTGGACTGTTCGCGCAATAACTTGTGAACTCCCAGAAGTAGAAGTAGGAGATTACAAAAAATACGTAGCTGGTACAAAGATTTGGACCCCACAAGACGCGAAGAAAAACCCTTCGACAAGCGGACACGCTCCGACAGCAGGGCAGGAGGATTCCAGAGAGGTTCGGGAACAAAAGATTTTAGAATCTATAATTGCAAATTCAAAAGCTACGATCTCAAAAGCTCTAATTGAAGAAGAAATAAACCACAAATTGTCCAGGCTTGTTGACCAAACCCAAAAATTAGGCCTATCTGTCGAGCAATATCTAAGCTCAACAGGAAAAACAATTGAATCATTAAAACTAGAACTGGCAGAGCAAGCCCAAGAAGCGATAAAGCTTGAACTTGCACTAAACCAAATCGCAAACGAGGAGGGAATTAGCGTAACCGATGAAGATGTTACAAAAACAATTGGCGCAGCAGACAAAGATCAACAGCAAGTAACAGACCAACAAAGAGCGATGATTTCTGGGGTGTTAAAAAGGCGCAAGGCACTTGACCGTTTAATGAGTCTTGCTTGATTGTGGTAAGCTATTGGCAACATGGCAAACAAGTTCTCCCCAAAGCCAAAAAACAAAGGGCAGCATCCACCACGAGATTCTTTCATTGAATCTATTCGCGATATTGGCCAGGGCGGCTTTGACTCGTTCAAAGACGATCTTGTAAAAGAAGGATCAAAAGACTTCATCCGTCAACTTCTTGGCCTCGAAAGAGCGCCTATAAACGCATCAGGCGAGCTTAAAGCAGGGGAATCTCTCGTAATAAGCCAGGCCTTGGAAGACGAGAAAGAAGAAAACAAAACCCTAAGAGCACAAGTTGCCAGAGAAAGGCAATTGAGGCAAGAGTCAGAGACGTTCAATAAAGAACAAAGCCAAGATTTGAGACTCAAGCTAAATGCTCTCCAGGCAGAAGCAGGAAAAATTGCAAAAGAAACAGTTGCAGTCTCAACCGAGCTAAAAATCGCTGTAATTCAAGCAACTGTTGATCCCGGAACATATCATCTTAACTTCTTCGAAAAACTACTTTCCTTCATGCAATCTTTTAGAAAGAAAATCCATGAAGCAAATCTTTGGCTTGCTTCCGCAAACAAAAGATCTCGAAAGAAAACCTTCTGGGGCCAAGTAGCAAAAGGCGGAGCACAAAGACTTCTCTCTGGTGAGGACTATTCACAACGTTCAGCGGGGTAACTCTACTTCTTCAAACACTCTGTAAAATCTCGTGACCCTAAAACCCCAACTGTCCCCGGAGAAGCTTCACTCTGCGTGCCAGAAAGCAAAATGCGTTCATATACTTCAACAGAACCATCCGTACCAAAAGGTTTACCAGAAAACATATCAACTTCCTGACTACAAGGTGCTTTCCTCACACTCCAAATCCCATCGGGAGTGTTCTTAACACCTCGACCAAATCTAGTTCTAACCGTCACCGAAAGACCAGTAGGGCGTACTACTGCCTCAACAGGTTCAAGTGTCGCAGCCAATGCAGCGGCACCACCTATCGGAGCTAAAAAAGCAAGGCGTCTATTAATTCCTTCCGAAGTTCTCTCTGCAAACATGTGGACGGTAGAGGACTCGAACCTCTGAAACCTTCCGCACGTCAAGCGGACGCTCTACCAACTGAGCTAACCGTCCAGGAGCACCTCATTATACCTCAATTTGCCCCGCAGCCTCAATAGTAATATACTTCCACAAACCCAAATTCGCACAATAACAAGGAGTTTGTCATGGTTGTCGCAACAAGGCCGAGTAGATTCTCAGAATTTCAGGTTGCTGATGAGCAGGTAGAAGTACCAACAATCCGTGTAATGACCTTTCACGAAGGCGGCAAGCCCGAGGTCGTTTTTCAGTGGTTTGGTGTTGATGTGCTAGAAAGGCGCGATCTCCTCGGAGAACAATACTTCTTCCCGCTTCCTCGAAAAATGGCCGACCCGGAAGCCCTTGAATGGATGAGCCATCCTGAAAAGTTCAAGGTAATCTTCGTGGGTTCAGTTTCGGAGTGGCCAAAACCCGAAGCGCGAGCGGCATTTGGTATGAGCCCAAACACTCTGCTTTTTTGGGTAGCGTCTGCACACTATGGAACTCAACAAGGCGATGGGGTCGGACCTGCCTGTTTTGCAATCAAGCTATCGTTAATCTTGGCAGACCAAGAATCACAGCTTATGCTCCATCCCAGAACATACTCTGATACCGCCGTTCTTGACAGATTGAATGAGGAGTTCACAGCCCAACAACGCAGATAACTTACACAACACGCCCGATTTTAAGGAATCAAATTTCCAAAAGATCGGGCTTTTTTTATGTGGTATATTAAATTGTGGAGCCGAAAGACAAAATTAATCGCCCTCTAGGCCGCATGATGTGGCACAACTTTATGGGTGGAATTGCCTGGGGGCTTGGAGTAACTGTAGGATTGTCTGTTCTCTTTGCTGTGCTCGGCTTCTTGGGCTCAAGAGTCGACTGGGTTCCAGTAATAGGCAAGTTTGTAAACGGTATTACTCAATCTCTTGATACCAACCGCCCCCAAGTGTCAGCCCCCCGCAGAGCAACTCCAACCCCTACACCCAGCCCAACTCCAACTCCAAACACAACACCTACTCCCACAATCACTCCAACCCCCACCCTATAAGAACCTCGCTAATCGCGAGAACCTTGTGAGTCATAGAATGACTTATAACTTGACTTTAGGCCTGTAGTGTGTTACACTACGGGCATCCAAGGTGAGATTCACTTTGAGTACATTCCAAGGAGAGTAAATTGGTACTAGCCAATCCAGCCCAGCCCCTGACCCTAGCGCAGCGCATCCGCACGGCAGTCATCGAGTACATCACGGATGGAACCGCGCTTCCCAACGAGGCCTTTTCCGACGCCGCCAGCTTCCAAGTTCGCTCAGCCGTCGAGCACTGCCTGGAAACCATGCGCATGACCGACGAGCAGTTGGAGCGCTCCATCCTGGCCGAGGACGTCGCCGATCAGCACATGTGGGTGCCGACCATGCCCGGCCAGATCGGTGCATCCAACCACGCCCCGGCAGTCACGCTGAACATCTGTCCGCAAGGCGGATTCAACCGATCGTTCCGCCACACCGATGCGGCCTACCACGGCCTCTACGAAAGAGGCTAGCTAGCCCAACCCAAACCCCCGAATTTGCAAATCCAAAATTGTCAACTAATAAACGACAATCTGCAAACCGGGGGCTTTTCTTGCTCTAATTTGACGCAAGTGCTACACTTTATTCAGTTAAATTCTGACACTGACTGGAACTCACCAATCCAAGAGTCAGACGCATCTATCCGCGAAGTGTAGAAAATTAAGATCCACCAGAAGTTAGATGGAACCATCCGCGCCGCGGGTTCTAACAGAAAGGTGGTTTTTTGTTAATTTGAAATTTAAAATTTTGAATTTGTAATCAAATCTGAATGTTTAAAAATTTAAACATTAAAAATTCATTAAAAATTTCGAATTGAAAATTGAAAATTATGAAACCCGCATCACAAAACCAGTCAAATCTCGAAGCAATGAGGCACAGTGCAGAGCATGTACTAACTATGGCCATGCTCAAATTATATCCAGGACTCCTTCCAGCAATAGGCCCAGCAACAGAAGAGGGATATTACTTTGATTTTGATTTCAAAGGCAAGATAAAAGAAGAGGATCTTCCCAAAATTGAAAAAGAAATGCAGAAGATAATTAATGCAAAACTTCCTATCGTACATTACGAAGTAGCAGCAAAAGAAGCAAAAAAACTATTTGCAGGAAACCCTTACAAACTCGAATGGGTTGATCAAATTGGAGAAAGGGGAGAGAAAGCCTCAATTTATTCACTGGGTAATCCAAAAGATAAAGGCTCTTTTGTAGATTTATGCTCTGGTCCCCATGTTGAATCCACAGACAAAATCGGCCCCTTCAAACTTTTATCAATTGCTGGCGCATATTGGCATGGAGATGAGAAAAACAAAATGCTAACTCGAATTTATGGAACTGCTTTCGAAACTCAAGAAGAATTAGATAAATATTTATGGCAAAAAGAGCAGGCAGAACTAAGAAACCACAGGAAACTTGGCGCAGAACTTGAACTTTTTGCAATATACCCAGAAATCGGCCAAGGGCTTCCTGTCTGGCTCCCTAACGGTTTCATAATCCGTCGCGAGCTCGAAGACTACATGCTAAAACATG
>CAYIUF010000024.1:0-3141 GCA_964366515.1 uncultured Gammaproteobacteria bacterium
TATTTAAGACGCTGGTAAAGATTAAGTCTAATCCTCCAACGTATGCTCCGACAACTAGAGAGATTACTACAACTAGTATTGTTGCTTGGATTGTTTGAGCCCTCGAGGGCCAAACAACCTTTGAAAGCTCGGAACGGACTTCGGACAGAAATTGTAAAGGGTTCATATACCTATTATACAAAAACGAACCCATTATATCTGGGTTCTGTCAAGTATTGTAACACACTAATTGTAGTAGCGCAATTCATTGCGCGCGGATTGAAATCCGCTAATACACCTTTTAAGCCAAGGAAAAGCCGGAAGTTGAAAGGTGTGGTATGGACACACAGTTCAGAGCTTCCGGCTGGAACAAACACTTGAAATTTGATCACCCAGCGACTCGGGGACAGGCGTATCGGTTTGACCCGACCGTTTCTTCCCCGAGTCCTGGGCGCCGGCGGGAAGGGAGAAGGAGGACATCGTGGCCACCAAGAGTTTGGTTCCCCACTCTCAAGGTGGTTGCGCACTAAGTAGGCCGCGAGGGCGTTCGCTAGGCCGTGGACAGGTCGAGTGCGCCAGCGCGGGTCTTCAGGACGTCTTGGCTGTCCTTCTTCGCTGCGAAAGTGGTGGGTGCTCTTGGGCCGAGCATACAGTGTGCCTTTCTTGGGGTAAACCCCATGTGCGCAACTGCTCTCTGGACAGTCCAGAAAGCATGGAGCCGAGAGGGCGTTCCCATGTGTGCCTCTCGACCGAGTGTTCCCGCTTGGAAAAACCTGTCCCGTGGCGTGCTTGAAAGCAGCCCTACACCGCACCACACTAATTAAAGTGTGTTCCGCGAGATGAGCACGAGATCTTCAAAGCAGGCTCGCAGGGGTGTGCTTGCGGGTTTGCTTAGCAAAAGTCGACCACCTCAAAAGACGCATTCTAATGTCTTTGCGCCTCGTGTTCTCGACTCTGAGTCTACAAACCGGTTTTGCATCAGTCCTGCTTTAACAGGGCTTGTCGCCTCCGTCGCCGCGGACCGAACGCAAAAGCTTTCGAGTCAATGGTTGCCCCCTTCTTTCTTGTGCGTTTATTGTGGAATCTTCCGAACTTCTTCTGTTTACCTTCGGTACAGACTTACTTCTACACCCCAAGGGAGAAGCAGCACCCGACTCTGGGCTTTCTTCTGAAGTCCCGGTAAATCGGCAAATGAGCCTACATGCAGGGGATTCCTTCCCAGCAACGCGCGATGAGCGAAGTATTCGGTATGAAGTATACAGAATATAGTATCGTGCACCGAGCGCTGCTGGGTTTATGCTTCAATTTCAGTGTGAGTGTTAACGTACACCCGCTACTGCCGGGAAGTTAAATAAAGTTTAGACCTTGTGAAAAGGGAATGTCAAGAGGGAAGGTAGTAGCGAACTTTAGTTCGCGCAATGAATTGCGCTAATACGCCAGTTTTTGACCAAAAAAGAAGCCGACTTACTCGTGAGGTTCGCACATAATTAAATGTGTTTACTACTCCTTTCAGTCGGCTGTGCCGTCATTTTATGCGCGTGAGCCAGAGGTGTGGAGGCAGGTTACTGCTCCAGGTTACCGAGGTCTCGTTGCGCCAAAACGGCAAGGGTGCCTTGGTGAGGCACAGACGAGCTGGGGGGCCTCGTTAGGAGAGCAAGCTCTCCTTAGAGGCTAGCTAGTTCGCATATGGGCCAACGTCCTTTCTTTGACCTTGGGTTTTACCCAAGAAATGTTTTGGGCAGCGCGCAGGTGCCGGCGATCAGGTCGCGGCGGAGCGCGCGGAGGCGGCGAGGCTTTCTCCTTTTTGAGCTTGTAGGTTACCCCACAGCTCAAGGTCCTCGTAAGAACGAAGACCCGAAGCTGGGGAGAACCCTGTTGAAAAGAGCGACATGCGTGTTTTTAGGCACGAATGTTAAGTTATACGGATATATTATCATATTATTGTGGCGATGTCAAGTACTATGGGGGAATGTAGATGAAAGTAGAAAGGGTAGAAAGAGTAGAAAAGGGGATTCCTAGGTTCGCAAGGTGACACCTTGCGAGGCTGAGGGGGCATTTTTAGGCAAGAAAAGGGCCGGCATACTTGCGAGATTCACACTTGGAATGTGTGAGCCTGGCTTTCTGCCGGCCAAATAGTGTGTGGATCAGGAACTATTGTCCCGCCACCTGTCGCCTAAGGCGACCGCTTGGCCCTGCTCCTTGAGCGTCCTCAAGGGTTACACCCAAGACGAATGAAAATATGGGTGGGTTGGTAAGACACCACCTAGATAGACACCTCATGGCATCCACCTCGTGAGAAGCCGCCTGAATCGAGAACCCAGCCTGTTGGGCCCCAACTTCTCCGCTTGACCTTAATAGTTCCCACCTTCCGAGGAAGGAGAGATTGTTGCTCGTGCAACCTATCTTTGGTCCCAGTACCGGATCAGCCGTGTGGCTGGTCGAACTGATTTGCCTCTTGGCCTAGAAGGATCGCGTACCAACGTTCACAGCTGTGCTATACAGCTCCGGTTGGCACCGAATTCTACGACTAGTCCGAAAGGCCGCCTGGCGCGCCGCCGCCCTCTAGGGGATCAGCAGGCCGCCGCCGGCGCCGGTGTTGGCGATCTTGGACTCGAAACTAACTAACGGCTCCATGGCCGGTCTCTTGTGCGTCCCACTTCATTTTCGGTTTCACAACCTCCTTGTGCCAGTTATCCGGTACCACTTGGTACACAGAGCGCTCGCTTTTTTACGGCGAGTGTGGTTCTCTGGCGGTAAACCACTAGCGTACAAGGAGCGATTAGAGGATCGCGCGCCTTGTGCGCTAGCGGCTTTTAGGAGATTAAATTGTACTATTTAAGGAACAAAAAACTCGTGTTTCGGGCACGAATTTTAACTTATGAGAGCATTGTAGCACAAAACGAGAGTATTGTCAAGAAGTTATGGGCTGTCGCGCAATGAATTGCGCTAATACGGTTGCGGTAGCAGACTTTAGTCTGCGAAAAAGGGGCCATAAGAACCTGAGTCTTCGACTCAGAACCTTGCAACTGCTTCGCGGGTACGCTACACAGTTGTAAAACTTTTTTTGCAAAGCGAAAAGGCCTCTTGCAAAAAAAAGAACTCGCCTTTTGCGAGTCAACTGGTAATCAGTATATCAAAGAAAAATATATGTTGTCAATAGCC
>CAYIUF010000024.1:3241-4816 GCA_964366515.1 uncultured Gammaproteobacteria bacterium
TTGCGAGTCAACTGGTAATCAGTATATCAAAGAAAAATATATGTTGTCAATAGCCTGTAGGAAGGTAGGATATTAGGGGATCAGGTAATCAAGGGAAAGGAGATCAGGTAATTGGGTTATCGGGTATTTAAGGTAAGCTCCAAGATACAAATTACAAGAAACAAACAAGTAACAAATTACAAATTTCAAAGGAAAAGAAAAGCCTCGAGATTATCGCTGTCTGTGTTGGTACACAAATCGACAATGTCGAGGCTAAGTGTGAGGCGAGAGCGAAAGCTCTGCGAGCCTTGAGAAAAATCGGTCTGGAGCAGAGTTTGCTTGTCGTTCCCTAATGGACCGAACCCGATACGTGGTTTGGGCTGGCATCAAGCTTACAACTGCTCCATCCATAGACGGTGACCAATTTGCCACACGTCACACGAGCGACGCCGATCCACGATTTCGGAGTCACAAGTGCCTAGAAAATTTGGCCTGGGCGGGCGGGGCTGGCTGCGGCTCACGGAAAAATGACTCTCGGTCACTCAACCCAAGCTACACTCCAGCTCCACCTGAGCCCAGATCTTGCGTTTGGTTCACAGGGTTGGACGCCTGTTTAGCCGCTTGGCCAGCTCTTGGGATTGGTGTCCCTCGAAGAAAGCCGCATGGCCTTGAACCATCCGCTTGAACAGTCAGACAACACCGAGATCAGACAGCAAATGCCGAAGCAGAAGCGGAAGCTGATTAGGGATGTCAAAGACAGATCACCGATTACAATTGGCGGATCGCGGATAGCCGAAGCTGATCTCTGATTGCCGATGCATCTCGTGTGCCGCCCGACTGGCCACCGTGCTCGCTTTTGAGGCGAACCCGGCAGGTCAGACAGATCGCTTGCGCGCCCGTCTAGACTTTCGAAAAGAAAAAGATTGAAAAGTGCTACCTTTTTAAGAGGTGAGGATGAATATATCGCAAGAAAAATATGTTGTCAAGGGGTGTTTTTTTGGGTAGTAGCGAATTTCAATTCGCGCGCATTAAAATGCGCTAGTACAATGCAAGAATGAAATTGCCGGATTTTAGTTTTGAAGAAAAATTATGGAAGAAGGGTTTCGAGGTTGTCGCAGGGGCAGATGAGGTTGGTCGCGGCTCGTTAGCAGGCCCACTTGTTGCAGCTGCAGTAGTTTTCCCCGCCAGCTTCGCAAGGTGTCTCCTTGCGAAGCTAAAAGGCATAAAAATTAATGATTCAAAGAAATTGAGCGCAAAACAGAGAGAAATTGCAGCGGTTTGGATAAAGGAAAATTGTTTGGCTTGGGGAATTGGGGAGGTTAGTGTGTCGTTTATAAATAAGCACGGAATTGTAAAAGCAACAAGAAAAGCTTTTAGAAAAGCTTTGGGTGAAACAAGAAACAAATTACAAGACACAAAAATAGACTTTTTGCTTGTTGATGCGTTTTATATTTCGTACACAAAGGGGATTAAGAGGAAAAACCAGCTGGCGGTAGTGAAAGGTGACGAAAAGTCATTTTCAATTGCCGCGGCCTCGATCATTGCAAAAGTATATAGAGACAAATTAATGTCTAGCCTCGCAAGGAGAGACCTTGC
>CAYIUF010000024.1:4916-9117 GCA_964366515.1 uncultured Gammaproteobacteria bacterium
AGCTAAAGTACTACAAACAGGACTTGCGTAAGTACGCATGGGAGAAGAATAAAGGGTATGGAACGAAAGAGCATGTTGAGGCAATAAAGAAGTATGGAGTTACCAAATTGCACAGAAAAATGTTTGTGAGAAAGATTGTGGGCGCGGACTAAAGTCCGCTAATACGTTACTTATTTATCTCGGCCCCACTTTTTATCAAGTTCCCTCAAATGGGCTACCCGGTATTTTGATTCTTTTCTTTTTTCGGCGTCTGTTTTATGTCTTTCGCGCTCTCTATATTCCAATAAAACCCCGGAATTGAGGATCTTTTTTCGGAAACGAGCAATAAGACGATCCATAGATTCGCCTGGTTTTGCTTTAACTGAAACCATGGTCATTTAATCAACCCCCTCTCCATTTGTGGACAAGTATAGCATATAAGAAAATGCCCCTAACATTTTTTTATCAATGTCAGGGGCTTGGACCGTCAGTTGGTTGGGTTGCTTTCGGGCTTGCTTCCCAAGGGCATTGTTGTTGGGCGGGGGAGAGTTGCAATTGAGGCCGCTGGTAGGTTCCAGGACTGGGTTGGAATAGGTGTTAGGGCGTTATTGAGCCTGTATGACATAACCCAGCAGTTTGAAAGGACTAGAGAAAACTCGCTTTGGACATTCAACGGCCGACGTTCTGGAGTTCTGCATTTGGACTCTATTGATGTCCCGATATTGAAGCTCCAAGCCTCGTGATTAGAGACAATCAGATCGACTTCTCTTTTTGGCAAGACTCCTGGGATATTGGAGGCTGTGACTGTGACTCGGAGCTTTGGGAACCCTGTGGCGTTTTTTGCGGGATCAGACTTGAGGACGCCATTCAAGTAGAAAGTTTGGCCGGGTGCAAAGGTTGGCTGTAGGGTTGGTTGTGCAATCGCTCCTTGAGCAGGAACTCCGTCGTGTGTTGCGTATGCGGCAACTGCCACGGCGAGGAGTGAAAAGAGAACCAGGGCTAGGGCGCGCGAGTTTTTTTGATTCACTTTACTTTCCTTTCAAGGAGCTTGGGCGGTTTAACGGGAGTATACCGAGGAAGGTAGACAGGTAGCAAGGTAGAAAAGTAGAAACCTGAGGCTTATTCTGGTTTAAGTGAGGAAACAAGCTTGGTTTTTCCGAAGTAACCAAGCTTGAGGAGTTTTTTGTCTGAGGTTACGAAGTATTCGCAGTCTTCTTTGACCGCGGAGTGGAGCTGAATATTGTCTTCTAAATCGTCAGTAGGGCCTTCAAGAGCCCTCTTGAGGGTATCAAGATTTAGATTTGTTAAGTTAAATTCATCAATATATGAATTTATTTCTGCATTTGGGGCTTTGATCTTGTTTACATAAAACAGGATATGGCACGATAAGACAGAGACAAAACCCTCATGCTTGTCTAGTATCTTTGTATCGGTTTCAGGGGTCCTGTTTACAAGTCCTATGAAGTAGTTAGTGTCGAGAAAGACCCTTGCCATGTTTTTTCAGCATCGCTTTGCGATATCTTCTATCTATCTCTTCCACGGTAAGTCTGGGAAGATTGGGTTTTTCGATCTTTGACTCGAGCCTCTTTGAACTAATTGTTTTTGTTTTGGAGGCGCTGTAGGGGACAACTTTTCCAACGAGAATTGATCTTCTGACAAGGTTTATTTCTTCCCCGTTCTCGAGGGCTTTTGCAAGACTTTTAGATCTGGTTCTTAAGTCTGTAAACTTAATATATTGCATGATTCAAATGTACATTCAAATATACATTTTGTCAAGTATGAAGACAAAGAAAAAACCGCCGGTTTGCATTTTGGTGCATTACCGGCGGTGAGGTCTCAGTCTTCGTTGTCTTGTTCGCCGGCTGTCACGACGCGTCCTTTACGCCAGTCGGGAAGCCCGATCCATATGCCGACGACAGCAGATACAATCAACGGCACATGCCACTGACTGCTAATTTCTGGCGAGGCGAAGATCAACACCGCGATGCTCAGGGCTGAGAGTCCGAGGTTGATCCCTGTGAAGGTGATGTTTTCGAGCTTTCTCCTTGCCAGGAAGGCCAGGGCAATCAAGACTCCGAGAGGGGTTCCCCAAGCCGGGAGTCCGAATTCGCCAGGTTTTGACCCGGCGCCAAAGGCGACCGCGAGGATGGAGCTTAGTATGGCCACCGCCACGTTTATAAGCATTAGGACAATTGGCATTTTGTCTCCCTTTTCAATTTTGCGAAGTACCAATCTGGCACTCTTAGCCTGTAGTTTAGCGGAAGGAGTTAAAGAAGGCAAGATTTCTTGCAACGGCAGTATTCCAGCCGGGTTGCATATTGTGGCTCATGCCGGGATACAAAAAGATGGTGAAGTCGGCCTTTTTGTCTTCGTGTTTTTCTTTTAGGGTTTTTACAAATTCTTTTGACCACCAATACGGGACTTCTTCATCTGCAGTTCCTTGATTGAGCTGAATTGGGGATTTTATCCAATCTGTGTAGTTGTGGATTGAATAGAGATTGACGTCGTAGTCTTCTTCAAATTTTGCGAGACTCTTTCTTTGCATTTTGCCTAAATCATCTGCTTCGTCTGTATAAACTAAAGTTGAGTATGGGAAGGGCTTTGTGACGGGAGCCCAAAGGACTGTGGGGAATGCTTTATCAGCAAATGAGGGGGAATGGTTGGCAATTTCAAGAGTGGAAAGGGCAAGATGGCCGCCGTTAGAATGACCCCAGAGAAATAAATTTTCAACACTCAATGGCCAATTATCAACAGAACACGATTCATAGGTTGGTGCACAGACGAATTTTGGGTCCATTAGGGACCGGAGGAGAGTTAAGGCTATTGGATAGGACTCGAAACGGCCGGCCATTTCATCCTCATCTCGGGGGTCTGAGTCGCCGTAGCCTAAGAAGTCTGGAGCCACGGTGATGAATCCGTTTTGGCTAAAAACTGCCGCTGCGTTTTTAGTACCGGTTCCTGTTGAGTAGCTCTCTTTGGGGGCGTAGCCTCTAAACATTAAGATTGTGGATACCTGGGTATCTGGTGATCGGGTGATCAGGTTATCGGGGACATTTATTTGGCCGGTGATTTTTTTGTTATCCACAACGAAGGAGAAAAGATAGGATTTGAAGTTGTATGGGGGTTTTAAGGAAGTTGGTTTTGAGTCAAGTTCGGATTCGATTTTTAGTTCAGTTGGCTGCCAGTTTCTTTTTGACAAGTTTTCGTATGTGTATTTGTCTAGAGGTCTTGCCTTTTCTTTGATTGTTTGAGGGACAAGGAAGGATTTGCCGGGAAGTTTTGCCAAGTAAAAGCCTGTGGCACCAAGAAGTATGCCAAGTAGAAAGGTTACAGCCAACCAGAGTTTGTTCACAAGATAATTTTACAGAAGCGCGCAATGAATTGCGCTAATACAAGTAAGAATGTGGGCAGTGGGGCAACTTGCAAGAGCAAATATGCAAATTGCGCCCACTGTGAGTCGAGATCTTAGGAGTTGGTGGTCTGGTCTGGCTTGTGTTGATCTCCTTGACTGTTCGGATCAGTGACCTTGGGTTGGGCGGTTTCCTTGGTTCCCGCGCGCAGGTCTGTGCCGAAGCCGCCCTTGATTCTTCGGAACCCTCCGCGATTGGGGTCGTGTGTGCCGAACATTACCTTGTCGGATACTAATGACACAGTTTTTCGCACTCCTTGAGTTTGTTTTAGGATGCCTGGAAAACTTTACCTCCTTTTTAAATGATCTCGAATTTCTAACTTGTAGTTTAGGGGAATTATTTTGCCAGCGCAAGTGCGGGGTTTTTTCCACAGGAAAGCCCTCGATTTTGATTTCACAAATTGTGATTTCTATATTCGAGGGCTTAAGGCGGGCTTTTGAACAGATGCTTAGGCGGCCAGGTTTTGGCTGTGGAAGGCTAGTGGAGCCACCTCAACCCTACAGACTGGGCAGAAGAGAAGACAGAGAACCAATACTCCATTGGATTTTGCGTTGATGGTCTCCTCGTGTCTTTCTGCGTCAGACAACGAAACATCTTTGTGGCACACACGACAAGTGTACCCGACGGGTTTGGACTGGACTACTACCACTTTTTGCCTCCTTCGGCTACGCTCAGGACTATGTCCTTGAGCTATTTTCAATGAGCAGGGCTTCTAACCTATAGCCTATTATATCATGCCAATGCAAGCTTTGTCAAGCTGGCA
Source organism: uncultured Gammaproteobacteria bacterium (assembly GCA_964366515.1). Lineage (GTDB taxonomy): Bacteria > Patescibacteriota > Microgenomatia > UBA8517 > UBA10165 > 2-12-FULL-44-25. The sequence continues at coordinate 9,069 of CAYIUF010000024.1, forward strand.
AGAAAACCACAAGAAAAAGCCCGTACTTTTCGCAAAATGAATTTTGCTA
>CAYIUF010000024.1:9217-11891 GCA_964366515.1 uncultured Gammaproteobacteria bacterium
GCCCGTACTTTTCGCAAAATGAATTTTGCTACTACAATACGGGCTTGGGGCCGCCTGTTGGCGAGCCTCGCCGGAAGGGCGGGTCAGTAGAACAGTGTGACGAACTTGAGGACATCGCCGCGGTTCAGCTCGTGCGGCTTGTCGTAGAGCGCGGGAATATTGAAGGCATACTTGCCGTTGGGCCTTCTTCCTTCAAACCAGGCATCCCAGGTTCCTGAGAAGGTGTATTTGATCCCAGGTCTTAGGCTTGCCAGGTTGACCATGTGGTAGGTTGGGGCTCGGGGCTCTTTGGCTTCGTCTGGACTTGGGCCACCATAGCGGTTTGGGAAGAGCCTCCGGAGGGTCGCCATCACGGCCGCGTTAATTGCGCTCATTTTTGCCTACGAGCCATCTGGAGCTCCAGGTTCCTTTTCTCGACCTCGAACTTGCCCCAGCCAGGCGGGTCGCATTTGCTACACCTGATTTTTGCTGCCTGTATTTGGGCAAGGCTCCTTTCTTTTGCGGTCATGGGCGGCGGATTCTCAAAGGACTCTGTGTGCACGCACGCATAGTCGAGGATTATTGGATTGCGGGTTTTGGTTTCACCACCAAACAGCTTTGACAGAAGTCCCATTTTCTTTTTCTCCTTTTTAGTGTGCAAATTCTGCTTTAAGCGGATTGTATGCCCAATGGGGATGAAAAGCAAAACCCCACGGTTGCCTTTTGGGCTTTCGTGGGGTTTGTGGCAGTTAGTGGACAAACAGTTGGCGGGCGAGGGTTCTTGCTGTTTGGGCCTCGTCATAGAGTGTTTGGGCTTTGGGCTCGAGAACTCTGTTCGGGTCTGGGTTGCCAAATAGAGCATCACCCCATTGGTCGAATGTAATTTCTTCCTTAAGCGCCTCGATTGCAATCTCCATCCTTCCCACGGCCGAAGTAAGTTGGGGAGAGGCGTCTTTGACGAAGCCTAGAGATACGAGGTCCGGGCTTTGGAAAAGTATGCGTGCGTCGCCGAGTGTTGCCAATTTCTTTCTCCTACCACACAGTGGGTTTCATTTTTAAGTGCGAGCTTGGTTTAGGAAAGTATACAACCAAAGACGGGGAGAGGTACACTAAGGATATGCAGATTTCCGCAAGACGGGTAGTTTTGGTTTCGTTTTTTGTTGACCTTTTGGATATTTTGGTCAACGTTATTGTTGCTTTTATCACAGGAAGCGTTGTTATGGTTGCCGAGCTTTTCCAAGGGATTTCAGATCTTATTGCATCGGGTTTACTTTTAATTGGTTTGAAGAGGTCTAAAAAAGAAGCCTATTTTTGGACTTTGACGTCTGCTTTGGTAATGTTTGTTTTAGCATCTTCTTTGTCATTTTACTTTGGATTGAAGAGATTTTTGAACCCTCATGAAATTGAAAACATTCTTCTTGCTTATATTGCTTTAACAATTAGCATTGCTTCAAACGGGTATGCATTTTGGCTGAGTGCTAAACGGATTCTGGGCGGCAGGAAAAATTCACAAGTGGTTGATGCTTTTTGGAGTTCACCTTTATATATGACAAAAAATACTTTTGTTTTGGATTTAATGGGAATGTCTGCGGCGGGAGTTGGGCTTATTGCTTTGGTTTTATATCAGATTTCTGGGGAGGCAAGATTTGATGGGATTGGAGCCATGGCGATAGGGATAGTTTTGGCATTTTTATCTTTGAATTTGGTTTTGGATATTAAGAGGATGGGGAAAGGTGAAGTGAGTTTGGAGAAGTGAACTTCTATTAAAAGAATAATGCTTGTTGTTCAGGAAGAATGCACGAAACATCCTGGAGTGATCCGTCCTCGACATATTTTCTATTCATAAATTCTATATATTTTGACCCTATCATCAAATCACAATTACTATTCCATTGATTATTAATGAAATATTTATTAATGATTTCAGGGTATTCATCTGAGTGGAGCAGCCCTAATGCATGTCCCAGTTCATGTGCTTCCATTGCTGGGATTGCTCTGCCTTTTACACTCGAATCGATATTGTAAAACTGCATTCCTTCGAATTGCGTGTCCATGATGTTTACAAAGGCGCCGTGATTCCCAAAGGATGCTCCTTGGCCGGGTTGTGCATAGAAGTGTTTATCATCGGCCAAGATATTGATAGCCAGAATTCTATATTTTTCTTCCTCGTTCAGAAGATTTTGATGTGATGGATCTTTCGCTAATTTATTCAAGGCCTCTTGATAAATGCTATGGAAGTTATAGTTACCAACATTTGCATCTGCCTCTATTATCGTTGGATAAACTGTTAGAGTTATTTTTGATTTATCTAGTAAAACGTCTTCCCAAAAAGAAATTGCTTCCTCATACCATTTTTCAGCGAGAGGTATCCAGTTAATCTTGTTGTCAAAAGAGACATCTTTTGGTTTGAACAATAAAACAGTTATCTCTATTTTTTCTAAAGAGGTGGTTGGATCACCCGCAAGGTGCACAGGATACGAGGCGGAATTTTGCGCTGAAGGGATTTTAGGTGTTTGAGCAATAAATTGGGATGTTAAAAGCGCAAAGAGCAGAAGAATCGGTAGTAACGCGAAAAACCAAGGAGAATTTTTTAGGTGATTGAAAGATTTACTTGGAGTGCTCCTTCGGAGCGGTATTTTCATTTGCAGGGGTGGAAAGAATCGAACTTTCGTCACAGCTTTTGGAGAGCTGGGTC